>CAZDPE010000001.1:0-40864 GCA_964507235.1 uncultured Lachnospiraceae bacterium
AAGGTTCACGCTTCCTGTCCTTCCGGAAGCCGTTCCGTCTTTCCCGGACGCAACTATGATATAATATCATGGCTGCCTTCCTCTGTCAAGACTTTTTCAAAACTTTTTGGATTATTTTTACATATATCTTTTTATCTGTCCGCCGTTCTTTCGCGGTGGATTTTTATTATAGCATTAACATAATTTTCTTGTCAATGCAATAATTGCTAAATTTTTATCTTTTTATATCAGTTCACTTATGCAGAAGCAAAGGCGGTTTATACCTACATTTGGGGATGGAAATGTACATTCCTTCAACTTATAAATGGTATGGCTGAACTGTTACATCTTTTTCTTTTAAGCAATAAAAAGATTTTCTTTCCGGGATTACAACACGTATAATAATAAAACTTATACCAGATTAGATAATCCCCAGTTTTTGATAATATATACAAGAAATCCAACAAGTATCCCCGCTTCTGCAAATCCCACTACAGCTCCCATAATTTTATCCAGACCTTTTATTATAGGAAGTTTTGAAATCAATTTCAGCGAAACAAAAAGAGTATTAACAAGACGATATACCAGACACACCACAAAAAGAACAGCAATCATTTGCACAAGCTTGCCTATTTCCCTGTCTAAATAACTGCCGATAGCCGCGATAATAAGAAGCATGCAGAACCCGGCTGCTGCCATTGCAATCAGGGAAATGATTTCCCGAACCATGCCTTTTTTAAAACCGGCTGCTATTCTCCAAATAAATATTAACGCTATAACTATCAACGCTGCATAATACATGTATCTTTATCTCCCGGTAAAACTATTTTAATTCAATAGTATCAATAGAATTGCTTGTTACTGAAACAAATTTATATATTGAAGAAGTAGGCACTATAAGGGATACCGGTTTTTCAAATTCTCCCACAAATTTGTCCACTCCTTTTATATTACAAATCTGGCAATCCATATCATTATATATAATAATCTGATCCCTGTTAAAAACAATATCCGTATACTCAATATCAAAAAACAAAGAATGTATTTTATTTCCTGACGCATTATAAACATCCAGGCGATACGCAGTTTCTCCTGTCTGATTAATAAAAACCAGGCCTATATAATTTTCATTATAATATACTCCCTGTACTTCCTCCTCCAAAAGAGTGGTTGCAATATTACTTGGCTTTTCACTTCCCTCGAAAAATATAATTCTATCATCCGATACTGCGAAAGCCGCATTATTGCTCATAAACTGTACATACGGTACAATAGTATTTAAATAGTCATAACCACTGACGTAATTATCACTCTGGTTTTTTCCCACCTCACCAAAGTTGAAAAAAGCCACTGTAGATTTCATATCTCCACTATCCACATATAAATATGAAATTGCCAAAAGCTTTCCATTGGGCGATAAGGAAATGCTGACAGGGTATCCGCTCTTATCCATGGTTGCTTTAATGTCCACAATGGAGGTTTCCGTATTTTCATTTCCATTATACAAAAAAATCCTTGTAACATCAGCATCGTCCAACACAGCCGCAACAACGCCGCTTTCAGCTGCACATATTTTCCTAATCGGAAGATTCGTCTTTATTGTACCAAGCTGACTGGTATCATTCACCACATAAATTGTCCGTCCATTATAATCTCCAAGCGCTGCCACATTATTACATACCGAAACCATTGGATTCTGCATTTCAAAGGTCTGATTCCAAAGAGCATTTCCTTTGGCATCCAGACAACTTGCGCCGTCTTTACTATATAAAAGCACATTGCTTCCCAGTTTTTCCACACTGGCTCCCTGAACAATAGTAACAGGCGTCGAGCTTGCAACCACACTTTCTGTAAATACTTTATTTTTCCACTGTGACATTAAAAAGGCTGCTATTGCCGCTATTAGAACAATCCCAAGCGCTGCACGATAAAAAATTGTAAGCTTATGACTTCTTATCTTCTCTTTATAATTAACGCTTTGTGTGGTTCCAAGCCTTTTTTCTCTCTCTTTCAGATAATCCCGCACATTAGACATTGATTCATCTCCATATCCTTGGTACACATAACCCTTTAACTATTCTATTTCCTGCAACGCATTTACCGTCATCATGACAAAATCATACATTCCATTGTAATTACTGATAATCGCCACCGATACAGCAGCAATAATTGCTGCAAATGCCAACAGCATTTTTTGGAGCAGATTCCTGCAAAAATCTGCGTTTACATTCTTTTTTATCAGTACTTTTTCCTTATCAACCGCTTTATTTTTCCTTTCGTAACAGGAAAGCATATAGTTTTGCATGGGCACATTGGCTTCATAAAAAATATAACACCCATTTTCAGCCCCGGTTATTTCCTGCTTATCGTATATATTAACATAGCCTATCAGATGATATCCATCAAAAAATACTTTTCTGATTGTTTCCTGGTCTTTTCCATTTTCCAGTTCCTCCATAATGCAGGAAGCTCCATATATCAGATAAAAATTTTTGTTATCCTTGCTGAAAGCATGTCCATATAAGGCTACTCTCACCGGGAACCCACATTTTTTCTGCTTTATTTCATTCAGGTAGGTATAAACATAGTCTTCAATGTATACTCTGTTCTCGCCCTCAATCCTGCCCATTTGTTTAACAATTGCCGGTAAATTCATTTCTTTTCCGCAAATTACACGTTCTCCTTGTTATTTCTTATAATTATAACAGCAGAGAAGCTGTTTTCATGTCAAATCCTGCATATTAAAACCCTGAGGCATCTACAAATTTTACGAATTTTCCGTTGTTATGAATAAAAGATATGAGTTTTCCCCATATCTTTTATTCTGCTTTTATATAAACTTATAAATTGTTACCGTATCATACTTCCTGTCCGGTCCGAACACTGCACTTGGAAATTCAGGCCTGTTAGCTGTATCGGGATAATACTGCGTTTCCAGGCATAATCCGCACCTTGGACCATAAACAGCATCCTCTTTTCCTACCGTTTCCGCAATACAATTCCCGGCATAAAACTGAACGCCCGGTAAATCTGTATAAGCCTTCATTATTCTGCCGGAGGTTTCTTCTGTTACGGTTGCAAACTCCCGCAATGTACCGGCCGCCCCGTCAATCACCCAGTTATGGTCATAGCCTTGTACCAGCTTTAATTGATTATTATCTGCATCAATTTCTTTGCCCACCTGCTTTTCAGTTAAAAAATCAAAGGGCGTTCCTTTAACGGATGCAATTTCTCCGGTGGGAATGGCCCCTGCCACAACCGGAGTATAAGCTGATGCCATAAGCTGCAGCTTATGATTATGTATCTTGCCCGAATTATGTCCTGCAAGATTAAAATAGGTATGATTCGTCATATTCAGAATCGTATTCTTATCGCTTTCCCCCTGATAATGCAGTTTTAACTCATTATCCTCCGTTACCGTATAGGTAACACTGATTTTTTTGTTTCCCGGAAAGCCCATGGAACCGTCTTCATCTTCCAGAGAAAATGTGACGCTATCCGTTCCTTCAGCAACGTTCCACACTCTTTTGTGATATCCCAACGCCATATGACTGTGAAGGTTATTTTCACCATCATTTACATCCAGATTGTATCTTTGTCCATCCAATATAAAGGAGGCTCCTCCGATTCGGTTAGCGTTGGGTCCCACCGTAGCTCCAAAAAAACTTCCGTTTTCAAAATATGGTTCCAATGTATCATACCCAAGAACCACATCTGCCGCTTCGCCATTTTTATCAGGCACGAATAGATTTACCAGTATCGCACCGTAATTAATAACTCCGGCTTTTAATCCTTTACTATTAGAAATATAATATCTGTATATCTGTTTACCGCATTTAGTTGTTCCAAACAATTCCTTTGTTACCGGCATTTTAATCCCTTCTTCTCTCAAAATTTATATTTGATTATAATTCTGTTCTTCCTTCCAACGCACGAAGCAGTGTAACTTCATCTATATATTCCAGATCGCCACCTACCGGCACGCCGCTGGCAATTCTTGTTACCTTAATTCCGGTAGGTTTAATCAGCTTACCAATATACATGGCAGTTGTTTCACCCTCCAGACTGGAATTAGTGGCTATAATCACTTCCGATACATTTCCTTCCAGCCTCTTAATCAGTTCCTTCAGCTTTATATCCCCGGGTCCTATTCCCAACATGGGAGATATTGCCCCGTGCAATACATGATACACTCCCTCATACTTTCCTGTCTTCTCATATGCAGCCAAATCCCTGGAGTTTTCCACCACCATGATAGTGGTATGGTCGCGTTTCTGATTGGCACATACCGGGCATACCTCTTTATCGGTAAGCGTATAGCATTCACTGCAGTAACGGACATTTTCCTTGGCATCCAGAATTGTTTTAGCAAGCCGCTTTACTTTATCCTGAGGCATATTTATCAGATGAAAAGCCAGACGCTGAGCTGACTTGATCCCGATTCCCGGAAGCCCTGCCAGTTCATCTATTAATTTGTTAATATGTCCGCTATACAAATCCATTAGAAGGGAAATCCTCCTCCCAGTGAAAGGCCTCCCGTCATTTTGTTCATAGCTTCAGCATTCGCCTCTTCTGCCATACGCAGCGCTTCATTAGCCGCTGCCATCACAAGGTCTTCCAGCATTTCAATATCATCAGGATCTACTACTTCTTCCGACAGTTTTACTTTCGTTACTTCCTTTTTACCGGTAACAGTTACCTCTACGGCTCCGCCGCCTGCTTTAGCAGTAAATTCCTTTGTTTCCAGTTCTTTTTGATTCTCTTCCATCTGACGCTGCATTCTCTGTGCCTGCTTCATCAGGTTGTTCATGTTGCCGGGCATACCGCCGCCCGGAAATCCGCCACGCTTTGCCATTTTTTTGTTCCTTCCTGCTCTATATAATATTTTTTTATTTTACTCTTAATCAGATACTGATTTCAAGCAAATAATTTCCCTTTTAAAATTCATCTTCCGGAAGTTCATCATCTTCATCCTCAATTTCTTCAATTTCCATATTGATGCTCTCCGAAACAAGCCTTGTCAGATCCGGAAAAGTATCCTGAGGATTCCTGCCACTGTCTGAATTTTGAATTGCTATCTCAATTTCCTTTCCTGCATATTCTGAGAGAATTTTCTGAAGTTCTTCTCTGTGTCCGTCCTGCCTGAAATAATCGGAAGGCAGCCCATCCTGAACTACAATCAAAAGCTTACCATCTCCCGAAAGACTTGGATACGCACTTTTTAAATAGGTTTTCATGGGATTAGGAGCCTCGGCCACCGCTGCAGACCACTTTGACACTACCTGCCTGACGTCTTCAGGTATGGCCCTGGGAAGCGGCTCTTTTTGTATTTGTGCACCTGCTCCCATACTGCTGCCTATCATTCCCTCCTGCATCTGCTGCACTAATTCCGGATCCAGTACAGGTACTCCCTGCTCCAGCCTTTGTTCTAATTTTCTGATTCTGTCAGCTAAAGATTCGGTATCCGTTTCCATTTCCGGCTTACACAGTTTAATTAATGCCATTTCAATCAAAATCCGCTTTTGGCCAGCATATCTGATTTGTCCCGAAAGTTCGGAAAGCACGCGGATATATCTCATAATAACATCATTTTCCGCCATTTCTGCTTCTTCTTTAAGCCTTACAAGGTTTTCTGTAGAAACATCTATGACATCTTCTATTCCATCCGCTGTTTTTACAAGCAGCAGATTTCTCAAATACCAGGTAAAATCCGAAACGAATTGAGTGAGTTCTCTGCCTTGAATCACCATCTCTTCTAAAATTCTGACGGCTCCGGATACATTTCCCTGCATTACTACCCTGAGCAGTCTGCTGAACACTTCTGTATCTACGGCTCCCAGCACATCTAAAACCTTATCATAAGTTAGCTCCTGACCAAAATGAAATGCAATACACTGGTCTAAAAGACTCAGTGCATCTCTCATGGAACCATCTGCTGTTTTGGCTATATAACGGATTGCCTTATCTTCTATCATAACCTGCTCTATTTGAGTAAGTTCTCTGATTCTTGCTGATATCGTATCTATGGTAATTCTTTTAAAATCATATCTCTGGCATCTGGACAAAATAGTAATAGGTATTTTGTGCACCTCTGTTGTCGCCAAAATAAAAATCACATATGAGGGCGGTTCCTCAAGAGTCTTCAGCAGTGCATTAAAAGCCCCTATTGAAAGCATATGAACTTCATCTATAATATAAACTTTATACTTTCCTTCCGCCGGAGAGTAGGCAACCTCATCTACAATTTCCCTGATATTATCCACGCCGTTGTTGGAAGCAGCATCAATTTCAATCACATTCATGCTGGCTCCTGCAGAGATAGCCCTGCAGACGGCACATTCCCCACAGGGGCTGCCGTCTGCAGGATGCTCACAGTTCACTGCTTTTGCAAATATTTTCGCAATAGTTGTTTTACCTGTACCTCTTGTTCCGCAAAAAAGATATGCATGGCCGATACGTTCCGCCTTAATCTGATTCTTTAATGTGGTAACAATATGATCCTGTCCTTTTACATCCTCAAAGCCGGCCGGTCGAAATTTTCTGTAAAGGGCTGTATATGACATATTTCTTCTATCCTTCCATGGTATGGCTTCCCGTAGCACGGCCTGTACCAAAATTCACTTGAAACTTAATCCCCAAAGCTGATACCAAGAAGCTTTGCCTCCTTGACAATATCGGAATCAGGTGAAACCATTTTCAGCTTACCTGCCACTTCCTCAAGGGGAACCTTCACGATTTCCCTGTTCTTATATCCTACCATAAAGCCATACTCACCTTTTAAAATCAGTTCTCCGGCCTCTGCTCCCAGGCGGCTTGCAAATACTCTGTCATAAGGACAGGGACTTCCGCCTCTTTGAGTATGTCCGGGTACTGTAACACGAACCTCTCCGCCCGTCATCTTCTGAATTTTATCAGCAAGTTCGTAGGATACGGAAGGATACTTATAATTTTTCATTTTTTCTTTATATTCTTTTTTGGACAGCTTGGCATCTTCCTTGGAAATAGCGCCTTCTGCTACTGCAAGGATAGTAAATCTGCTGCCGTTTTTGTTTCTCTTTTCAATGGCTTCCACTACTTTATTAATATCATAGGGAATTTCAGGAATCAGAATAATATCAGCACCTCCTGCCATACCTGCATTTAAAGTAAGGTATCCTACTTTATGTCCCATAACCTCAACAATAAAGGTTCTTCCATGTGAAGAAGCCGTGGTATGAATGCAGTCAATGGCATCCGTTGCAATATTAACAGCGCTTTGGAAACCAAAGGTCATATCAGTTCCCCAAAGATCATTATCAATGGTCTTGGGCAGTGTGATAACGTTTAATCCTTCTTCCCTTAAAAGATTTGCCGTTTTATGTGTACCGTTGCCGCCTAAAATCACAAGGCAGTCAAGACGAAGCTTATAATAATTCTGCTTCATGGCATCCACTTTATCAAGTCCGTTTTCATCAGGGTCTTTGATTGTTTTAAAAGGAGTTCTGGAGCTTCCGAGAATAGTTCCTCCTTTGGTCAGAATACCGGAAAAGTCACGTCCCTCCAGCATACGGAAATTTCCATAAATCAAGCCCTTATAACCGTCTATGAAACCATAAATTTCAACATCCTCTTTACTGTTTACCAGGCATTTTACTACGCCTCTCATAGCTGCGTTTAAAGCCTGACAATCTCCGCCGCTTGTTAACAAACCAATTCTTTTCATACCAATACCTTCCTTTCTTCTTACCCAAATGTAAATGGACTTATTAATCCTTATTTATTATACATAATTTAAGCCATATCTACAACTATTTTAACAATCGCTGCTGTCCGGGCATCAGACTTACGCCCCAGCCGCCTTAGCTCCTACCGGCTGTCCGGATTTTCCCGGATTTCGTCCGCCGCATTCTCTATGTCACTTCTGATACTGTCAAGATAATTCTCTCTTGGCACCTTTCCAAACACTGTCGGAATATCCTCTCCGCAAAGAACCCTTCCCACAGCAAGAATTACTGTAAAATGAGCCGCCAAATCCTTATCCGTTCCATACATTTCCTGACAGTATTTTTTCAGATTATTCCTGCAGCTTTCCTTATGCATATTTGAAAAATGCAGTTCAAAAGGCGTAGGATAAACAAAAGGATTACAGTATTTATCAAGTACAACGCTCATTTCCAGCCCCTTAGGCGGCGCTGTTTCCTGTAAATCAAGCAATACCTGTATCAACTCTTCTTTTTCTTCTAAGGTCAGTAAATCTCTTATTATCACTATAAAATCAATATCACCGGTTTCCCAGTGAAAACAGTCGAAAGCAATGGAACCATGCACATAAATTCCAACCAGCTTATCTCCAAGAATTTTTGATACTCCCCTGTTATCCTGTTTAAGACGGCCTCATAAGAACGGATAAATTCAAGCTCTTTTACTGCTTCCTTTTTCGTAGAAAAAAATGTAATTTCTTCATCAGGCACCATATTTTTCTGCCAGCAGGAAGCCAATTTCAAAAAATTTCTCATGCTGTCTGCAATGATAAAGCATTTCCGGTTATTATCAATATAGCAGACGGGCTCTGTTCCATCCAAATCCGTTATTCCGCCCACTGCCGCAAAAAATCCGCCCTTACTGTCAAATGCAAATACATCCACCTGAGGAACAGCATAAAAATCAATTTCAGGAATATTATCATCAAATATAAAATTAATATCATACTCCTCACTGAATTTCTGATATTCCTTATTTTTATTCTTTATGCTCATGGAAGAAACCGTGGTTCCTGCCGGTATAACCTCCGCATCCTTCACAAAAATACTGACACAGTCTGTATTTTCTGTTTTGTCATAATACAGCTTTTTCATCTTTTGCTTCCTCCCCGCAGACAGCCGCTTTTGCCATTTGCTTCAGCGTTTCTATTGGCTGCCTGTTTTTAGTAATTGCCATAATCGTTATCCCTCTATTTCACCGGAATTTCTTCCTGAAGTTCCGGTATCCCCACAGCGCCTTATAATACAGCATAAAGTACAATGTGGATTTCATATGCATTTTAATCAGCTTCCGTTCCTCTTCGTGGACCCTTTCCTGATAATATTTATTTTCCATAAAACCGGGAAAGGTTTCTTTCATTTCTTTTCCCAGAGCTTTCACAAATCCAAATTCCTTTTTCTTCACGCCTGCCATATAGGAAAATAAAGTATTTACATAAAACAGCGTAGTAAAGCTGCTCTCGATTTCCGGATAATATTCTTCCAGAAAATCAAACTCCTTTGCTTCCTTAACCATCACCCTGGCGGCTTCCATTCTGTCCTCACAGCGCCTTTTCGTAATCGTATGTACTGTAGAGGTATCATGCTGATAATAGTAATATAAAGGTTCTCCCATATATTCAAAATGCTTCGCCCGAAGCATCCAGGAATTGCTGATGGCATTGTCCTCATAAAAAATATTCTCGGGAAATCTGTTGGGATAATCCATAATGATATGACGCCTGTAGATTTTTACAACAAGGCTTCCGCTGTCCAATATCAGCGAGCGGTATTTATCCTTATCAAGCACACCTGTCTGTGACGCTTTATTGTTATGCACAATCTGACCGATTTTCATGCTGTGCTCATCTGTCAGGTGATAATCGCACCCCACCATATCAGCGCCGGTTTCTTCTGCCTTGCCTAACAGTCTTTCATAGAAATCAGGTGTTATCCAGTCATCACTGTCAATAAACCCAATCCATTCTCCCCTGGCTATTTCAAGGCCAAGATTCTTAGCTCCTCCCTGCTTTTTATTCACGGGAGAAGCTATCACGTAAAATTTATCCGGATATTTTTTTTCATAAGAATAAAGTATTTCCAAAGAATTGTCTGTGGAACAATCATCTACTGCTATAATTTCATAATCACTGATTGTTTGATTTACCAGGCTGTTCAGACAATACTCCAGCTTTCCGTCAGCTGCCATATTATAAACAGGTACAATAACACTCAGTTGCATTTTATCTCCTGCTCTCCCCATTGTTCATGATAAAGGTGTTTATACGATATTGTTAAAGCTGAGTCAGCTGTCCGCCTTTTATTTCCCTGATTTCATTATTTACGCTAATCCATGCGCTTGTTACATAAGGATTATAAACAAAAGAATTGTCCGCAGCGAACTGCAGCCCGTTCATCATTTCCATATAATCCACATATTCAATATTGGTGGCATACCAGATATCCTCTCTGCCTCCTGTCATTTTACAAAATTCTTCCATTACTTCCCAGTTATTATCCCTGGTAAATTCATAGCTGTGTCCCCACACATACATCAGATATAAATACTGTGTTTTATGAAGCTCTGTAAATGCCTTTCCATCTTCTAACAGATTATGGTTATGATGACAGGTGGGCTTCCATTCATATATATCCGTAGGAAGGTCAAAGCTATGGCTGTCGCCCACGATTCTGGAATATTTAATGCCAAGGCCTGGCAGAAGCTTTTTAATTTCATCACTATAGGAGCCGTTAGGATAAGACAGTCCTCTTACCGGTCTGCGCAGCAGTGTTTCCAGCCTTATTCTGTCCTCCAGCACCTCATTTACCACTTCTGTCAGCGGACATCTTGCAATTGTAGGATGAGTCAGAGTATGGCAGGCAATCTCATGCCCCTGGTATAAATCCAGATATTCTTCCATGGGAATTCTGATATTATCCTTAATACCTGAATTGACATGAAAGGTTCCTCGAATCCCATAGCGGTTAAAAATTCCAACCAGCCTTCTGTCTTCTTCTTTCCCATCATCATAACTCATAGTAAGAGCCTTATGCTTTCCGCCGGGAAAGCAAAAATATATCTTATTCATTTTAATCCTCCGTATTTGTCCGTCCCTTAATCGGGAACCTGAATAAAAAACTGCCGATTGTTATAAAACATCTTTACTTTTGATAATACTCCGCAATTCTGGTAACCGCATCAATCACATCATTTACATCCTTGTCTGTCATCGCATAATAAAGCGGCAGACTGATAATCTCTTCATACAGCTTTTCCGCCTTAGGACAAAGTCCGCGCTTATAACCCAGTTTCTGGTAATAAGGAAAATAATAGGTGGGAATATAATGTACATTGCAGCAGATATTCTCTGCCGCCAATGCTTCAAAAAACTGTTTTCTGTCAATGGAAAGCTTTTCCGGTCTGATACGCAGGACATAAAGATGTCTGGTGGTGTCAGACTGAGGGATTTCTTTCTGTACAAACAGCTGGGAAAGCTTTTGAAACGCCTCATCATAAGCTTTCACAATTTCTTTCCTTCTTGCACTGAACCTAGAAAGCTTATCCAGCTGGCTGATAATTAAAGCCGCCTGCATATCCGTCATTCTATAATTCATGCCAAGGGCAATCTGCTCATAATACCATGGACCGTCAGGCTCATTTTCCATGAGAGAAACATCCCTGGTAATTCCATGGGATCTGTATAATAATAATTTTTTATAATATTCTTCGTTATTGGTCAGTACCGCTCCGCCTTCTCCCCCTGTTACCGTCTTCACCGGGTGAAAGCTCAAGGTGGTCATATCCGCAATGGAGCCATTCTTTTTGCCGTTATAGCTTGTACCGATTACATGCGCGCCGTCTTCTATCAGCACAAGATTGTTTTCTCTGCAGTGTGCAAGCAGCCTGTCAAGCTCTACCGACTGACCTGTAAAGTCCACCGCCACTACGGCCCTTGTCTTTTCACCTGTCAATGCTTCAACATTAGCCGGGTCAATATTGTAGGTTTCTTCATTGATATCCGCAAACACCGGCCGGGCTCCGCAATATAAGGCGCAGTTGGCGGATGCTGCAAAGGTAATCGGAGTGGTAATTACCTCATCCCCCGGCCCTATCCCTGCCGCCTGGCACGCCATATGAAGAGCTGCCGTTCCATTACTGCATGCCACCGCAAATTTTGCCCCCGTAACTTCACACAGCTTTCTTTCCAATTCTCCGATTTTAGGTCCGCAGGTTAGATAATCGCTTTTCAGTACATCCACCACAGCCTGAATATCTGCATCATCAATGTATTGATGTCCGTAAAATATCTTCGTATCGCGGATAGGTTTTCCTCCGCAAATAGCCGGTTTATCCATATGTATACCTCCCTATGAAGCTGCCTCACGAAGCTGCATATATACAACATCTGCAATGGCAGCAATATATTCACTGTTAGTGGGACGTCCCTGTCCGCTTTCCATACAATAGCCGAACATTTTTTCAAAAGTATGCCGGTTTCCTCTTTCCCAGGAAATTTCTATGGCATTACGTATAGCACGCTCCACCTTACCGTTAGTAGTATTATACCGTCTGGCTATCTCGGGGTAAAGAAGTTTTGTTACACTTCCCACAACTTTCATATCTTCAACCGCCATCATAACTGCGGCGCGAATATAGTGATACCCCTTCAAATGAACAGGAATTCCCATATCAAGCATCATTTGTGAAATTATCTGCTCTATATTCTTCTTATCCAAACTTTCCATATCCATCGCTCCATTCTTCTGGTAAGCAATCTTTTATTCCTGCGATCAATGAGTCAAGGTCATGCAGGCATGACTTTGACGAACGCCGCGAGGGTCAATTCCGCTGCTCTGCATCGCTGCAGGCTTGCTGCCCCGTTGCCTGCAGCGGGTTACCGGCTGCCTCCCCTTAAGTATAGGACAAGGTATTTCCCCTGAAAAGTTGTTACTCATCGCGAAAATCTACATTTTTAAAAATATTGGAAAAAAATTGTCTGAAGCCGTTCTCTGCAGCCACATCATCCTGGGAATTGTTTTCTGAGTCATAATAATATCTCCCGGTTGCAATATCTATGGCAATACTGTCAAGAGGGAAACCCGGAACCCTTTTCGTATGAGGAATATCTGTCAGCAGAAAGGCCTCTCCCCACAGACTTTCATCCATACTTTCATAAATATTATCCTGACTCAGCTTCAAACAGATTCCGTTCTTATATCTCGCCAGAATACTGCCGTTTTCCCGGACAAGCTCCGTATAATATTCTATCAGGTCTTCATCTGTCAGACGTTTTTCGCCCCGCCCTCTGACATGGATACCAGGCTGTAATTCATCCGGAAGCATTTCACCGGTTTGATAATTCCAAAGATACAGTCCCGAATCACAGGAAAAAACAGGCTGCCGGAATAATTCATAATAAACCTCCGCTTTCAGCCTTGCATTTTCAAGAGGGCTGTTTCCTGTTTCCTCCGCTTCTGGAATCACAATTTTTCTTTTTTCAGCAGCCTCTTTAAGACCAATGATTTCAACCGGAAGCCCTTCCAGCGCCCTGCGCATGAACCAAAGCTTTGCAGGATTCCCTGTGCCATATATCAGCTTCATTTTCTTTTGTCCCCTGTACGTATGTTAATTCTGTACTGCCTTATATCTTCCATCCTGAATAATATACCGCCATAAAATATCTCTGTACTCAGGCGTAGCATAATCAATGCCGACCCTTCTAGCAGCAGTATATTCCGGACGCACGCCATCATCCTCTATCCACAATTCCTTTGAAGTCACCAAATCAATTCCGTTTAAGCTTCTGTCAATGAACATGGCCTTTGTAACCTTTCCCGGCCCGTTATAATTCTCTACTCCACGAATCAGAACAGCCTCCGGAAACCCCTCTTTTCCTGCCACCACATTAAAAAGGGAATGTATTCCATAACACAAATAAACATATGCCGTTCCGCCCTTTTCATAGAGCACTTTCGTTCTTTCCGTTTTTCCTTTGCTTGCATGGCAGGCGGTATCCTGCTCACTGCAATAGCACTCGGTTTCTGCAATGCGGTATCGTAAAATGCCCTCATCTGTTCTTCTGCACAAAAGCTTTCCGATTAAATCCGCGGCCAGTACAGTTGCCGACTGGCTGTAATACTTTCTTAAAAGGCGTTTTCCCATATTCTCTCCATCAGTCTTCCAGCGCCGCATAAATAATCTGCCGCATTTTTCTTCTGAGTACCTGGTCCGCACCCTGCTCAATCTGCTGCATATAAACAAGCATCAGCTCCTCTTTAGGGTCAACAAAGAAATAAGTTCCCGGCAGACCGTCCCAGCCATATTCCCCCACACTTCCGTTGCTTCCTGCTTTAGCCGGATTTGTCATAATACGCATAAAATTTCCATAGCTGTAGCCTGCCAGGCTGTCAAAATAAATCGTCTTCGCCTGCGCGTCAGTCAGCTGATTTCCTGAAATATATTCCACTGTTTTTCTTCCCAAAAGTCTTTTTCCGTGATAACTGCCTTTTGCAGCCAGCATTTGTACAAAGTGGCTGTAATCCTCTAAAGTGGAATACAGACCGCCTCCGGCAGATTCAATGTAGGGAGGTTTCGTGGGTGCATACATATTCAGCCCTTCATATGCTTTTTCATCTGCTTCCCTTAAATGTCCCTGCTCATCAATCCTTGAGTACATCTGTGCCAGACGATGATATTCTTCTTCCTTTACGTAAAAACCGGTATCCTTCATTTCAAGCGGTTCAAAAATTTCATTTTTCAGGAATTCTCCATAAGTTACACCTGTTACCGCTTCCACGACGCCTCCGATAACATCTGCTGAAATTCCATAATGCCAGGCATCTCCCGGTTGAAATAAAAGCGGTACACTTCCAAGGGCATTAATGATATCAAGGTTTGACATCCCCGCTCCCCTGACAGCTTTCTCATGCAGCTCCCTGTAAAGATCATCCATAATTCTTTCAGGCTCTGTTTCTGTTCCCGGATACACCAGTCCGGAAGTCATATTAAGCAGATGCTTTAACGTAATCGGTTCTTTTGCAGCAGCCAGTCCTTTCGTTGTTGCAACCTTCATATCGGCATATCCATCAAGATATTTTGATACCGGATCAAATAAATCCACTAATCCCCGTTCATACAGCATCATAATTGCTGTCGTGGTTATTGGTTTCGTCATGGAAAAAACTTTATATATGCTGTTTTCTTTATCAGAACCATACACATTTTGAAATTCTCTTTTTCCTTTATGTCCTACAATCAGGGATGCCCCCTTAATCCTTTCTTCCTGCATTTCTCTTTCAAAGAGCGCATCCAGCTGTCTTAACTGCTGCCTGTTCATATATACCATCTCCTATTCTGACTATCTGAATCCCGCGTTTTTTATGGCAGGAAAAGTTACCGTAATTTCCGTCCCTTCTCCCGGATTACTGGTAAGCGTTATTGCTGCATTTAATTTTAACAGAATATGCTTTACTATTGCAAGACCTAACCCCGTTCCTCCTGTCGATTTACTGCGGCTCTTATCCACTCTGTAGAAGCGTTCAAAAATCCTGTCCTGATGCTCCTTGGGAATGCCGATTCCGGTGTCCCTTACGATGAGCATTGCTGTATCCAAACGGTCTTTCACGATAACAAATACCTCTCCGTTTTCTTTATTATAACGAATGGCATTATCACAAAGATTGTAAAGCACCTCTTCAATCATTTGCTTATTTCCCATAACCACAGCATTTTCCGCATCCACAGTAAGCGTTACCTTATGCTTTCCGGCACTAATCTGCATCATATTGACGCAGGTTTGCGCACATTCCTTCAAATTAACAGGTTCCAGAATTTCTTCACTGTCCGAATCATCCAATTCCGAAAGACGAATTACATCATTAATCAATGTAAGCAGCCTGCCTGCATTTTTATGGATTTCTCCGCAGAATCTTTTAATTTCCGCTTCTTCCGTTACCATTCCGTTTTCAATCAGTTCCGAGTATCCGGAAATTGCCGTCAGGGGAGTTTTCAATTCATGCGAAACATTGGCCGTAAATTCCTGCCTGAGCCTGGCATTTTGCATGACATCATCATGCTGGCTTTTAATAGCTTCAATAAAAGGCTTCATTTCCTCATACGCTTCTATCGTTGAAGCATTCTCCACATCTTCAGCAATTCTTTTAACCGGAAGCATAATCCCCTCCGCCATATAGTAAGAAAGCACTGCACAAACCGTAAACAGGACAGCCGCCACAATCAGAAGATATGGTATCGCCGATTCCATTATCATATAAATGCTGTCGGCATTTCTGGCTACCCTGAGGACATTTCCGTTTTCCAAAAGAAGGGCATAATAATAAGTATTTTGATCAAGAGTATCCGATTTGCGGATTTCGCTGCCTTCTCCTGTTTCAAACGCCGCCTTAATCTCCGGCCTTTCCTTATGGTTCGGCAGTTCTTCTGCCGGAGCCTGCGTATCATAAATTACCGTTCCATCCTCTGCCACAAAAGTAATTCTGATTTTATCCTGTAAAAGTTCTCCTTCAAATCCTGAAAGTTTTCCCTTTATATTCCCAAATTCATCGTCTTCTGGCTTTTCCGGAAAATTATCCCGTAATCCCTCCTTATCCTCCAGCTTCAGAAAATATACTGCTGCTTTTGCATAAACCGCTAAATCTTCCATAATCTGCTTTTTCAGCAAATTATAACAAACAGCTACCGTCAGCAATAATGTTGCCATAATTGCCAGAGTAGCTGTTCCTAAAAGTCTTTTATTTATTTTCCTTTTCATTTATTCTCGTCCTATTATTATGAATTAAAGATATAGCCTACATTGCGCACTGTCTTAATCATACTGCCTGCATCCTGCAGCTTTTGACGCAGTGTTTTAATATGCATGTCAAGGGTTCGTGATTCACCTTCAAAATCCGTTCCCCAAACCTTTTCCAGAATTTCCTCCCTGGGAGTTACAATTCCCACATTAATCATCAGCAGCTTCAAAAGCTCATACTCCTTATAGGTCAATTCACAATTTTCACCGTTTACGGTAACGCGGTGCTTTTCTTCATCCAGACATACAGCACCGATTAACATTTTCCTTTCCTGCTGTTCCCTGCCTGTTCTGCGGAGGAGAGCTTTCACTCTGGATATCAGTTCCATAATTCCGAAAGGCTTTGTCAAATAATCGTCTGCGCCGGTATCGAGCCCTTTAACCTTATCAATTTCTGTGGTTTTGGCCGTGACCATAATAATCGGCAAATTTCTTCCATTCACGCCCTGGCGGATTTTCTTTACAATATCAAGACCATCTGCATCGGGAAGCATGATATCAAGTAAAAGCAAATCCGGACTTTGCTTTTCAAATGCCTTATAAAAATCAGCGGCAATTTCAAATTCCTTTACCTCAAATCCCGAGTTTTTAAGCGCAATAGCTTCAATTTCCCTGATATTCTTATCATCTTCCACAATATAAATCATTGACATGCTTAAGCTTTCTCCTTTTAAGGCAGCTGATAACGCTCCTTTAAATGTTTTACTTCTGATGCGAAGGCCGCATTATCTTTGCTTGAAATGCTTTCCTGATATTCGTGAGTTTCAAAATTCTCTTCATTAAGCTGCAGCAGAGATAGCGCTATATTGGAACAATGATCGGATACTCTTTCATAGTTAGTAGTAACATCCGAAAGAACAAAACCCATTTCAATAGTACATTTTCCTTTGCGCAATCTCTTCATATGGCGCTTTTTAACCTCTACACTGAGATAATCAATAACCTCTTCTAAAGGCTCTATCATTTCCGCCAATTTTAAATCCTCTTCCTGAAATACCAAAATTGAGGTATTCACAATATCCTTAATGGCATTGGTATAAACTGCCAGTTCTTCCTGCGCCTTTTTGGAAAAGGATAATTCTTTCTGATTCATCTCTCTGGCAGATTCCATGATATTAATTGCATGATCCGAAATGCGCTCAAAATCACTGATACAATGCAGCAATACCGAAAGCTCCTGGCTGTCCTTTTCCGTCAGATGCCTGCTGCTTAATTTAACCAGATAGGAACCGATTTCATCTTCATAATGATCCACTATATCTTCAAGCTCAATTACCTTTTCCGCCACTTTTTTATCATACTTTTCAAGCATCTGTATTGCAAGGAACAAAGCTTCTCTTGAATACGCTGCCATATCTATTGCAACATTTTTACACTGCTCCAAAGCAAATCCCGGCGTGCTTAAGAAACGGGAATCCAAAAGCTGAATTTCCCTCTTTCCTTCGGACAGCTCCTGCTTTTCCTCTTCTGTTTCCGGAATCGTCAGGTAAACAAGCTTTTCCAATATAAAGGTAACCGGGAACATTACAATCACAGCAACTACATTAAATGCACTATGTATAACAGCAACCCCTACTGCACTGGCTGCCTGTTCTAAAAATTCAAAATGAAAAATTGCATTAACGGCATAAAATACTGCCATAAAAGCCACCGTCTTAATAATATTATAATAGAGGTGAATCAGGGCAGTACGTTTTGCTCCTTTGTTACCGCCCGCGCCGGAAATAAGGGCCGGCATACAGGCGCCTACATTTTCTCCCATGATAATGGGAATTGCCGTGGCATAGCTGACCGCTCCCGATGCGCAAAGAGCCTGCAAAATACCGACTGAAGCAGAAGACGACTGAATAACCGCTGTCAGAATCAGGCCTGCCAGCATACCCAGCACAGGATTAGAAAACATCAGAAGGAGATTGGATATTTCAGGGCTTTGGGCAAAAGGCGTCACAGAACTGGACATCGTATCCATTCCAAACATCAGCACCGCAAAACCAATCATAATCGTACCAACATTCTTATGTACCTCTTTTTTACTCATGTTCATAAGAATGATGCCTATAATGGCAAGTATCGGCGAAAAAGAAGCAGGCTTTAAAAACTGCAGAAAAAAGCCGCTTCCGTTTACATCAGTTAAACTCAAAATCCAGGCTGTTACCGTGGTACCCACATTGGCCCCCAGTATAACGCCTACCGCCTGGGACAGCTTCATGATTCCCGAATTAACAAACCCCACCACCATAACCGTGGTAGCGGACGAAGACTGGATAACCGCAGTAACACCGGCGCCAAGCAGAACTGCCATTAATTTATTGGAGGTTAATTTCTCCAAAATAAGTTCAAGCTTACCTCCGGATGCTTTCTTCAATCCATCTCCCATCACATGCATTCCATAAAGGAAAAGTGCAAGGCCGCCTATCATCGTTAGTATATCAAAAATATCCATTCCCTATCCCTCCGGGTTTTGTACAAAAGCCATTTGCTCATTATTTTACACTATTTATTACCTTTTGGGTATAAGAATTTTTATTTTCTTCACAAAAACACTATAAAAGCCGCATATTGCTGATATTTCCCGTTTCCTGAAAAATTTCCCACTCGCCGATATTTACGGCGTGGTCACCGATTTTTTCCAGATATTTTGCCAGCATAAGTATATCAACGCATTCATCAGCATCCTTTACTTCCCTTTTCAGTGAATCAATGATATCGTATTTTACCTTATTAAATAAATCATCCACCACATCGTCTTCTCTTATAACAGCCGCAGCAGCCTTCTTATCTCTGTTTACAAAGGCTTCCACTGCGGTCCGCACCATGTCTTTTACCGCACTGACCATAGGCATAAGATGTACGGAGTACTGTTTCAAATCTCTCATTCCGATTCGCAGCATCAAATCTGCCATATCTGCCACATGGTCCCCCACACGTTCAATATCGGTTACCACCTTAAGGCTTGCCGTGACCACCCGCAAATCCCCTATTACCGGCTGCTGCTTTGTTATCAGGAACAGACATTGGGATTCAATTTCCCACTGTCTTTTATTAATATCCTTATCAATATTTCTGATTCGGATAATATCTTCTTCCGATTTATTACTAAGAGCATCAAACAGACTGACATAATTGTTTTCCACTTTTTCCGCCATATCCGCCACATTTTGTTTTAACAGTTTTAATTCATTTTCAAATGTAATTCTGGGTGACATTTTTCTCTCCTTTCAAAGTCAGCCAAACCTTCCCGTAATATAATCTTCAGTCCTTTTATCCAGCGGCCTTGAAAATATATTATCAGTCGTATCAAATTCAATAACCTCTCCTGTCAGAAAAAAAGCCGTATAATCCGAAACTCTGGCCGCCTGCTGCATATTATGGGTAACTACAGCCACCGTATATTTTTTCTTTAACTCTTCCATCAATTCTTCAATTTTTAACGTAGAAATCGGGTCAAGAGCAGAAGTGGGCTCATCCATGAGAAGGATTTCAGGCTCAACGGCCAGCGCCCTTGCAATACAAAGCCTTTGCTGCTGTCCTCCTGAAAGCCCCAGTGCAGATTTTTTTAACCTGTCCTTTACCTCATCAAAGATTGCTGCTCCCCTGAGAGATGCTTCTACAATTTCATCCAGTTTTGCTTTATTTTTAATTCCGTGAATTCTCGGTCCGTAGGCTATATTATCATAAATACTCATAGGAAAAGGATTAGGCTGCTGGAATACCATTCCCACTTTCTTTCTAAGAAGGGTTGTGTCCACTTCAGCATCATAAATATCTTCCCCGTCCAGAAGCACTCTGCCGTCTATTTTCACACAATCAATTAAATCATTCATCCTGTTTAAGGTTTTTAAAAAAGTCGATTTTCCGCATCCGGAGGGTCCGATAAAGGCCGTTACCGCCCTGGGCGAAATATTCATGTTAATATCTTTAAGCGCATGATTTTCCCCATAATAAAGATTCAAATTCCGGGTAACGATTTTGTACTGTTTTTCACTCATTCTTTATCCTTTCAGTCGATTCTGCCGACATCAAATTTCTTTGCCAGATACTTGGTAATCCCGTTAATGGCAAGCACGATGACCAGAAGGACTACCGCAATTCCAAAGGCTGTGGAATATTCTGCCTTGGCCATGCTTAAGTAAAGCTGTATCGTAAGCGTTCCGCCCGATTCCAGAATTTTCTTTAAAAAGCCCATTCCCGGCTTAGGAAGAAGATATCCGCTTCCTGCCGTGAACAAAAGAGCTGCCGACTCTCCCACAATCCTTCCGATTGCCAGAATCACACCGGTAATAATGCCGGGCATGGCAGAAGGCAGCAGTATTGTTCTGATCATATACCACTTCGCAGCGCCCATTCCCAACGCTCCGCTCCTATAGCTGTCCGGCACTGTTTTTAAGGCTTCCTGCGTATTTCTGGTAATCAGCGGAAGCACCATAATGGCCAGAGTCAGAGAACCGGTTAAAATTGAATATCCAAGCCCCAGGACGTTGCCGAAAAACACCATTCCGAACAGCCCGAAGATAATGGATGGAATACCGGATAAAGTTTCCGTAGTAAACTCAATCGCCGAAACCAGCTTACCCGGTTTTGCATACTCATTCAAATAAATTGCCGAACCGATTCCTACAGGTGTGGCAATAAACAGCGTAATCACAATAATATACAGGGTATTTACAATATTTCCCGCTATTCCCACAGTTTTATTTAAAGTGCTTGTTACGGTAGTCAGAAATTGAAAGTCAACACTTCTGATACCCTTAAAGAAAACACAGCCAATAATTCCAACCAGAAGAATCACGGAAAATCCGGCGGATAAATATATAAAAAATTTCACAAGATTATCCGAAATCCTTACTTTTCTGTTCATAATGCTGCTATTCATTATCTTTATCCCCCTTCTTTAATATTCTTGTCAGGGATACATTAATAATCATAATAAAAGCGAACAGCACCAAGCCTATGGTAAAGAGCACCTGTCTGTGAACTCCTGCAGCATATCCCATTTCCGCCACAATTGCCGTGGTCAGAAATCTTACGGAATTAAATGGCAGCGGCATATTGACCGAGCTGCCGGAAACAAGCGTAATCGCCATAGCTTCTCCGATTGCTCTTCCTACCCCCAAAACAATTGCCGTAATAATGCCCGATTTTGCCGCCGGAATCATTACTTTGAAAATCGTTTGTATATGGGAGGCTCCCAGCGCCAGGGAAGCGGATTTTAAAGATGACGGCACCGCCCTGATTGCCGACTCGCTGATATTAATTACCGTAGGAAGAATCATAATTGCCAATACAATGACTGCTGAAAGCAGATTAGCTCCCCCTGTAAACTGATGGATTTTGGAGCCTTTAAAAAGAGCCAGCTCCAGCTTATACATAAGGGGATTTAAAATCATAAGACCCAATAAACCGTATATAACCGAGGGAATACCGGCAAGAAGCTCCACCGCCGGTTTCACTGCCAAGGCCAGCCTTTTCGGCGCCGTTTCCGCCAAAAACACCGCCGTCAGAACTCCTGTCGGGACCCCTAACAGCACTGCCAGCGCTGTTCCTGCTGCAGATGTCAATATAATATATAAAATTCCGAATGACGGTTCCGATGCGGTAGGTTTCCATACAGTCCCGAAAATGATTTCTTTGATGCCTGTGCTGAGCAATGCCGGTACACCGTTTATAATCATATATATCGTAATGGAAATCACCGCTAACATTGCAATCGACGCACACAGGGTAAAAATACCCTGTGCCGTTTTTTCAACTGCAGGCTTATTCCTGCTGTTTCCTGTAATTGAGAAAGTCTGCTGTTTTTCCAAGATAGTCACCTCTTATACTGGGTCCTGTTTAATCAACCGCAATTAATCCTACACCTGAAATTACCTCTTTGCCCTCATCAGAAGCAAGATATTCAAACAAAGTCTGAACCGCTTCACTCTGCTCGGAAATCTCCCCCTTGGTAGCCATTACAAAGGGTCTGCAGAGGAAGTAATTTCCTGCCACAATATTCTCAGCTGTTGCTTCCACACCTTCAAGTGCAACTGCCGTTACAGAGTCATCCAAGGCATCCAGTGAAACATAGCCGATGGCGCCGGGCGTGGATGCTACTTTAGCAATTACCGCACCCGTACTGTCAAGTTCACTTGCATAAACGCATTCATCTTCAATTTCAAGCAATTCTTCAAATGCGCCTCTTGTACCTGAACCCGCTTCACGGCCCACTACTACGATAGGCGCATCCTCTCCGCCCACTTCGCTCCAGTTCCTCGTTTTACCTGTATAAATACTGATTAACTGCTCTTTTGTTAAATCGGTTACCGTATTGGTATTATCCACTGCTACTGCAATACCGTCAATGGCTACTATATTTTCCACGACTCCTGCTGCTTTTTCTTCCTCTTTAAGCGCCCTGGAAGAATTACCGATATCTACGCTTCCTGCGGTTACGGCCTCCACACCTGCGGAAGAACCTGTAAACTCTGCTGTTACAGTAATTCCCGGATACTTGGCCATAAAGCTTTCTGCAACTGCATTTGCAAGTTTTTCCATTGATGTACTGCCTGCCATGGAAACAGAACCGCTTCCTGTTTCTTCGGAATTTCCGCAAGCCATTAATCCCAAAGTCATTGTTGCTGCGCATGTCAGCGCAAGAATTTTTTTCATTTTCATTTTTTCATTTCTCCTCTTAAAAAATATTGTCTATGTAGATAATGGAGGCCTTCGTTTTCCTTCTGCCCCATCACTGGAAACATCTTAACATGAATATTTTTTCCGAAATATCATGTTCAGGTAATTAATATGTAAGTTCCTTGTAAAATGCAAAAAATCCTGGGCTTTTTCACCCAGGATTTTTTGATAATTATTTTCCCGTTCAGTTTTATAATAGCATTACGCTCATATCCTCCAGCAGTTCTTCCGTCAAATCCAGCAGCATCTGTGCATCCCGCTCCACCATACCGCATTTTTTATAGCGCTGGGTAAAGCTGACAAATTTATAATTAAAGTTAAGCTTCTCCTGCTTTTTTAAAAGCTCCGGAATCCGCTCCGCATGAATTTGTGCGTCCGGTTTCAGAGTAAATTGGATTTCACCGTTCTTTCCTTTCACCTCCGTAATAAAAAGCTTATGCGCTTTTACGCGAATCATGGATATCCGGAAAAGATTCTGCACTGCTGTGGGAATTTCTCCAAACCTGTCTAACAGTTCTTCCTTCATATCCTCACACTCAGCCTGATTCTCCAGTCCTGCAATACGCTTGTAAATGTCCAGCTTCTGCACTTCATTTACAATATAGGAAGGCGGTATAAAAGCATCCACATCAAGATCTACCGTGGTATTAAAATCCGTTATGGTACTGATTCCTTTCAGATTCTTCACCGCTTCATTCAGCATCTTGCAGTATAAATCATAGCCTACTGCCTGCATATGTCCATGCTGCTTTACCCCAAGTAAATTACCTGCGCCGCGGATTTCCAAATCTCTCATGGCAATTTTAAAGCCGCTGCCAAGATCCGTAAATTCTTTAATCGCAGCAAGGCGCTTTTCCGCAGCCTCCTTCAGCATCTTATCCCGTTTATACATAAGAAACGCATAGGCTGTCCTGCTGCTTCTTCCCACACGGCCTCTCAGCTGATACAGCTGGGAAAGCCCCATATTATCGGAATCATGAATAATCATGGTATTTACATTGGAAATATCAAGACCCGTTTCAATAATGGTAGTCGAAACCAATACATCAATTTCCCCATTGATGAAATCGTACATGATTCTTTCCAGTTCCCGTTCCTGCATCTGCCCATGTGCAAAGGCAACACTGGCTTCCGGGACAAGCTTCTGAATTCCGGCCGCTATATCTGCAATATTATTCACGCGGTTGTATACATAATAAACCTGCCCGTTCCTGGAAAGCTCTCTGACAATAGCCTCCCTCACCATTTCTTCATTGTACTCCAAAACATAAGTCTGAATAGGCAGACGGTCATTTGGCGCTTCTTCCAGTACGCTCATATCCCTTATCCCGATAAGGCTCATATGGAGAGTTCTCGGAATAGGCGTTGCCGTAAGAGTGAGCACATCCACCCGTTCCTTCATTTTTTTGATTTTTTCCTTATGAGTCACTCCGAAACGCTGCTCTTCATCAATAATCAAAAGCCCCAGGTCTTTAAATACCACATCCCCTGAAAGAACTCTGTGAGTACCGATTACAATATCTACAAGACCTTTCTTCAAGTCCTCTACTGTCTTTTTCTGCTCCGCACCGGTTCTGAATCTTGACAACAAATCCACTCTGACAGGAAAATCCTTCATTCTCTGGACAAAGGTGTTATAGTGCTGCTGCGCCAGAATTGTTGTAGGCACCAGATATACCACCTGCTTTCCTTCCTGTACTGCCTTAAAGGCAGCCCGGATGGCAATTTCTGTTTTTCCATAGCCTACATCCCCACAAATCAGGCGGTCCATAATCTTGGTACTTTCCATGTCTTTCTTCGTTGCTTCAATGGCGGCAAGCTGATCCTCCGTTTCCTCAAACGGAAACATTTCTTCAAATTCCCTCTGCCAGACCGTATCTTTACCGTAGGGATACCCTTCCGTCTGCTGCCGGATTGCATACAATTCCACCAAATCCTTTGCCACTTCACCAATAGCTTCCTTCGTTTTGCTTTTGGTTCTGCTCCATTCCTGGGTACCCAGCTTATTCAGTTTAGGACGCTTCGCATCCGCAGAAGCATATTTCTGAATAACATCCAGTCCCGTGGCCAGAATATAAAGATTACCGCCGTCACGATACTCAATTTTAATGTAATCCTTTACAACCTTATCGATTTCAACCTTTTCAATTCCCTTATAAATACCAATGCCATGATTCTCATGAACCACATAATCTCCTATTTTCAGTTCTGCAAAATCATTAATTTTTCTGCCTTCATATTTTTTCTTCTTCTTTTTTTTCTTCTTTTCCGCTCCGAAAATATCACTTTCAGAAATAACCACAAATTTAATCAGCGGATATTCAAAGCCTTTCATTACCCTGCCGTAATAAGTCATAATTTCCCCCGGCTGAATTTCCCTGTCAGGGTCATCTGTATAAAAGGCGGTTAACTCCTGGTCCCTTAAATCCTGCGCCAGGCGCATGGCCCGGGTACGGGAACCGGATAAAAGAAGAACTCTGTATCCGTTTTTTCTGTATCTTTTTAAGTCCTGAAGCAATGCTTCAAAGCTGTTATTATAGGAAGAAATACTTTTTACCGAAATATCCGCCTTTTTATCAGCCTTAATAAAAGAATTTTTCATATCAAGAGCAGATAATGCTGCAAGTCTGTGCTTCATCAGTCTTACAGCCATCTCCTCAGCGGAATACAGTAAATTCATCTGCCCGGGCAGAATATATCCCTTTTCAAGTCTGTGCATCATACTTTCGCGAAATTCCAGTTCCACTGCATCTGCATGTTCCTTTACCCTTGCAGGCTCATCTATAAATACACAGGTTTTTTCCTTATCAAATAAATCCAGGAAAGACACCGTATCATCATAAAAATAATGCACATAGCTGTCCAGATTGACCAGATTTTTAAATTCAAACACTTCCTCCTTCAGCTCTTTTTGCTGAATTTCCACACGATGAGCTTCCTCTGTGTGAAATTCTTTTCTTAATTTTTGAGCAAAATCTTTTCCTTCCTTCTCAATTTTATCCATGCCTTTTTTCAGCTGCTCCGGTGATAAAATCATTTCACAGGCAGGATAAACAGCGATGCCTGACAGCTTTTCAATAGACCTCTGGCTTAAAATATCAAAGCTCCGGATGGACTCCACCTCATCTCCCCAAAGTTCAATACGATAAGGATTTTCTTCCGTCAAATCAAAAATATCCACGATGCCGCCCCGGATACTGAACTGCCCGGGAGCCTCCACCTGATAATTTTTTTCATACCCAAGCTCTGTCAGCTTTTTCGCCAGTTCTCTTTCATTTACTTCCGTCTTCCTGTCAATATAAATAATATTATCCTTCCAGATATCAAGCGGTATCTGGGGCGACATCAGACTGCTGAAGGTCGTAACCACAGTAACCGGCTTTCCTTCCAGTATTCTTCTCATGCACTTGATTCTTTCTTTAGTCAGCTGATTACTGTGAATATCCGCCTGATAAAAAATCAGGTCCCTTGCAGGATAGCTTGTGACATTTCTGTCATAAAACCGGTAGTCCTCCTGTATCTCTTTTACGCGAAGGTCACTGAAAGTAACGATGAGCTTATTCTTATACCCATCGCCAAGTCCGTATATCATATGAAGTTTCTGGGATTCCACACATCCCGTTAAAACAGCTGCTCTTCCCGGCTTCTTTAGAAGAGATGCAATTTTTTCAAACTCTCCCAACTCATGAAGCGGTGCCATCAGTGCTTTCATATTACTGCTCTCCCTTATCATTTTTCTTTGGAGCCTTCTTAGTATTATACAAATTCATCGCTTTATCAATACCGTCACTCATAATGGTTTCTATTGCAAGAACCGCTGTCTTTCTGCTCTCTGCAATTATTTTCTCTTCATCCTTATTGAAATGTCCAAGCACATAATCTGCAAGGTCATAGCCTGCCGGTTTATCGCCAACCCCCATTTTAATCCGCATAAATTCTTCATGTCCCAGGTGTGCAATAATATTCTTTAATCCGTTGTGACCGCCGGCACTGCCCTTTTTGCGCATTCTGATATGTCCCACATCCAGGCTGATATCATCTGCCACTACAATCAATTCTTTCGTTTCGTCAATTTTAAAAAAACTGACCGCTTCCCACACAGACTCCCCGCTGAGATTCATGTAGGTAAGAGGCTTTAACAGAATTACCTTTTCACCGTTAATGATTCCCCTGCCAATCAGTCCTTTAAATTTACTTTCCATTACTCTAATATTATATTTCTCCGCCAGTTCATCAATGACCTGCCAGCCGATATTATGTCTTGTTCCTTCATACTGTCTGCCCGGATTGCCGAGGCCTGCAATTATAAACATTTCTTTCTTCCTTTCCATAATAGTTCTGATTCACATTATGCACTCTATTATAATAGAAAATCAAAAGCTTTGTATAAAAATTATAAAATTTTGTATATAAGATTTTTTATGGTATACTCACTTATATCAGGTAATCCATACCTAATAAATTACAGGCAGGCGTTTTATGAATTCAGGCAAAAAAAAGCAAAACAATTATATCTGGTATTTTATTCTCACGGTTCTGTTAATTGCTGTCACATCAATAACAGGTGTTTTTGTATTCAGCTTTTACATCAGCCATTTTACCACAAAGCAGGACTCTAACCGGTATGACCTGTATTATGTAATGATTGCAGACAACACAAATACCTCTCTGTGGCAGTCGGTTTATGAAGGCTCTTATACGGCGGGACTGGAAGAAAACAGTTACGTGGACCTGCTAAACGACTCCTTTGACAGTAATTATTCCAGGGAAGATCTGATGAGGATTGCCATATCTTCCGGGGTGGACGGTATTATTGTTGCAGCGGACGAAAGCAAGGAAATGACAGAGCTTATTCATGAAGCAACAGCGGACGGAATTCCGGTAGTTACTTTATATGGGGACAATACCCAAAGCGACAGATGCAGCTTTGTAGGAATCGGCAGCTATGATTTGGGCCGGGAATACGGCAGGCAGGTATTGGAAATTGCCCGGGCAAATACGGCCGGAAATTCCGTCAGGGTTATTCAGGAGTCCGACGAATCTGCATTGGAAACCTCCCAGACAAATGCAGCAGGGAATACAATCAGCGTTATGGTGCTGGCAAATGCTTATGCCCGGGATTCCAATCAGAATATTCTCTGCTCAGGTATTCAGGAAACCATTGAAAATGAAAAACAGGATGGTACAGAAATTGAAATATCCATTGTTTCCGTAGATGATACCAATGCTTTCTCTGTGGAAGAATCCATCCGCGATATCTTTATGAAAGAGGATCTGCCTGATATTATCATATGTCAGAATGAATTACATACAACCTGTGTTTACCAGGCGGTTGTAGATTACAATAAGGTAGGACAGGTGGCTATCCTTGGATATTATGATTCTGATACGATTTTAAAGGCCATTGACAGAAACGTAATATATGCAACCATATCGATTGATACCCGGCAAATGGGAAGATTCTGCGTAAATGCTTTGACGGAATACAATACCTACGGAAATACCAGCCAGTATTTCATTGCGGATATTGCTTTGATCAACAAGGAAAATGTAGGACAATTTTTGAGGGGAGAAACGGAAGATGAATAAAAAACGGTATAGTCTTTTAAACCTCTCTTTGCAGGGAAAAATCAGCAGTATTTATATTTTGACAAATCTGCTGGTCTGTCTGATCAATCTTCTTTTAATCCTGGGAATCAACCGGATGTCCGGAGAAATGGAACTGGTCTATCAGGATAATATGCATCTGAACGAGCTGTCTGCTGCATTGAACGCCGTACAAGACAGCATGACCGAATATCTGAATGCGAAAACCAGCGAATCCCTGGAAGAATATTACAGAAATGAACAGATTTATTTGAGTTTAGCGGAAGAGTTAAATGATGAGGTAACAGGAATTTCTTTTGACCGGATGAAAAGAAATATCCGGCATATGTCCGATACCTATCTGGAAACAGCTGACCAGACAATTGAAGCAAAGCGCGGACGCAATGTTGAAAAATACAGAATACGGTATGAAAATGCAACTCAAATATATGGTTATATTACCACATACATCAATAATCTGAACAATCAGCAATTTCAAAGCAATTCAGAAAACTATAATGAGCTTGTCCATGCCTTCCGGCTTTTTGAGGCAGTCAGTATCGGCATCACGTTTATTGTTATGTTTGTCAATGTGGGCATTATCATAAAGCTGGTGGGAACCATTATCAATCCTCTTAAGGTTTTGTCAAAATCCGCAGACGAAGTGGCAAAGGGCAATTTTGACATAGCCCTTTTAGAGGTACAATCGCAGGACGAAATCGGCGTTGTAACAGGAGCCTTTAATCAGATGATTGTCAGCATCAGGGAATATATTGAGCGGATTCGGCACAGTCTGGAAGTAGAACGCCTTATGAAGGAAAAGGAGCTGATGATGGACGCCCATCTGAAGGATGCCCAGCTAAAATATCTGCAGGCACAGATTAATCCCCACTTTCTGTTCAACACCCTGAATGCAGGGGCCCAGCTTGCCATGATGGAGGGTGCTGACAGAACCTATCAGTATGTGCAGAATATGGCGGATTTTTTCCGCTATAATGTGAAAAAGGGCGATGAGATAGTTACTCTTCGTGAAGAGATTGAATTAGTGGATAACTATATTTATATTTTGAATGTCCGGTTTTCGGGGGATATCCATTACGAAAAGAAAGTAGATCAATCCCTTCTGCAGACAGAAATGCCGAGTATGATTCTCCAGCCCATTGTAGAAAATTGTGTCAATCACGGCATTCGTGAAATGGCAGGAAACGGCAGAATATGGCTGTCTGTCTATTGCATTGATGATACGGCATGCATCAGCATCCGGGACAACGGCATCGGCATGAGCAAAGAAACCATAAATAAAATTTTAAGCGGTACTTACCGGGAAGAAGAACTGGCAGCGGGCTCCAACGGTATCGGCATGGACAATGTAATAGCACGATTAAAGCTTTTTACGGAAAGCGATGATGTTATGTCAATTATCAGCGACGGCACAGACAAGGGAACTGAAGTTATTATTTATCTTCAGATAAAAGAACGGGAGGAATATGATGTATAAAATCATGCTTGCGGATGACGAAGGAATTGTAATTGATTCCCTGAAATTTATTATCGGAAAAGAATTCGGAGATGACTGTATTGTAGAATACGCCAAAACAGGCAGAAGCGTGATTGAGCTGGCGGAAAAATTTCGTCCGGACATTGCCATCATGGATATTCAGATGCCCGGAATTAACGGAATTGAGGCCATGAAGGAAATAAGAAAGAATAATAATAATGTTATTTTTATCGTTATGTCTGCCTATGATAAATTTGATTATGCCAAAGAAGCGATTAAATTAGGTGTCCTGGAGTATATTACCAAGCCAATGGAACGGACAAAAATTGTTTCCGTCCTGAGAAAGGGCATGAAAATAATAGATGAAGGCCGTGAAAAACGAAGCAATGACCTTTTGGTAAAAGAGAAAATGGAAACCGTCATTCCCATCATTGAAAGCGGCCTGATTTATGACATTCTGTTGCAGGAGCATTTTACGGAGGATATTGAAAACTACAAGACTCTCCTGGGTCTTGATAAACGATATGCTTATATGATTGTAATTATATGCGGAGATGAACGAAAGGGAAACCGCATGACCAATGCCGTCGGCAGCAGTGTAAAGATGCAGCAGCATTACCTGGAGGTACGGGAATGCGTAAAAGATTATTTTGACTGCATCATAGGAACGGTTATGGCAAATAAGCTTGCTGTCTTAGTGCCCTACGAAAAAGGGGAAATGGATTATAATGAGAGAATTGATTTAATAGAAAAAGCCAGAGAACTGGTCCGCCGCATGTGCCAAAAAACGGGCATCAGCTTTCGTATCGGCATCGGTAAGGCCGGAGAACTTCAGGAAATGGCAAGGTCGTATGACGAAGCGCTGAATTCTCTTATTATGACCACAGGAAGCGTCGCCCATGCGGACGATCTGCCCATTGGCTGCGATTATGCAGAGGATTATCCGATTCATCTGGAGAAGCGTTTATTTGAAGAGGTAGAAAAAGGCGAAATCAAACATGCCCTTACAACTGCAAAAAGCTTTTTTGACTGGATGGTGGAAAACAATCCTGACAGCCTTATGGAAATCCGGCTAAAAATACTGGAATTTACTTTATGGGCGGAACACATAGCATATGAAAAAGGCGGCATGACATACCAGTTCAAATCCAGACAGAATTATCTTCCCGCCATTATGGGTACTGAGGACTTAAATGAGCTCTGGGAATGGTTTCAGGAAAAGATTTTAGATGCCTGCCAGAATATTATGGGAAAACGGGAAGAAAAATCCAACAGTATTATCGAAATGTCCGAGGACTATATCAAAAATAACTTTAATAAAGATATTTCTCTGGACGAGGTATCCAGGGCAGTAAATATCAGTCCCTATTATTTCAGCAAAATATTTAAGGAAGGTACCGGAAAAAATTTTATTGAATATCTGACAAACATTCGTATCGAAAAGGCAAAGGAACTGCTTAATACCACGGAATATTCCATGAAAGAGATCTGCACCCTGTGCGGATATTCCGATCCCAACTATTTCAGCCGTTCCTTTAAGAAAAATGTAGGAGTCACACCTACAGAGTACAAAAATGTATAAAACAGATAAGGAGCATTTAATTGAGATGAAATTACAAAAAATTAAGGGCCGCCTGACAGGACTATGTCTAACTCTGATCCTTATGCTGACTGCCTGCAGCAATATGGAAAGCAGTAAAGAAGTAACCGATATCCAGGAGGAACCCAAAATCCAGATTGGTATGAGCTTTGACTCCTTTGTCATTGAAAGATGGCAGCGGGACAGGGATGTGTTTGTTTCCACCGCCAAAGTTCTGGGGGCTGAAGTCAATGTCCAGAATGCCAACGGTGATCTGGAAGAGCAAAAGAAACAAATTGATTATTTTATAAAAAAGGGAATGGATGTTATCGTTGTAATCTGTATTGATTCCGACGGGCTTAAGAGCTCTGTTGAAAAAGCAAAGGAAGCAGGCATTAAGGTCATTGCCTATGACCGGCTGATAACAAATGCGGATGTCGATCTCTATATTTCCTTTGATAATACAAAAGTCGGCGGCATGATGTCAGAAGCTCTTATTGATAACGGACTTGCAGGAGGTTCCGTATTAATGCTCGGCGGCTCTCCCACTGATAATAATGTATCACTGGTGGAAGATGAATTTAAAAAAGATATGGCCGAGAACAATGTAACTATTTTAGATTCCATTCATGTAGACGGCTGGCTTGCGGAATTAGCCGCCGAATATATGTACCAGCATATGGATATTGTAGCTGAAGCAGATGCCATCATGTGCGGCAATGATGACATTGCCAGCCGGGTAGTTCCCGTACTGGCAGAGGAAAGGCTGGCAGGAAAAGTGCTGGTAGTCGGACAGGATGCGGACCTGGAAGCCTGCCAGAGAATTGTGGAAGGTACCCAGGTCATGACCGTCTATAAACCGGTGGAAAAACTGGCGCAGCGGGCCGCCGAATACGCTGTGGCTCTTGCCCAGGGAGAAGATATTGCCGGCAATGATATTATTATGCTGGATAATGGAAATTTTCAGATTCCTTACGTGGGAATTGAACCCGTAAGTGTAACTGAGGACAATATTAATGAAGTTATCATCAACAGCGGTTTTCACTTAAAAGAAGATGTATATTTGAATGTGCCAAACAAAATGCCCGGCAAGGAATAGGACTTTTTTGCTAAAAAATAAATTTATAACAAAATTATCCTGTTTTTGTAAAATCAGAAAAAAATGTACTATGCAAAATATACAGAAAAACGCAAAAATATCCTGTTTTCGTTGTGTAATATCGTGTGTTATAGTAATATCACCAAATCGAAAGGGAGGATTTTTTAATGAAAACAAAATTACTCAGCGCATTATTAAGCGCAGCAATGGTAGCTACTCTTTTAGTTGGCTGCGGCGGTTCCAGTTCCACTTCCGCTTCAAGCAGTTCATCTTCTTCCTCTGATGGAGGCAAGATTGGTATTTCAATGCCGACCCAGTCCCTTGAGCGTTGGAATCGTGATGGTTCCTATCTCGATCAGCAGTTCCAGTCTGCAGGCTTTGAAACTGTACTTACCTATTCTGACAATGATTCCGGAAGGCAGGTAAATGATATTCAGAATATGTTGGCAGATGGAGTTGACTTGCTTATCATTTCAGCTATTGACGGTGAAGCTTTAAATACAGCTATGAACGAAGCTGCCGAAGCAGGCGTTCCGGTTATTGCTTATGACCGTCTGATTATGAATGATGCCGTATCCTATTATGTATCCTTTGATAACTATACCGTTGGTAAGCTTCAAGGACAGTTTATTGAAGAATCCCTTGATCTCGCTAATGCAAGCGGCAAATCCTATAACCTGGAAATCACAGCCGGCGATCCTGCTGATAATAACGCAGGTTACTTCTACAACGGCGCTATGGATGTTCTGAATCCTTATATTGAAGCAGGTACATTGAACGTAGTGTCCGGGCAGACCGATTTTGATACGGTTGCCACCGATCAGTGGAGTACTGATACAGCACTCGAAAGAGCACAGAACGTTCTTTCTTCCTACTATGCAGACGGCACGCAGCTGGATGTATGGCTTTGCTCCAATGATTCAACCGCTTTAGGTGTTGCTCAGGCTATTACTTCCGACTATGCGGGTTCTAACTCCGTATTAATTACAGGCCAGGATGGTGATGAAGCAAACCTTAAGAACATCGTTGACGGCATTCAGACCATGACCGTTTATAAGAACGTAAGCAACGAATCTATTGTTACATTAGCTCTTGCAAAAGCTATTATGGCCGGCGAAACGATTGATGAATCTCTGATTCCTTCCTTCGGAATTGACTGTGCATATGACGTTGAGTCTTATGAAACTTCCGCCGGAAACAAATGCCCTTCCTTCCTGCTTGTACCCAGTGTAATCACAAAGGACAATCTGCAGGAACTGGTTGATACAGGTCTGTATACCATGGGTGATGATGGATATCTTTCCGCAGTACAATAAGTTCAGTAATTTTTATACCAGAAAAAAGGGCGGGGCATCTGGCCCGCCCTTTCTTTTAAATTTGCAAAATAAACAAAAAAAGAGAGGAGGAAGATTTTTTTGGCTGATATTATTTTGGAAATGAAATCCATTACCAAAGAATTTCCGGGAGTAAAAGCACTGGATAATGTAAATCTGGTGGTAGAACGCGGGGAGATTCATGCCCTGATTGGTGAAAACGGAGCAGGAAAATCCACCCTGATGAATGTATTATCCGGTACATATCCCGCAGGCAGCTATGAGGGTGAAATTTATTATAACGGAGAACTTTGCCAGTTCAAAACCCTGAAAGACAGCGAAGAAAAAGGAATTGTAATTATTCATCAGGAACTGGCTTTAATTCCGCTTCTTACTATTGGCGAAAATATGTTCCTTGGTAATGAAAAAAGAAATAAGTTCGGATACATTGACTGGGATATGACCTACAATGAAGCCGAAAAACATATGAAACAGGTTGGATTAAATGAATCCGCGCGTTCTTTGATTAAGGATATCGGTACCGGCAAGCAGCAGTTAGTGGAGATTGCAAAAGCATTTTCCAAGAACGTAAAGCTGCTGATTTTGGATGAACCCACATCTTCTCTGAATGATGAGGATGCAAAGATGCTCCTTGATCTTCTGATGGAATTCAAGAAAAACGGACTGACATCCATTATAATTACTCATAAGCTGAATGAAATCATTTATTGTGCGGATAAAGCAACAATCATTCGTGATGGTTCCACAATTGAAACTCTTGTGAAAGGCGTGGATGAATTCAGCGAAGATCGTATTATCAAGGGTATGGTTGGACGTCCTATGGATGACCGTTATCCGGCCCGTGAGCATAAGGTTCAGAAGGAAGTAGGTCTGGAAGTAAAGAACTGGACTGTTTATCATCCTCTTTATCATGAAAAGGTTGTAGACCACAATATTTCCTTTAAAATACATAAAGGTGAAGTTATTGGTTTTTCCGGACTTCAGGGCGCAGGACGTACAGAGCTTGCAATGTCCATTTTTGGAAAAAGCTATGGTACCAATATCAGCGGAGAATTATACCTGGATGGCAAAAAAGTGGATTTGAAAACTCCTGAACAGGCAATCCACCATGGGCTTGCCTATGTTACAGAAGACAGAAAAGTCAATGGATTAATCCTGAATGAAACCATCCGCTTTAATACTACGCTTGCCCGTCTGGATAAGGTTTGCTCGAAAGGCATTATAGATACCACATCAGAAAAGAATGTAGCGGAAGAAATGACTGCTGCCATGGGAACAAAAACACCGACCATTGAACAGAAAATCGGAAATCTGTCCGGCGGCAACCAGCAGAAAGCGCTTCTTGGCAAATGGATGTTTACAGAACCGGATGTCCTGATTCTGGATGAACCCACCCGCGGTATTGATGTCGGCGCCAAATATGATATTTACTGTCTGATTAATCAGATGGTGGAAAACGGCAAATCAGTAATTATGATTTCTTCAGAAATGCCTGAATTAATTGGTATGTGTGACCGAATTTACGTAATGAATGAAGGCGAGCTTCGCGGTGAACTGGATGCGAAAGACGCTACACAGGAAAAAATCATGAGTTACATTATCAGTGCCACTAATTAAAACGAAGGGAGTGTTTAATATATGTCAACCAAAAATGAAAATCAGGGTGCATCAAAGCCCAATATAGGTGCTTTTCTGACCAAAAACAGTATGGTCATTGCCCTTGTTATCGTATTTATTTTATTTTACTTTTTGACAGGCGGACGTCTGTTATATGCCCAGAATATGTCTAATCTGCTTCTTCAGAACGGCTATGTATTAGTAATGGCCTGCGGTATGCTGCTCTGTATTCTTACCGGCGGTAACATTGACCTTTCTGTCGGATCCGTTATTTGTATGGTAGGCGGTATGGCTGCTGTTTTAATTACAAATCATGGATTCAACATTTATCTGACCATTCTGCTTTGTCTTATTGTAGGTCTTGCAGCCGGCGTATGGCAGGGCTATTGGATTGGATATGTCAGAATCCCTCCATTTATTACTACTTTGGGCGGTATGTTTATCTTCCGCGGTTTCGGACGTTTGATACTTGACAGTAAGACTGTATCTGTTCAGGATACATCTTTCCTGAATATTTTTACTGCTTATATCAAGATTCCGGGACTTGATACAGCTGACCGTATTCTTTCTCCGTTGATAGCAGGAATTCTGGCAGTTGCTATTATCTTTTACAACACATTTTCTTCCCGCGCCAAAAAGGCAAAGAAAGGCTATCGTCAAAACAGTCCAATTGCTGATTACGGACGTGATGCGGTAATATCCATTGTTCTTCTGTTTTATTGCTATCTGCTTTGTCAGTATAAAGGAATTTCCGTTATGTTAATCTGGGTTGTTGCAATCTGTCTGATTTATCATTTCATTACCTCTAAAACTGCATTTGGACGTTACTTCTATGCTGTAGGCGGAAATGAAAAGGCAACAAAGCTTTCCGGTATCAATACCAACAAAGTTTACTTCATTGCATATGCAAACATGGGACTTTTGGCAGGCCTTTGCGGTCTGCTCTGTCTGGCACGTGTCGGTTCTGTAAACGGTTCAACCGGTACTTCCTTTGAAATGGATGCAATCGGTGCCTGCTTCATCGGCGGTGCTTCTGCATACGGCGGAAGCGGTACTATTCCCGGTGTTATCATCGGCGCTCTTTTACTTGGTGTAATTAACATGGGTATGTCCATCATGGGTATCGGTGACTCCTGGCAGTATGTTGTAAAGGGCGGCGTTCTTCTGGTTGCTGTTATATTCGACGTAATTTCCCACCGCAAGAGCGGAAAATAAGATACAGCAAAGCACTCTGCGGACTTTCTGCTATTATGAGTCAATAACCCCGCCGCAAGCAGCGAGGCATGGAAATTGAAGCGCCCCAAGGGGCGGGGTATTGACCCTCGCGGCATTCGTCAAGATCATGCAAGCATGACTTTGACTCATTGCACGCGGAAATAAATAAAATCCCTCTGAAGCGAAAACCTTTTGACTATATGCTTCAGAGGGATTATTTTTGCCTGCTTCTTTGGAAACAGAAGTTCTTCATGAAATGGAAATATGTAATCCCGGTGTTTCTGCAGAAATCCTGATAACAGCCTTCAAGGCAGACGGAACACAATTCTACTACGATTATGAATTGAAGCAGGAACAATTAACGGATATTTCCCCTCTGGCCAGCCTTCCTCATATAGAAAATATTGAATTGAGAAAAACAAATGTCACAGATTTATCAGCCTTTACCGGACGTGAAAAATTATTGCGGGTGGAAAAAAGTAAATTACCGAAAAAAAAAGAAAACTGATTCCCTGGATGAAAAAATTCTTGAAATCAATTCCAGGAAGCGCCAATAATTATCCGAAACTTATACGCAGAAAAACAGGGATGTCATTTGACATCCCTGTTTTTCTTACTGGTTTAGGCTTTATCTGCATGCCTTCCCCAAAAACAACTATTCTTCTTCTGGTTCCAACAATGCTTTCTCATAATTATCCAATATGATTCTCTGAATACTTTCTCTCGTACCGGAATTAATTGGATGAGCAATATCCCTGTATTCACCATCAGCAGCCTTTTTACTGGGCATTGCAATAAATAATCCTTTTTCACCTTCAATCACTTTAATATCATGGATTACGAATTCATCATCTATAGTGATAGATACAATAGCCCGCATCTTTCCTTCTTTCGTAATCTTTCTTACTCTTACATCTGTAATTTGCATATCCTATCCCCCTGATTTCAATTCCTTTTTATCTCATGCACATAGCCTTCCCTGATGTTAAATAACATATCTGTCATTTCTTTCTATTACAATCTTAATGTTCCCATCCGTTCCTGCATGATAGGAATTAGCCCTGATAGTTCCATGACTCTCTACTATGCAATTTTCAATGTGCGTATTGTCGCCAATATATACATCATTAAGAATAATAGAATTCTTAATGCAGCAATTGTTTCCAATGTAAGCCTTTTTGAAGACAACGGAATCTTCAACTGTACCATTTATGATACAACCACTGGAAATCAGGCTGTTCTTAATATTGGATCCCACATTATATTTAGCCGGAGGTAAATCATCAACCTTTGAATAAATATCCGGATACTGCTTAAAGAAATAATCTCTTGTTTCTGCTTTCAGGAAATCCATATTGGTTTTGAAATAATCTTCAATTGTTGCAATATTACTCCAATATTCCTGTAATTTATATCCATAGATTCGCTTCATGTTCTTATAACGAATCAGAATATCTTTTACAAAATCATATCTTTCTTCTTCAGCACATTTCTCAATCATTTCAATCAGCTGTCTTCTTCTTACCACATATATACCACAGGATATGGTATTGGATTTGGCAACGACAGGCTTTTCTTCAAATTCTTCAATACGGCTTTCTTCGTTCATCTTAATGGTACCGAAACGGTCTACGCTTACTTCCGGTCCCATATCCTTACATACAACCGTAATATCTGCCTTCTTCGCAATATGATATTCAAGAACTTTATTATAATCCATTTTATAAACGCAGTCACCTGATGCTATTACAACATAGGGTTCATGACTGTTCTTCAAAAAAGCAAGATTCTGGGCAATTGCATCTGCGGTTCCCCTGTACCAGGAATTGCTTTCTGCAGTCACCGAGGGAGTAAGCACATATAAACCGCCCTGTTTACGACCGAAATCCCACCATTTAGAAGAACTCAAATGTTCATTCAGGCTCCTTGCATTATACTGTGTCAAAACTGCCACTTTTTGAATGTGGGAGTTTGACATATTACTCAGTGCAAAGTCAATACTTCTGTAGCTTCCTGCGATAGGCATAGCACATACTGCTCTTTTTGTGGAAAGTTCCTTAATTCTATAACTGCTTCCACCTGCTAAAATAATACCGATTGCTCTCACTTTTCATCACCTGCCTTAATTAAAGTTTTACCGCTTGCAAGGCAGTTATCCGGATAATCCAAAGCCGTAGTAACACCAAACACGCATGTATTTTTGCCGATAGTGATACCATCGGGTATAATACTCTTTTCCCCTATGGTCACAATGCTGTTGTTGTAAATATGAGGATCAGTTTCATTCTGAGCTTCCTCTCCAATACCCAGTTTTACATTATTTCCAACAGTTACATTTTCAGCAATAATCGCTTTATTTAACTCGCAGCCTGAACCTATAACGGTTCCGTTCATGATGATGGAATCACGCACAATCGTATCTTTTCCTATCGTTACACCACAGCCAATTACAGAATTATATACCTGCCCGTAAACATCACTTCCCTCACCGATAATGCTTCTTTCAACCACACTGGGATCTGCTATATATTGAGGCGGAAGAATTTCACTCTTTGTATATATCTTCCAATATTCTTCATACAGATTAAATTCAGGAACAATGTCAATCAGTTCCATGTTTGCTTCCCAATATGAATTTAAGGTTCCTACATCCTTCCAGTAGCCATTAAATTCATATGCATAGAGAGGCGCTCCCTTTCCATGACAATACGGAATAATATGTTTCCCGAAATCAAGTCCGGGCTGTTCTGCATTTGCAAGCAGTGCTTCCTTCAACGTTTTCCAGTTGAAGATGTAAATACCCATAGATGCCAGATTGCTTCTTGGATTAGCCGGTTTTTCTTCAAAATCCGTGATTCTTCTTTCACTGTCGGTAATCATGATACCGAAACGCTTTGCTTCCTCCATAGGAACCGGCATAACTGCAATCGTGCACTCCGAACCCTTTTCCTTATGGAAATCAAGCATCACCTCATAATCCATCTTATATATATGGTCACCCGATAAAATTAAAATATATTCCGGATTAAAACTCTCCATATAATCAATGTTTTGATAAATAGCATTAGCCGTTCCGGTGTACCATTCACTGTTAGTTACTTTTTCATAAGGAGGAAGAACGCTAACACCGCCGATGTTTCTATCCAAATCCCACGGAATACCGATGCCAATATGAGTATTTAATCTCAGTGGCTGGTACTGTGTCAATACGCCCACTGTATCTACACCGGAGTTAATACAGTTGCTTAACGGGAAGTCTATGATTCGGTACTTTCCCCCAAAAGATACCGCGGGCTTGGCTACCTTTGAAGTAAGCACTCCCAATCTGCTTCCCTGACCGCCTGCTAACAACATGGCAATCATCTCTTTTTTAATCATGTCATCACCTCTTACCAGTAATTTTTCTACTAAAGCCTTATTTTGATAATCAAACTGATAATACAGGTACCAATTATCAATTTCATGAATAGTATACCATATAATCATGTAAAAGTGAATAATATTTACAAAAAAAATCCGTTTTTTTGTTAATTTTATGTAAATTATTTACAATACTTTACATAACAATGCAAATTTTTTTGTTCTATTTACAATATTTAGTATCTGATACTGCATTTCATTCATACATTTTGTTTAAATTGCTATTTAATTTTTTCCCCCACCCGGGTATAATATACCAGTAGGCATAAGTCGTGCAAAAATATAAAGCAACAAATCGGCTGCCTGCAGACGCATTTGGTGGTTTATATTTTTATAG
>CAZDPE010000001.1:40964-74046 GCA_964507235.1 uncultured Lachnospiraceae bacterium
GCAGACGCATTTGGTGGTTTATATTTTTATAGGGCGCAGCCCGGGAACGCAGGAACTCTGTTCCTCAAGTTCGCACGACGCGGGCGCAATCATAAAGCAACAAATCGGCTGCCTGCAGACGCATTTGGTGGTTTATATTTTTATAGGGCGCAGCCCGGGAACGCAGGAATTTCAGCAAAAAACCAGGAGGTTTATATCATGTATCAAATCAATTTTGACCACCCCATTCATATATATTTTATTGGCATTGGCGGCATCAGTATGAGCGGCCTTGCGGAAGTACTTCTGGAAAGGAATTTCAAAATCTCCGGTTCAGATATGAAGCCCTCTTCACTGACTCATGTTTTGGAAGAGAAAGGGGCCCATATTTTTTACGGGCAGAAATATGAAAACCTGACGGATGATATTGAACTTGTAGTTTATACCAGCGCCATTCATCCCGATAATCCTGAATTAATAGCTGCAGGGGATTTAGGCATTCCCATTTTGACAAGAGCACAGCTTCTTGGACAAATGATGAAAAATTATGAAACGCCTATTGCCGTAAGCGGTACTCACGGAAAAACAACAACAACTTCCATGATATCTGAAATTCTGCTTACTGCAGACACAGACCCCACACTTTCCATCGGCGGTATTTTAAAAACAATAAACGGCAATATCCGGGTAGGACATTCAGATTATTTTGTAACAGAAGCCTGCGAATACACTAATAGTTTTCTGAGCTTTTATCCCAAAATAGGCATTATCTTAAATGTAGAAGAGGACCATCTGGACTTTTTTAAGGATATCGACGATATTCGTCATTCCTTCCACCTCTTTGCCCGTCTTTTACCGGAAGACGGAGCCCTGATTATTAATGGTTCCATTTCAGGCATTGAAACAATTGTTTCGGATATTGCCTGTCCCGTTATTACCTTTGGCAATTCAGACTGCTATGACTACAGTCCCAGTGATATTTCTTATGACGAGAAAGGCTGCGCCACATTCACATTGCTGAAAAAAGGAAAGCCTCATGGATGCTACAGTTTGAGCGTTCCCGGAGAACACAACATCTATAACTCCATTGCTGCCATAGCCCTCTGCGACCTGCTCTCCATCGACAGGGCGGCTGTAAAGCAGGCTTTATCTCAATTCAAAGGCACTGACAGGCGCTTTGAATACAAAGGAAACTTTAACGGAACTACTATAATAGATGATTATGCACATCATCCCACAGAAATTACTGCAACTTTAAAAGCTGCTGCAAATTATCCTCATAAAAATCTGTGGTGTGTATTTCAGCCCCATACCTATACCCGTACCAAAGCCTTTATGAAAGACTTTGCAAAGGCTCTTTCACTGGCAGATCAGATAATTCTTGCAAAAATTTATCCTGCAAGAGAAACGGATGACCTGGGAATCAGCTCCGAAACATTAAAAAAAGAAATTGACGCCCTCGGCAGGACCTGCTATTATTTCCCTACATTTGAAGAAATTGAAAAATTTATTTCTTCAAATTGTACACCCGGAGATTTGTTGATAACTATGGGGGCCGGAGATGTAGTAAATATCGGGGAAAATCTTTTAAAAAAATAATTTATCCACATTATTCACATTTTGAAGGAAGAAAAAGTCCTTTTCATTATGTGGATATTTGTTACTTTTAAAACTATCCGGTTTTACCTGAATTTTACACAATTAAGGCCGCTCAAATGTTCCTGTATCCACATTTTCCACACTATCCACAAATTCCGAAATCCCTTGCAAATACTGGATTTTCCGGCAAAATTGCTATTTGCATTTTCCTTTTCTTGTGATATAATTCATTTTGCTTAAAATGAATGTAAACAATCAGCCGGAAGGGTATTTCCCCTTTACGGCCGCATAACAGAGAACAGGGGACAGCCTAATGAGCCGCTTTACAATTTATCAGGATAATTATGCCGATACTACAATTGTATCTAATTTGTTTATCGACGAATATATGAAGGACGCCAATGATGCGCAGCTTAAGATATATCTATATCTTCTCAGAATGATGAGCGCCCATATGGCTACCAGTGTTTCCGATATTGCGGACAAGTTTAACCATACTGAAAAAGACGTTATGCGCGCTCTCAAGTATTGGGAAAAAAATAAACTGCTTGCACTCGAATATGATGATGCAAAAACGCTTACCGGCATCCGGCTTTTAGATGTAAACAGTAAGCCCAGCGCTGATATTGTTCCTCTTACTTCAGTCGTATCAATGCCTGCCAGAGAAGCAGCCCCTGCCGAAAAACCGGCTTCTGCAAAGGAAACCGCAGCAACAGTTAATTATGAGAAGCCTTCCTATACCCTTGATGAGCTGCGTGAATTTAAAAATAATGAAGAAACTGCACAGATTCTTTTTGTTGCTGAACAGTATATCGGAAAGCCCCTCAGCACATCCGAAATCAAAACAATTCTTTTCTTTTCGGACAAGCTTGGTTTTTCCAGTGATTTAATTGATTACTTAATCCAGTATTGTGTGGATAAGGGCAAAAAAGATTTCAGATACATAGAAAAGGTTGCCATCAGCTGGGCTGAGGAGAATATTACCACTCCTAAGCAGGCAGCCAAATCAGTTAACAAATATGATAAAGCCGTATATGATATCATGAAAGCATTAGGCAAGACAAGTTCACCTACCAGGGCTGAAGCTGATTTCGCCGTTAAATGGCTAAAGGACTATGGCTTTACCTCCGATATTATTATGGAAGCATGCAAAAGGACTGTATTGGCCACAGATAAACATCGTTTTGAGTATGCTGACAGCATTCTGAAAAGCTGGTATCAGGGTAATGTTCATCACAAAGCGGACATTAAGCTTTTGGATGAAGCATACGCCAAAAAGAAGCCTGCAAAGCAGCCTGCTTCTTCCGGTCAGTTTAATCAGTTCATGCATACTGATTATGATTTTGATGCTCTTGAAAAAGAAATATTAAGCAATTAAAGGAGAATGCCGTGGCACTTACGAATTCCCAATATGATATTATTATCCGAAGTTTTGAAGAGAAGCAGCGTAAGAACCGCCGCCTATTGGAGGAACGCACTGCTTACGTCTATTCACATGTAGAGGGCTATAAAGAACTTTCCGACTCAATTGCTTCCGTTTCTACTGCCCAGACCAGAAAATTTCTTAATGGGGACGAGAATGCTCTTGAAGAGTCCAAAAACATCATTCAAAACCTTTCTTCCAGGAAGAAACAGCTTCTTCTGGACGCCGGCTATCCTGCCGACTATCTGGAACCTGTATATGAGTGTCCTGACTGTAAAGATACCGGCTACCAAAACGGCAGCAAATGCCATTGTTTTAAACAAACAGTTATTACTATGCTTTATGAACAATCCGGCATCCGGGAAATGCTGGCAAATGAAAATTTTTCTACTCTTTCCTATGATTATTATGACGGAGAGGACTTAACACGTTTTAAAAATACCGTTATTACCTGCAGAAATTTTATCAATAATTTCAATTCGGACTACCATAATTTATTCTTTTATGGTACAGTGGGTACGGGTAAGTCATTTCTATCCGGCTGTGTTGCAAAGGAATTGATTGAAAGCGGACATTCAGTCATATATTTCAGTGCTTCCGGACTCTTTGATACTCTCTCAAAAATAAAGTTCGATTACAGAGGTTCAGATGAACTTCGTAAGGAGCATGAAGATTTATTTCAATGCGATTTGCTGATAATTGATGATTTGGGAACAGAATTTACCAATAATCTTGTAAATTCCGAATTGTTTTCTCTGATTAATGAGCGCCATCTACAGCAGAAAGCAACCATTATATCTACAAATCTTTCTCTGGAAGATTTTCGTAATCGTTATTCGGACAGAATTTTTTCCAGAATTACAAGCAATTATGAAATCTGTAAATTAACCGGACCAGACATCCGGATGTATAAAAAAAGACTTGAAAACAGAAAGTGAGGTTCCTCATGGCTCAGCGTGAAGAAACAAGAAATCTGGAAACAATACCAGTAGGTTCCCTCGGCATTATCCCTCTAAAAGGCTGTAAAACACTCGGAGAAAAGGTAGATGATTATCTGGTAAAATGGCGAACTGTCAGAGAAAGCGAACATAAAAACAGCTTGGCATTTGCCGGTTATCAGCGCGACTCCTATATTTTAAAGGCAAATGTACCCCGTTTTGGTTCCGGCGAAGCAAAGGGCGTCATCTTAGAATCTGTTCGCGGAACAGATCTTTACCTTCTTGTAGATGTAACTAATTATAGTTTAACCTATTCTTTATGTGGGCATGAAAATCACATGTCGCCTGATGACCATTATCAGGATTTGAAAAGAATTATAGCTGCGGTTGGCGGTAAAGCCAGACGAATTACCGTAATTATGCCCTTTCTTTATGAAAGCAGACAGCATAAGAGAACTGCCCGCGAATCTCTGGACTGTGCTCTTGCTCTGCAGGAAATGGTTCGTATGGGCGTAGACAATATTATTACTTTTGATGCTCATGACCCAAGAGTTCAAAACGCAATTCCCCTTCATGGCTTTGAAACTGTACAGCCCACCTACCAATTTATCAAAGGGCTTCTTAAGCATGTAAAGGATTTGAAGATCGATTCCAGCCATATGATGATTATCAGCCCGGATGAAGGCGGTATGAGCCGTGCCATCTATATGGCAAATGTTCTGGGACTTGATATGGGTATGTTTTATAAAAGGCGTGATTATACAAAAATTGTAAACGGGCACAATCCTATCGTTGCCCATGAGTTTTTAGGTTCTTCCGTAGAAGGCAAGGATATGGTAATTATTGATGATATGATTTCATCAGGTGAAAGCGTCCTTGAAGTCGCTACTGCATTAAAGGAACGGAAAGCAAATAAAATCTTTATCTGCGCTTCTTTCGGTTTATTCACAAACGGACTTGAACGCTTTGATAAAGCATACGAAAGCGGCATTATTGATAAAGTTCTCACAACGAACCTGATTTATCAGACACCGGAGCTTCTTTCCAGGGAATGGTATATTAACTGTGATATGAGCAAATATATTGCTTATTTGATTGATACCTTAAATCATGATGCTTCCATCAGTGACCTTCTGAATCCCAATGAACGTATTCAGAGAGTAGTATCCAAATACAAAACAGGAGAAGTGATTGAATAAACGTGCGTTTCCAGGCGCGCTGTCACAAAGGGGGATTGACTTAAAAGTCAATCCCCCTTTTTCTTCATAACAACAGGACGTTCTCAGAATGCGTTTTCTGTTATTCAGCCGCTTCACATTTTTCCAGAATCTGAGCAGTTTCTTCCATAATATCTGCCGGAATTCCATCTTCAAAAATATCCCTGAGCCCCACATATTCTATAGCCGAACAATAAGGTGCATAGGTAGGAAGTGTAGTCAATTCCATATATTTTTCTACTGCTTCATGTCTGTTCTCTTCCGAAAGAGTCAGCAAATCAAGGCTTGTAAAAGCAGAGGTTGAATAGCCTATATAATAGCACGGCGATGTAAAAATATGGGAAATATCCACCCAGGAATACAATTCGGTAACTCTGCTGTCATAATAAATTCCATATTTTCTGGATAAATTCAGGTACAACTTATTGATATCTTCAAGGCTTAAGTTCGGATTCTGATATATTTGTATTTCAAGCTCGGATATCAGGGCTGCCTGAATGGTATTCTGCGCCATATTATATACTTCAATAAACTGAAACAAATCGCCGGCGTCATCCTCCAGTATTTCATCATTGTACTCATGATACAGCATTTCCAGTCCCTGGGAATGAATCTCACACAAATCAATATTATTTTGCTCCAGCAATATATCCTCTACATTATGAAACATATAATTAAAGTGGCCAAACTCATGAATTGCAGTGGTATAATCATTATAATAGTTGTAGGGAGAATCAAAAATAAAAGCATCATTATAATAAGGAATTTTTACTGTAAATCCCGTATCCGCTTTTCCCCCGGAAGCATCCATATCATACAGCTGGTATTTTTCCATATAATCAAAGGCCTCCGCCATTTCCGAATCAATGTCATCAAGATAAAGGCGTACTTTTTCAAGCCTCTCCTTTGCAGTGGACTCCGGAAGATTATAAAGCGGCGAAAAATCCATAGTATGATATAATTCCTGCATGTCCTCCGCTATGGGAACAACCTCTTTTCGAATCTCACCAAAAAGCTCCAGCGCATCATCCACTGTATAATCTCTTATATATAATTCACTGTATGCATAATCTGCAAAATCTTTATATTCTTCCAGCCTTGCTTTATCTGTTCTAAGCTGTAAAAGTTCTAAATAAATTTCCCCAAGGACGCTGTTCTTTTCTTTATACAGCCCCTGATAAACATCTATATAGCTATCGCGGTCCAGGCTTTCACTTTCATATATCAGTCTGTCAAAATTCCATTCTTCCCCATTATATTCAATTGTATAGTCCTCCTGCGCTGCCTGTTCATACTCCTGTTCCAGACTGTTCTCCTTTAAATAGAGTTCCTTTTCTTCCTCCGTCATCTCTTCATATTCTGCAAGACTTTCTACGATTACACTCTCCAGAACAGTTTCCATTGCGGTTTTATAAGGAGAACGGCATACCTTTGCAAGCACGCTGTAGGCTTTGTCCTGCATATTAATGCAGTCCTCCAATATTTGCTGCTGTCTATTTCCATTTTCTTCATCAAAAACATTTTTATAATATTCAATCTGTGCAATTGTATGACAGGCAGCAGCTTTTGTAATTTCATTAATAACTGACTCATATAAGGAAATTACCTTTTCTTCCTCTGAAGCCTTTCCGCTTTCTTCTGCGGCATTGGCCAGTTCTTCCAGTTCCTTCAGATACTCATCCAGCTTTTCCAGATCATAGGTAAGTAATTTCATTTCATCAAATGTCAGCTCCGAATGCTCCTTTGACTGATATCTGGAGATTGTCTGATACACATACAGAACATAAGGAGAATCTGCATCTGTATATGCTCCTGCCAGGGTGAGCCCCGCTTCTTTTGCATTTGACAGTTCTATTCTTGAGAAAATATATCTTCCTCCGATTGCCTTAAAAGCATCAATATCAATATAAATATTATTATCCGTTACCTGATAATCCCTGACAGCGCCTACAATAGAAGCATCCGTTCCTGAATACAGATAAGCTCTGGCGCCCCATGTATCAAAATATTCTTTTGTTTCAGGCATGCGCTCCAACGCAGGTGCAATCACCTTCCGAAAGTCTTCTTTATAATATTGCTCATAAAAACCAAGATATCCATCCACTGTCGCAATATCATTATACTCAAGCACTGCCGGATGGAAACCATAAGCTGCCGACCACTGCCCACAGTATCCCAAATCCTCCTTTGCCTTTTCAAACAGCTCTGTTGAATAAAATTCTCCGAAGCTGAGTTCATTGCTTTCCTTACCCTTTAAAATTTCATAGGCTTTCGCTCTGCAGGTATGATAAAGGTCATTATATCTGGTTCCACAAAGCACTATAACAATCACTGCCATAACTGAAAGCACATTCGCTGCATACCGGAATAACTTCTTTTCTCCATCATAAAGCCTTTTTAACACCATAAAAAAGGCAGCATACCAGACAAAAGGGCTAAAGAAAATAGTGCGGTTAAACTGCCAGCCGGTTAAGGGAGGACAGAGAGTTTCAATAATCTTCCGGAAACCTTCCCAATAATAAATGCCGTATACAACGCTGTTAAATACCAAAACCAGCATTAAAAGATTATAAACATCATGAAAAATGCCACGGAAATTTTTATTTTTAATGTAAACAGCGTTTAAGTAAATAAAATACAAAAGACAGACCGGCATTACCAGATATGTATGCACGCTTTCCGCATGGAACATCCCCTTCGTAAAGCCTTCACAAATGGTCTTTATAATTTCTCCTGCCCCAAAGCTTCCCGCTTCCATGGTAGAGCGTATGGTTTCCTCTCCACCAAGCAGCATCACGCCAAAAAGCCGGTATTCACAGACAATGCTTCCTGCTGCCAGCACCAGTATTCCAACCAGTATTCTCAGAGGAAATTTCCTGTCTTTTATCCACAGCCATATAAAGGCAGCCGCCATGTATGCCAGTATAAACAATCCAAAATAGGAAAAATAAGAAAGCAGCGGATAGAAAAACAATGCTGCATACCACTTAAGCGACGGCGTTCTATAAATTTTACGCACAAGATATACCACAAGGGGAATCGATGCAAAGGGAATTCCGAATGCAGGAAAAACATTTAAAATACCGTATGCCAGGGCAACCATATAAACCAAAGGGCGATACTTCCCGAACCGCTGTCCGCAAAAATCCTTTGCCAGCAGCACAGAAGAAAAAACCGCTATCACAATCTTTAATAAATATCCTGTCACATAAGCCCAATAAGACGGCAGTATCATAAAAAGCATGGTATAGAGGGAAAATTCCGAAGGAAGATTATCTCTGCTGATACCCCCCAAAAAGGGAACATCCACTCCATGAGCAAAAAATGAACCTGTATTTTTCAGCATCTGAAACTGTGCAATGAACAAATCAAGATTATCATGCACGGAAATAATGCTGTCTTCACCAAATATGCCGAATATAAGCGCTGCAAACAGGATAAATCCCACCGGAATAATCAAATACCACTTACTTATTATTTTTTTCAATTTATCTTCTCCCACTATCTGCGTTTTCAGCAGTTTTGCAATCCTTTATTTCCGCGAGCAACAAGCCAAGTGACTGCTTGCAGGCATCTGGCGACTGCCGCGAGGGTCAAATACCCCGCAGCTTGCTGCGCTGCAGGTTTGATGCCCCGGCAGCTTGCTGCGGGGTCTTTGACTTATTCTTCCTTCCTCCGCCTGCGCTCTTTCTCACAGACAAGAGTAAAACGATATTCAAAATCCCTTCTGTTCTTCTGCGCCATGTTTGACAGCATCAGTCCTGCGAAAAACGACTGAATGGCTGCAAGCATCACAAATCCGCATACTATCAGTGTGGGGAATTTCAATACCAGTCCTGTCTTTATATATTCCGCCAATACAGGGATAAAGAAAAGAACTGAAATTACTGCAAGCAAAAGCGCAAATATGCTGAAAAAGCCGAATGGCTTATAATCCCGGTACAGCCTGAAAATAGTTCCAAGCACGCGGAAGCCGTCAGAATAAGTGTTCAGCTTTGACACACTTCCTTCAGGCCTGTCCCTGTAATCCACAACTACATTATCAATCTGCATGTGATTGTATACCGCATGAATGGTCATTTCAGTTTCTATTTCAAAGCCTTTGGAGAGCACCGGAAATGTTTTTACAAACCCATAGCTGAAAGCGCGGAACCCCGTCATAATATCCTTCACATCACAGTCAAATAAATGATTTATACTGCTGCGTACCAGAGAATTTCCCATATTGTGAAAGGGTCTTTTGTTTTCTGAAAAATACGTGGAGGAAAGCCTGTCGCCTACCACCATATCCGCATTATGATTCAATACTCTATCTACCATTTCAGGTGCAAATTCCATGGGATAGGTATCATCGCCGTCCACCATAATATAACAGCTTGCTTCTATTTCGCGGAACATCCTGCGGATTACGTTTCCTTTACCCTGTATATATTCATGACGAATAACCGCACCTGCCTCCTTGGCCAGCTGTGCGGTTCCATCAGTGGAATTATTATCATATACATAAATAACAGCTTCCGGCAAAGCTGCTCTGGCATCTGCCACAACCTTGGCAATCGTTTTTTCCTCATTATAACATGGAATTAAAACGGCAATCCTGTCCATTTTTATATTCTCCTTTACCCACGTCTTACTTTCCGTTCCTCCGATATTTCACATTGTATCAGAGTTTGCAGATTTAGTCCAGATATACGTAATTTGTATACAGGATTGTTTCTATTGCCAAAAGGTTCCTTATATTATATACTATAAATGCTCAAATTTATCCAAAAAGAGGTTTATCATGATTCGATTAATTTTAGTAGCTGTTTTCGTTGTTTTATTTCTGGTTTTAAGCATCCCTCTTCTGATTGCAGAATGGATTATCGGCAAATTTAATATGGACTTAAAGAGCCGGAGTTCCCTTGCCATTGTAAAGTGGGCTTTCAGGGTCGTTCTTTTTCTTGCAGGAACTTCCGTAACCGTCAGGGGCGAGGAAAATGTCCCCAAAGATACCCCTGTTTTATATATAGGCAACCACAGAAGCTATTTCGACATCGTGATTACCTACATCCGTGTTCCCAGGCTTACCGGCTATATTGCCAAAAAGGAAATGTTAAAGTGGCCTTTTCTTGTAAACTGGATGCGGAACCTTCATTGTCTGTTTCTGGACAGAAACGATATTAAGCAGGGATTAAAAATTATACTGAGCGCTATTGAAAAGGTAAAATCAGGAATTTCCATCTGCATTTTCCCCGAAGGCACCAGAAACCGCGTTAACCATACTTTCATGGAATTTCATGAGGGAAGCTTCAAAATTGCCGCAAAAACCGGCTGTCCCATTATTCCTATGACTATATACAATTCCGGCGATATTTTTGAAGACCATCTTCCCCGGATAAAGAAGACCCATGTGATATTGGAATATGGAAAACCGATATATATAAAGGACTTATCAAAAGAGGATCAGAAAAAAATCGGCATTTACACACAGAATGTTATCAAAGAAACTTATTTTAAGTTAAAAGAAGAAGCAGGCGAATAAGCCTGCTTCAAAATTTACGTATTACTTTGCAGAAATTCCACTACCTTTTCAAACTGCATTCCATGAGAAGCCTTCACAAGTATGCTGTCTTCCCGCCGGAGAATTTCATTTAAATAAAGCAGCATTTCATCTCTGGTTTCAAAATAAAATACCTTATTGCCTCCGTTCCTGGCAGCTGCTTTATACATATTCTCTGAAAGCTTTCCTACACATATAAGCACGTCAATTGCTTTTTCCACTGCATATTTTCCGACTTCTTCATGCAATTCCTTTTCCCGCTCTCCCAGCTCGAACATATCTCCCAAAATTGCAACCTTCCTGGTCAGTGCCGTAGACAGTAAATCTAAAGCGGCTTTCATGGAAACAGGATTAGCATTATAACAATCATCAATCACGGTACAGGCCGGAAGGAAAATCACATGGCTTCTTCCGCCAACTGCTTCCACCTTCGCAATTCCCGACTGTATTTGCTCCTTTTTAAGCCCCAGACATTTTCCCACTGCCGCCGCTGCCAGTGCGTTGTATACCATATGCGCACCGGGAAGGGGAATCGTAACCGGAAACACTTCTAAATCCATGTGTATCATTGCCTGAGAACCCAATAAGCCTTTATTCATCACTCCTGAAGCATATATTTCATTGGAAGAGTTTAATCCGAAATGAGCTATTGTGCGGTTTTCTTTGGGTTTTACCTTAAAAAGCATATCATCATCACCATTAACAAAAATATGCCCCTCAGGATTCATAAAATCAAATATCTCTGACTTCGCCTTCAGAATCCCTTCCCTGCTTCCCAGATTTTCCAGATGGCACTGCCCGATATTGGTCATAACACAAATATCAGGCTTTGCAATTTTACTTAATCTGTGCATTTCTCCAAAATCACTGATTCCCATTTCAAGAACCGCTGCCTCATGCTCCTCCCTGATTCGCAGAACAGTAAGGGGAAGCCCTATTTCATTATTAAAATTTCCTTCTGTTTTCAGTGTGCAGAAGCCTTCCGAAAGGACACCTGCAATCATTTCCTTTGTGCTGGTTTTCCCAACACTTCCTGTAATTCCCACTATGGGAATCGTAAGCTGCTGCCGGTAATATTCTGCAATATCTTTCAGCGCCCGAAAAGAATCCTTTACCAGGATATATGGAACTTTGCAGTCTTCCGGTATCTTCTCACATACAACTCCCAGGGCGTTTTTTTCTTCCATTTGAGGAATAAAGCTGTGTCCATCCACTTTTTCTCCTCTGGCTGCAATAAAAACTCCGCCTTCTTCCATTTTCCTGGAATCAATTACCACACAGGAAGCTTCCATTACACCTTCCGGCTGTCCGTAAAGCTTTCCTTTGCAGGCCTCAGCTATATTCTCAAGCGTCATATTTTTCATACTTTTACCTCTCGACAGCCGCCTTCAGAATTTTTTCGCACAATTCTTCAAAGCTCATCCCTTCCGCTTCCGCTTCCTGCGGCAGAAGGGATGTGGGCGTCATACCGGGCAGCGTATTGGCTTCCAGACAGTAAATATCACCCTTTTCACCCATCATAAAGTCCATTCTTGCATAGTTTTTTAACCGCAGTGCTTTAAAAGCAGCTTCTGCATAGCCCTGCATTTCCTTTGTTTTCTCATCGGAAAGCTCTGCAGGACAGGTTTCAATGGTGGAACCTGCCTGATATTTATTTTTATAATCATAAAAACCCTGAAGCGGCGCAATTTCTATAACAGGAAGCGCCCTTCCGTCCATTACTCCAACCGAAAATTCACGTCCCTTTATATACTGCTCGACAATGACCTCATCATCATATCGGAAGGCCTCCGCCAAAGCGCCTGCAAATTCTTCCTCCTTTGCCGCAATACTGACACCTACGCTGGAGCCTCCGCAGCATGCCTTTACGATACAGGGAAAAGAAACCTTTTGCAAGGGCTTCTCTCCCCTTTTCAGGCGGATTCCTGCCGGGGCAGGTATTCCATGGCAGGCAAAAATGTCCTTGGTAAGCCCTTTATCCATGCACAAGGCCGAGCTGACATAATCTGTGCCGGTATATGTAATTCCCATTAAATCAAAGCATGCCTGAATCTTTCCGTTTTCCCCGTTTTCCCCATGAAGCGCCATAAATACTGCATCTGCGGCCTGACAAATGGCAATCACATTGGGGCCAAAGAAATTTTTATCCCCGTCACAGCGCATGGCCCTGATTTGTCCGATATCAGGATTATTCTCAGAAATCGCTCCCATTTCCTTTGCCCAATCCTCTTTTTTATCAAATATGGCGCTTACGTCATTTCCCGTATATCCGAGATAAACATCCAGTAAAATTGCCTTATGACCGTTCTTTTTAAGCGCTTTGTATATCATCGCTCCGGAGCTTAAGGAAACATCTCTCTCCGTGCTGATTCCTCCTGCCAAAACTACTATTTTCATACCCGATTTCTCCTTCCTCCCAATAGTCTTGCTTCCAATTGACAAGATAAATTTTACAACTGCATTTTTCAGCCATAAAGGGAATAATATGCCTCTAACATTGCAAAAAATGCTGTTTACGACACCTTGCTGATAATTTCACTGAGCATAAATATCAGCTTACTATCCGCGTCAAACTGTTTCATAATTCCCAGACTGCTGTCTATGCTTTCATAATTATTTTCACCCACATTGTCAATATAACTGACCGCTTTACTGTTCCTGCCAAGAAAATAATGAAGATAATTTTCTATTATGGTTTCATATTCATGATTTGAGATAATATGATTGACTACTGTAAGATACATCATCTCCAGAAGCATATCATTATTGTTGTCCTGCTCTATATTGCCGGAAGTAAAAAAAGGCGATTTTCTGGCATTCTCCGCAATATCTTCCGCATACATCATAAGCATCTTCATAATATCCTCGCACAGTTCGACTGTAACCGGCTGTTTGGTCGCTATGTAGGTCACACATCCCAGCAACACGATTTCATCCATCTGAGATTGATAATCACTGTCCCGCAGATAATTCGCAATGTATTTATGATAACTGCTCTGGCCTGCTGCCCGGTACAACTCCGCCGCAGCCGCAAATTCCCATTTATCAATTTCTCCGTCATCATGAAGCTGCGCATGCTTCCAGGCTCTGTCCGCTGCCTTCAGGCAATTGGTAGCATACTCCGTATCATAGTTTTGATAAAGATAACTGAATTTGGCAAGTGCCATGGCAAATGCATTTTCAGCCTCAGGATTTGTCGGCTCCACATAACTGCCTGATGTTTTCACCGGATTATTTCCATTCTGCACATATACCGTTATACCGGCATATACCGCTCCGGTTTCCTGAACCTGCATTTTCAGCATCCATTCCACTTCGTATTTTATTTCATCCAGCAAATCCGGCACGCCGTTTCCGCTTTCCGGAATCCCGGTGTCATCACCAAAAGCATCCCCATACAGTTCATAAGAAAGCAGCATAACAGACATGGCCTTTGCCGCTGCAGCCACATCCTTTTGTCCCCTCTCATCCTGATGCCAGCCACCCGATACATCCACACTTACGGAAGCATCCTCACGAAGCACGGCCTTTCCGGTATGACAGGCATTATGTGCTTTCTCACCCGCATATTCTTCTGTCAGCGTCATTCCACAGCGATTATAATAATATTGCTTACACGCCGCATGAAAAATGCCGTCATAAACGGAATCATCTATTGTAAACTGATAAGACCTTCCAAGCACCGGGGCTTCTATGTAATAAATTCCGGGCGTCTGAAATTCCGAAAAATCCCCATAACCAATATATTCATCAAATTCCCCGTCATATCCCTTTTCCTCCGGAAAACCGGTAAATACAATCTTTCCGGTTTCCGCATCTACTATATGAAATAACTCAGGTATTTCATCGCCTTTAAGTACAGCCGTTTTCGTACTGTCCGCAGTGTACCCCAGCTGATTAATGAGTATGCCCGGGGTACTGACCGGGACCTCATAGGATAGCACAGGTTCTTCCTCCATACTGGTAAAACTTATGCCGTTTTGATCTGCAGTTTCCTCTTCAGGCGCCTTATTACATCCGGGAAGCAATATGATACAAAGAAAGAAGCTTATGATTAATAATCTTTTCAAAACCCTTCCTCCTAACCTGCTAATGTCTGCTTTTGATTATACCTGTTTTTTTTCTGCTGGTAAAGAAATATTACTTTTGGCAAAATTTCTCGTCGCAATATGCAATTTCGCCATTTATCAGCGTGCACATGGTTTTTGTTGCTATTTCCATAGGATTTCCGCTGAAAATGGCAATATCGGCATCCTTTCCCTGCTTCAGGCTGCCTACCCTTTCTTCCACGCCGCAGATTTGAGCCGGATATATAGTAATGGATTTCAGCGCCTCTTCTTTCTCCATTCCGGATTTTACTGCCAGCCCGGCGCAGATAGGCAATGCCTGTATCAGGCTTACCGGATGGTCTGTGGTAATGGCAGTCTTTATTCCCTTTTTATTCAGAATTCCCACTGTCTTAAAAGCCATGTTCTGCACTTCAATTTTATTCCTGCTGGCAAGGTCCGGTCCTACAATAGCAGGAAATCCTGACTCCTTCACTTCATCCGCTATCAGATGTCCTTCGCTGCAATGGTCAAGAGTCATCAGCAGATGATACTCCTTTGCAATTCTTATTGCCGTCAGAATATCGTCTGCGCGGTGAACATGAGCTTTTAAGGGTATTTTTCTTTCAAGCACAGGAATCCAGCACTCATATTTGAAATCCAGTTCATCCGGTTCCATTCCTTTTTGCTTTTTCTCCGCATATCTGACAGCTTTAAAAAGCTCTTCCCTGAGCATAGCGGCTATTGCCATTCTGGTGGACGGCGATTTCCCCTGTCCGCTGTAATTAACCTTGGGATTTTCCCCAAATGCAATTTTCATGGCGGCAGGATTTTTCACAATCAGCTTATCGATACTTCTTCCATGGGTCTTTACAAAAACAAAAGTACCCCCTGCCACATTGGAACTTCCCGGTCCGATCATGGCCGAGGTAATCCCTGCCCGAACCGCATCATCAAAGGCCGCGTCCATCGGATTAATTGCATCAACAGCGCGAAGATAAGGCGTAATGGGATTTACTGTTTCATTACAGTCATCTCCTTCCATTCCCTTCTTTTCTTCCGTAATCCCCATATGGCAATGGGCTTCTATTAAACCAGGCATCACGATGCAGCCTGATGCATCAATAATCTGCGCCGCGCCCTCTGTCCATATTCTTCTTTCCGCATTCCGCATAAAAGAATCCGGAACCGGAGTCCTGTCTTCCATAGACCCCAGTTCCCTGATTTTTCCATTTTCAATACTGACATATCCGTTTTCCCATGTACTTCCTTCCATGGTAATGACTTTTCCGCCGATTATATATAACATCTGCCGTTTTTACACCTTTCCGTTAATTCAGTCTTGACATAGGATTCACCGGTTCCCCGTCCTTAGTCAGTTTGAAATAAACATTGGTTCCTTCTACACTGTAATATTTGGTGGGCGCTGCAACCTGGGCAATCATATCACCCATGGATACATAGCTTCCTTCTGAAACCAAAATTCCCTCAAGCTGTCCATAGGTAATTTCATAGCCATTCCCCAGCTCCATTGTAATTCCTTTGCCTATCTGTGCATCTTCAAATACAGAAGTCACTTTTCCTGCTGCGGCTGCTGTTATCATATCCCCTTCATTTGCCTGAATGATAATTGCCGGATTATACTTATACTGTTCAAGAGTAGGAAAATAAACTGTTTTATCCATACTGTAGTTCACCAGAATGTTTCCTACCACCGGCCATACAAGGGAATCATTATCCCCGAAAGTAAGGGTAGGCTGCATTGCTGTTGATATGGCAGGAGTATCTGCTTCATCCTGCGGGGCATCTTCATCTGCTGACTTTTCCTGCAATGTTTTACTGTTATTTTCACCGGATTCATCACTTCCCTCCGACATGCTTTTACTTTCCGACAAATCCGGATTTTCTACGTTTCCGGAATTTGTTTCCTGAAAATAAGGGTCATAGTCCAAATCATCCGCAGGCACCGAATTTTCTGTTACATTTTCCGCAACCTTCAATTCCTCATTATCTGCCATGCCTGCTGCCGTGCTGTTTTCAATCTGGCTCAAATCCACTATATATCCATCATCCTGAGTGCTGTCATCTGAGCGAAGCCAAAGACCAGTTGCTGTAAGGGCACCTAATACAATTATCGAAGACGCAGCCATAACTATGCGTTCCTTTGAAAAGTTTTTTCTTCTTACTCTTCTTTTCATATTTTATCTCTCCAATCTTCTTACTTTCCACAATACATAATTTCAAAGAATATTTTTTTACTTATTCTCCTTATGGATAGTTTTGCCCTTTTTTTCTACTTTATTCAAAAGATTGGATAATCCCTGTTACTCTGCTTTGGTCAACGCAGTTCCGGGGAAAAAGTATTCCAGAATTTCCGGATATTCGCTTCCTTCTGCCGCCATTTCATTTGCTGCAAACTGACTCATTCCCAGTCCATGCCCGGCACCTTTTACCATAAAAATCAATATTTCATTTTCCTTTTTAACTTCAAAATCCGAAGAAGGAAGATTAAGTTCATAACGCAGTTCCTCACACGATATCCATTTTTCATGATATTTTAAAAAAAGCGAATAACCCGCATGATCCCTGATAATTGTCATTCCCGTTTGCTCATCTTCCACTTCGCTTCCATTCATAAATTCCTGCACTGCATCATCTTTTTGGGAATCCATTCTATCCCATACTCTTTCAAATTCTTCCACTGAATATTCCATCTCATTTAAATAATTTTCAGACAGAAAATCCCTGCTGCACGTCACTTCCGATAAATAAGGATATTCGTCCGTCTTTAAAACTTCCTTCGCACTTCTGGTTTTTCCATTGCTGACAGAAAAGTATGCTCCGTAAGCAGGCTTACCTTCATATTCCAAATAAATTCCTCTGGTCTCAGATACTGCACTGAAACATTTCTGCGGTACAATTTTATTTCCGTATTGCTCATCAGCTGCCGCAATTTCCTTGTCGGATTGTGAAATCAGATTTGTACGGATTAACACTGCCTGGGCTTTTAATGCTTCCATTTCATATTCTTCCCCCATTGTCCTGGAAAGCAAATCAGCTATATAAATTTCCAAAGGAATTCTTTCCAAGCCTACTGCAGTTTTATTTATTACTGTATAACTGCTGTCCTTAAGCTGTTCTTTTACCATTTCATCAACACCTGCATCTGCAGACTCACCTTTCATGTTACCAAACAGAGAGGTTATAATATAAGGAATGATTAATAATAGCAAAAGAACCGTACCAAGATTTTTAACAGAAATCCTGATGCGGTTCTTGCTGCTAAGGCTGCCGGATGTACTGCGGCAGCTTTTATTTTTGACATTTTGAAAGACTCTAAGTTTATTCATAAGGCACCTCTTACACATCTTATGCAAGGGCACCGGTTATTCATGACAACAGGAAATTAAAATTAAACAGCCTGATTATATTTAGCCACATCCACGTGCTGAATACTTCCCGCCGTTCCATTTTCATACAGGAAAAAACCTGTATTCCGAATAGCTCCGCGTGTACTGTTATCCTGACCTGTCAGGGTAAAATCGGTTGCGATATTCTGCAGGCAGATAGCGCCGACTCCTTTTTCCGCTAAAGACACCAGCTGCTCATTTCCATTTTCATCCATGGCCCAGATTTTCAGCTTACTGAAGATTCCATCACCCTCGTCAATAAAGCCGTTGCCATCGTCATCATATGCCGCAAGGTCAGCAAATCCGTTTCCTGACTGGGTTCCGAAAAGCTCATTGCCGTCATTAATAATGCCATCACCGTTTTTGTCAAGCGCCAGATAGCCGCTTCCCGCAGCCAGTCTGCTTATCTCATCCTTTTCACCATCCCCATCGATATCGAAATAGAATGTCTGGTCAGAAAGTTCCGCAATATTACCTTCCAGATTGATAACAAGAGGATCGCACATGGAAACGCTTCTCGCCGCATAATTTTCTTCATAGTACTCCTGAAAGCTGCGGCTCATAACAAGATTTAAGTTGAAATCAATTTCTCTGCCGTCAGCGCACTTTACCGTTCCCTGAGCCGTGTAGGCTGTATTTTCGGTTTCTTCAAAATAATATTGCCTGCTGAAAGTAAAAGTCTGCATATTGGCAGTCAATGTGGGAAAGGTGGTTACATTCAGCAGCTTATTAACGGCTGTCTGAAGATTTTCTCCTCCGGCCACATCGTTTTCTATCGTATTCTCTGATGTGTTTCCCAGATAACTCTGACCCTGCAGACCTCTTTTTCTAAAGAATAAAATATCCATTAAAAACTCAAGGCACTGTTTCTTAATGTTATAAAGCTGTTTTCTGGTTTCTTCAGCTTCCGGCGTTCTTATGTTTCTTGTACGCAGCGTCTGTTTTGACTTCATCTCTTCCAGGGCTTTTGCCAGGTATTCTTCCGCACTGCCCTTTTTTGCCTGACCTGTTTCATCCTTCTCAGGCTGCAACAGATTTCCAAACAGGCTGCCGGTTCCGTCCGCAATCCCCTGTCCTGCATCTGTTATTGTAACTTTTGTCACTCTTCCTGCTGTGGAAGAATATGTTCTTTCGGATTCCATTCCTATCACACTGGAATCAATTCGCATTTAGCCTCCTTTGCTGTTTACACCCTGTTTTCTGATATCATTTCACGTGCACGGGAAAACAAAACGGATGGTATTCCTTAAGCGCTGTGCTTACCAAACGGCGGACGCTTTACGAACCGCTTTATTGGACAAATACCATCCGTGGCTAAACTGTATTCATTCTTGTTTCAAAGACTGCTATCCGGCCTTGATAACTGCCTTTGTAAACTATATATCGGACACTCCCCGAAAATCTTTAGTTTGTTTACATAAAATTTCGTTACATGAATCAGACGGCTTATGACAGCTTTTATTGATTTATCTGCCCGCCGCCTGTTATACTTTTATTCCTTATTTGACCCTATTATAATTAATCAGGCAGCCGTCCAGAATAATCTGACGTTCTTCATTTGTCAATTCCCCAAGCTTTACGGTAAACTCCGTCAGAGAATCTTCTCCTACCTTATATCCCTTAATTTCCTCGGCTTTTTCCTCTACAGCCTTTCGGATACCGGGGAAGAATAAATAGTCTTTATTCTTAAAAGGAAGCTCGCCTTCTTCAATCAGGAAAGGAAGCATACCCCAGTTAATCAAATTGGAGCGGTATCTCTTGGTTGCATATTCATTGGCAATGTTTGCCCAGCCTCCGAGCACCTTCTGGCAGGATGCCGCCTGTTCTCTTGCAGAACCGTCTCCGGGTTTTACGGCAAAGATGGTGGAACCGAAACCGATATTTCCTTCTCCCACTTCCGGATATGCTTTCTGAATTACATCCATAACAGGCTTTAATTCCGGTTTAGCCTCCAATGGACATTTACCTTCCATAACTGCCCTCTGGGCTGTCTGAATATCCTTCGCAAGGCCTACATAGGCAGGATCCTTTCTGGATAAGGTAAACTCCGCCAGTCCTAAAGGATTAGAACGGTAGGAAGAGGTTTCACCTGAAGGAATCAGCTCGTCCGTAGTAGTTACCGGATCATGTATTTCAGATACTACACGAAGTACCATGTTTTCAGGCAGTTCCGTCATAGCCGGCCAGTCCTTAATGTTGGGGCCGAATTGAATTTCCACCGAAGGATCTGCCTCTCCATGGGAATCAAATACACGGTTTTCATATATTTTGGAATCAAAATGATATTTATATTTACCGATTGTACCGTCAAAATCCGTTGCTGCGGTAAGTACACCCTTATTGGCTGCTGTGGCTGCAATGGAACGGGCATCCATAAGGGCCACGGAAGCAATCTGTCCGCTCTGCAGCTTGGAGCCTTCTCTGTTCGGGAAGTTTCTTGTTGAATGGCGGATACTGAATGCATTATTAGCCGGTGTATCTCCCGCGCCAAAGCAGGGTCCGCAGAAGGCTGTTTTCATAACCGCACCTGTTTCCATTAAAGCTGCTGCACAGCCGTTTTTAATCAATTCCATATAAACAGGCATGGACGCAGGGTATACGCTTAAGGTAAATCCGTCTGAACCAATATAACTTCCCTTCATAATATCCGCTGCCGCACAGATATTTTCAAAGCCGCCGCCTGCACAGCCGGCAATAATACCCTGGTCTACCATGAGTTTTCCATTTACTACTTTATTTTTTAATGTAAAATTCACTGCTCCGTCCAAGGAAACTGCAGCCTTCTTTTCCACATCATCCAGGATATCCAGAAGGTTGGCATTCAGCTCTTCAATGGTATAAGTGTTGCTGGGATGGAAAGGCATTGCAATCATGGGCTTAATGGTGCTTAAATCTATGGTAATCATACCGTCATAGTAAGCAACATCAGCCGGATTTAATTCCTTATAATCACCGCTTCTTCCATGAATATCATAAAATTCCTTTATTTCATCATCTGTTTGCCATATAGAGGACAGACAAGTGGTTTCCGTAGTCATTACATCAATGCCTATACGGAAATCTGCGCTTAAAGAGGCTACGCCGGGTCCTACAAATTCCATAACCTTATTCTTTACATAGCCGCTTGCAAACACCTCGCCGATAATGGCAAGCGCCACATCCTGAGGGCCTACGCCCTTAACAGGCGCGCCTGTCAGATAAATACCCACCACACCGGGCATATTGATATCATAGGTCTGGTTCAAAAGCTGTTTTACAAGCTCAGGCCCGCCCTCTCCCATTGCCATGGTTCCAAGCGCACCGTAACGGGTATGGGAATCGGAACCCAGGATCATCTTGCCGCCGCCTGTAAGCATTTCTCTTGCAAACTGATGTATAACGGCCTGATGAGGAGGTACATAAACACCGCCATACTTTTTCGCACAGGTAAGTCCAAACATATGGTCATCTTCATTGATAGTTCCTCCAACGGCACAAAGAGAATTGTGGCAGTTGGTAAGCACATAGGGAACAGGGAACTTCTCAAGTCCTGATGCTCTTGCCGTCTGAATAATTCCTACAAAAGTAATGTCATGGGAGGTAAGCTTATCAAATTTAATTTTAAGCTTTTCCATATTTCCCGATGTATTGTGAGATTCTAAAATACCGTAAGCAATGGTTCCTTTCTTTGCTTCAGCTATAGAAACTTCCTTTCCCGTTTTGCTTTTTACTGATGAAGATGCCTCAGGTCCGTCGGGAATCACTTCCGTGCCGTTTACGAGATATGCACCGCTTCCAAGTACTGATATCATGTGACTGCTCCTCCTTATATGTTTTATCATAATTATCAGTTATTTACGAAAAACCTATCGTGAATAATTATAAAGTAAAAAGCACAGGTTTGCAATCATTATGTCCTGCCTGCATGGCTGAACTGTTACCAGTCTGTTTATATTTCAAAGCAAATGTCCGCTTTAATAAAATTTCTCAGGCAGCACATTTTTAAAATCCATATCGTCCGCATAGTAAAAACTGGTATATCCCGGCTGATTATAACAGTTATTCTGCCAGGCCACGCCGCAGCGGTACTGAGTATCATGCATCAGTGTAAAAAGCTTATGTCCGGTAATTTCCGTATTCATATAAATGCGGATAGCACTGCTGTCTTTGGTGCGCAGCAGAAGCTCCTCCCTGAAATCTCCGAAGATATCGGCAACAAGACAGGGATTCCCTTTCGTTCCGTTGTTGGTCATGGTATCTTCCGGTACCAACATTTCCCCATGGATATTATCATTGATAACGCCTGTTTGCACCGTACCGATATATTTCGGACTGTCCAATATCTGAGTTGTCAAATCTCCCGCCCAGCGAATGGACTGATTCGTGCCAGGCACCGGAACCTTCAGCCTGCCGCCTTTACAGTCGTATACCTCATTCACCCATACCTGAAGCCCTCTTACGCTGTTATCAATCCTGCCAATCATGCAGCGCCCCAGATCAGTTTCCGCGTACTCTCCGAAAATAACCTCTCCCGTTTCCGCGTCACGCAGGGCATAGCCATATGGCACCGACGCGCCGCCCTCAAATACATTAAAAATCTGATATCCCGGCCTGTCAGGGTCAATCTTCGCCACATGCATGGCGTCCCCGTGCCCCAGCTTCGTATAAACGCCGTCAGGCCTGTAGTCATAGCTGCTGTAAAGAAGAGAACCGTCATGATCGATCACGGCGGCGCCGTAGATAATTTCCATGCAGCCGTCGCCATCCACATCCGCTGTGGAAAGACTATGGTTGCCCTGTCCCGCCAAAATACCGTATACCGGATCGCTTCCCTTTGCATCATGAATCTTCCCGTCGTTAAAGGGATTGCTCATGGGCACAAATCCGCTGTCAATGCTGAAATATTCCCTGAATTTATTCTCAAAAAAATCATATGCCACAATAGTCGTCCTGGTATAATAACCCCTGCAGATCAGTAAATACGGTTTCTCGCCATCCAGATAAGCAACGCCGGAAAGGAAACGGTCCACACGGTTGCAGGGTTCTACTCTCGGAAACGCATAGTCCCCCCACATAAGGCCGTCGTCCACACGTCCCATCTTGAAGGGAATGGTTTCAAGTTCCGCACCGTCGCCGCCGAACATAGTCAGATACTCGGGCCCCTCATAGATAAAGCCTTCAAATTTATCCAGCTGATTTTTAGGGCTTCTTGCCGGCGCATATTCTTCAATATAATAATCTGCAAGCGCAAGGGCATCCTCATACTGTAACGGATAAGAATACCGCCGCTCCATCCCGAAACATTCTTCCAGAGTTGCGGGCCACTGCCCTCTCATCACTTCCGGATGATTTGTCCATCCTTCAAATACCTTCGCAAGATGCTGCCTGTAATCCTCTGCTGAACAGACAAAATTACTTAAATGCGTTACTCCCGCCTCAATATCCTCCCGGGGCATCGTGATAAAAGACTGTTCTTTTATACTTCCGTCAAAGTTATACGTGGTCATACAGGTGCCCGGCGCAGTCTTTACCGCCATTTCCGCCTTTCCATCCCCATTAAAATCATATACCATGAACTGCGTATAGTGTGCTCCTGCCCGGATATTAACTCCCATATCCAATCTCCACAAGAGCTGTCCGTCCAGCTTGTAGCAGTCCAGATAACATTTCCCTGTATAACCCTTAATTGACACATCCTGAGAGTTGGAAGGATCCCATTTTACGATATACTCATACTCTCCGTCACCATCCACATCCCCCACGCTCATATCGTTAGCCCGATACTCATAAGATTCTCCGGCGGGCGTGATGCCGCCCTCCGGCTTCCTTAAGGGAATATCCAGATACTCCTTCTCCCAGGGAATAACCGCCCGGCACTTTTCCTGCTCTTTTCCATCTCTGAAAGGCGCCACCGCATACCAGTCCCCACTGCTTCCTTTCCTGTCAAGAAAATTCGTACTGTCAGTCACCTTGGCAATTGCCGCATCATTCCGATATACAATATAATCGGTACCGGTAAGTCCCGTCTTATTGTATCCCTCCACTTCCTCAAGAAACATACGCCAGCTTAAAAATACACCGTTCTTCACCTTTACTGCCTGAAGACCGCGGCTCAGTTTTTCAAGCCGCCTGTGAAATACTTTTTTTATGGGAGTTTTGAAGGGTTCGCTGACAAGGAGCGTCTTATCTCCTTTCAAAGCGGCCACCTTCAAAAAATGCGGCACATGTGTGGCTTTTCTTAACGTATAACTGCACGCCGCGCCCACTGACATTTCACGATATGCAGCGCCCTCCGTATCCACATCGGACCAAAATACTCTGTAACTGTCTGCATCCGGAACAGGCTCCCAGGAAACCGTTACCGAAAAATCCTCCAGACTTGTAATGATAAGCTTCATTTCCTTCCCCATTTCTTTCCTCATTTCCGCACTGATATGTGCATAAATATTTCTTATTCCGCCTTACGCTTTTTGCTACGCCTTATGGTAAAAAACCGGGTTCACTCCTTCTGAAATCAGTTCATCTGCATCTTTCAAGGAAACAGGAAGCTTTTCCCTGATAAATTCCAATGCCATAATAACATTCAGGCAGAATTGTGCCGTATAGTTAGTGGTAATCCATGGAATTTCCCTTATGGAAGCTCTGTTTCCCTGATCTTTCGTTTCCACCCACTGAAATCCGCTGTGATCATGCTCTCCCATCAGCGTGTACAGAAGGATTTTCCAGGTACGGGCAGCCAGCACGTCATCCTTCAGATAGTTTGCTCCGTAAGCTCCCATAGCCGCAGCCATAAAGGGAAGGGAAAATTCCCTGTTTCCGATAATGCCGCCGGACTCCTTCTGCTTCTCTTCCTCCGGCAGATAATAAAACCGCCCGTATTCCGCAAGCATCCGCTTCCATTCCTCATCCTCCAAAAGATCTGCCATTTCAAACCATATCTGGGGAGCGCCCATGCAAATCTGAAGATGCGTCCCTCCGGTTGTGCATTCTCCAATGTAACGCAGGCGGCAGGTGTATGGGTCAAACTCAAAATCCGGTCCTGAAACCAGCTTTAAAGGCGCATTTTTAATATCGGCAATTCCTGTTTCAATCTTTTTGCGGTAGTTCTCATCATGGAACCGCTCCCACCTTGTCATCCAGTTAGAGCAAAGGGAAGACCAGTCAGGCCCGCTTCTTGCATGAGCGGGATAGACCATATCCTTTTTCTCATAAAAATCACCCAGGGGATCTCTGTTTAGGAAACTCATTTCATTGTCCTTCAGTTCCTCAAAAATATCGCCCATCCTCCTGTCTCCCGTTATATAATAGTATACTCTGTGATGGCCGGCCATGGCAATGCGCGCTTCCTTGCAGGGACAGCCCCAATGTCTTACATTGTGGCGGGAGCCAAGTCCTTTATATCTGCCCAAATGATATACATCCACCTCAGCTGCATGTCTGGAAAGCTTCTCCGCCAGGATAAATACGTCCTCTCTTCCCGTCCGCAGAAAATAAAGCCACAGCCACAAAGTAGGAACAAGTTCGGTATTGTCCCAGGCATAACCCCCCATATCATATTTCCATTTATGTCTTACTCTGTCATAGGTATGCATAAAATCACCATAATTGAACATGCCGTACCAATCGCGCTGCTCCACCTCATCCCGGTAAAAAACAAATGCCTTTTCAAGCTGCTCTTCCAGCCATCCTTCCATTTCCGTCCGGCAGGAGGGCAGCGACCAATAGCCGAAGGCCCGCATTTCATGATAAAATTCCGGCGTTCCCACATATTGTACGGGCATTCTGATTCTTTCCGCAAACTCCTCTAAAGAAGCATCTGACGGTATCATTTCTTCTGCAAAGCCAATGGTGCACTCACTGGTACAGGCAACGCCCACCGGCGAAGCGCCCTTATAATCATACCCTTCATAGCAGACCTGATTATAACCTCTGTCAGCATAGTGGCGGAAATCCATAGCAGGCGCCGAAGGCGGCCAGAACCACATAGTGCACTCCGTTTTTTCACCGTCTATTCCCTTTACGGTAAAGCCTGAAGGATATTTTTCCCAGAAATCACGTATTCCCATAAGAACGCTTCCATTTTCCGAACCGACTGCAATGACTCCCTTTGCCCGGGTTCCATGCAGGCTGTCAATATAGCAGCAATTCTCTGGCAGAAGTTTTTTGCGGATACTGAAATGCTCCGAACTGTCCTGGCAAATATCATATTGGCTCCAATACGGCGTATCCTGCAGTACCTTGCCGGCAATCTCCAGTTCTTCCCCGGACAATTTCAAATTTTCTCCCGCCATCTGTCTTTCATAAATGTTATCCGGAATCCTTGGCCTCCATGAAGTAAGCGGCACCACTGTTTCGTGAAATACGCCATGGTCAACTGCTGCTTTAATATGCCGGTTATAAACCGGACCGGTTAACGGCATTTCAAAAACAACCCCAAGTCCTTTCAGATAATCTTTATCCTCATCCCCGTCATAGATAAAGGTATGGATAAAAGAGAGTTCTTCACTATCACAGCCTGCTGTCATGCGGATACAAAAGGGGAATTTTTCCTCTCCCGCTTTATTCCTGTGCATGCCTGTAAATTTAAGAACTGCCGTAAGAGGACCCCGTTCCTCAATCTCTATCCGGCTGATGTGCCCTTCATAATGCTTTTCCATTCTGGCCGGATTGCCCTGCATCATGACAGGTTCCTCCAGGCAGAGCACCGGCCTTGCATGAAACGCCACTTTCTTTCCCCCAAAAGAAACACTTTCAAAAAGAAAATTTCCCTCCTTTGCCACCTGAATCTGCAATGTCCCCGCATCAATAGAAATATGGCTTTCCGTTTCACTAATCTGAAGTCCCCGTCCGGAAGGCCGGGAAGTCCCCGGCAGAACCTCCATTCCTTCCCCCAGCCTTTCACTGTCTGCAGTATGCGCCGTCCATTTCACGGATCCGTCCGGCCAGTACGCCGTAATCCGGGACTGTACAGGCACCTCTGCGCCGAAAATGTTTTTGCAGATATAATCCGTCCTTTCATAACAGACGCCCCTCTCCCACATACACCCCCATGTGGTATAACCTTTTGCTTTCCCCACTGTTAATTTATGCAGCTTCATCATAACCCTCCACGCCATTTTTGCTATATTTCAATCTCTCTGGTATTCCTGCGGTTTTGTACCTTCCAGAATACCTCGTCACTGTGGGGCATCTCTCCTTCCGAAAGCAGGGACAGCGCTCCAAACTGCACTTTTGCTTCCGGTTCCCTGATGCTCCTGTACCAACCGTCCCCCCGCATCTCCCAGCCTCTTTGAGGAGCATATCCATAACAGGACAAAACTCTCAGACGTATCTTTTCACAGCCTTTCGCGGCTTCTTTTGAAAACACTGCTTTCTGCGCATACAGACTGTTTTCAAAGGTCCCCACACACAGCGGTATCCACGTGCCCTTCACATATCCCTGCACCTGATAATCCCTGATACATCCTTCAAACATCCTGTCTCTCTGGGCAGGCATATACAGCAGCCCTGTAAGCCCCTTCCCATGCTCTCCCTGCAGTCTTTCGCGGTTCAGTTCCAGCGTAACTTCTATGGGAAATCCGGCAGCCTGCGCCATACAGGCGTTGTCAGGGTTACAATCCTGAATCGCTTCTTTTTCCATAACTCTTACTCCATCGCCAAACACAACAGACGATATAAGCTCCCTTCCCGCCGTTAACGGGCAAATATGCAAAGCAAGCTGCTCCGGCGTAATCTCAGGCGCCGGCGCGTAATCCCCGCTTCTCCCGTAAGCAAGAAGCGCCTGTTTTAAACAGTATGCAGCGGGGCGTTCCTGAAAGCTTCCTTCCAAATCGGCTGAAACTAAAAGCAGTCTTCCCCTTCCCACTTTTGCTTCAAGAATCAGGGACTGGGGCGTATTCCGGTTCCAGTCGTCAATGGCGCGTACCACCGGAACAATTCCCTCTGGAAATCCTTTCAGGCAAAAGCCTCTGGCATGGTTTAAGATATCCTCCCACTGCCAGCCGCCATCATGCTCCGAAGGAAATTGCCGGAATAAAGGATGCTTCTCCTGTACAGAAATACCCATACACCTGCTCCATTTCGGTCCCATCTGCGCATTCCAGAAAACATTTTCAGCGGAAAGCGGAGGACAATCATAATCCATATCCGACAAATAAGGTGTATAAAGCACGATTTCCCCCCTGCCAAGCGCATCTGCTGCTTCCGAAAGCAGCTTTGTGCAGGTTACTTTTCCTTTCTCATGCGGTTCCCGCTCACGTTCCTCTGCAAACACATAAATATCCCAGTGGTTTCTTATCTCTCCCAGTGTTGCCTCCAGAATAAGATGCGCATTTTTTTGAATCCCGCCAAGAGAACAGCTTATCTGGTGAATCACCGTATTTTCCCCTCTGGGTATGTAGGAACAGACAATGCTCTCTTCTCTGATGATTTCACCATCCGCCATATCCTGAAGTTTCCACGCAAAGGTCTGCCCTGTTAACTCCCGCCCTCCAAAATGACTGACCAACACCGGAGTCTTAAGAACCTCCGTATTCCGGTAAACATAAGAAGGAAGCCTGGTAAGCAGCACCGTTTCACCACAGAATTCCCGAAACTCCGAAGGCATCACATACCCCTTGCTCTCCCAAAAAGCATCCAGGACGCCTACGAAGGCAGAACCCTGCCCCATATAATCATGGAGATCAAGAAGCTCAAATCCATACAGCTGCTTCGTACGGAAATTTGCCTCTATATCCTCCTTGATCAGACGCACCTGACTGCGCCCGGAGCAGTAAGCAAAATCCTTTGCAAAAGACAGTACGCCATGAGCCCTGGCATTTTCCTTAAACACCCGATAATTACCCGGCTGAAAGAAACCTGTAAATTTCTTCATCACCTCAAAATCAGGATAGGCGCACCACTGTCCCATCTCATGACAGATAACAGGAAGCTTTGTTCCCTCTAAAGAAGGTTCATAGTCCTTTCCCTTCCATCCTTCAAAGCCTCTTATCATACCTCCGTGATAAGGGCCGAAAGCCGACCTGTGAAAATAAAGATAATCCGTGCCGGCAATTTCCGATGGCTGCGAATCATAAAACCATCCGGACTGTGCCGTATAGATCCTCCTGCCTCCATAACCAAGCGCCTTATCCGTTTCTCTTGCAAAAGTTACCCATTCCTTAAGCGGTTTATACCATTTTCCGTCAGGCTCATTGGTGGGAGAAAATAGAGCAAAGGAAGGATGATGGCCAAACTGTCTTAATATCCTTACCGTTTCTTCCTTCAGCACTTCCAGCATGGCAATTCCATCTTCAAAACAGTTCCACATACAACATTCCGGCTGTAAATAGATATTTTCCTCATCAGCGGCAAGGAAAGCAGCCTCCGGCGGACAACAGGAATGGCATCTGATAAAATTAAATCCCCATTCCTTTACCCTCCTCATGAGTCTGCGCCACCATTCTATGTCTGTCACAGGATATCCGGTCAGCGGATAATCCCCGCCGAAGTGAGTCCCTCTGAAATATTCAGGCTTACCATCCACCAGAAACAACCCGTCTTTCACTTCTATCCTGCGCGGATGGGTTTTTGCATATGCTTTTTTTGCCAACTCACGTTCTATAATTTCCTCTTCGGATAAAAACACTATTTCTCCTACAATTCCATTCCAAGTAGCACCCATGGCATCAGAAACTCCATGTCCATCCGGACGGTAAGGATACTGCATACGATTATCCACTTCAATCTGCAGCCTGTGCTCCCCTTGGGCAAGCACGCCGCAGAAAATTTCATGGGATCCGCATAAGGAGCAGTCCCCGCCTTTCCATTCACCATCTATAAAAACCTCTGTCCTCCAACGGACAGCTTCCATATGAAGTGTCCATGCAGTATCCGCCTCTGTTACAAAAAAGCTCCTTTCATACCGCGCTGTTCCGATAAAATGTCTGTAAGGCTGGGATAAAAAGGGTATGCTTACATTCTCTTCCTGACCGTACCGATATTCCTCCCTCTCATACCAGAAAGGATTATACAGGCTGCTGACCCAGGCGGTTTCCAATGTTATGGGATAACCATAACCAGCCTTCTGCAGGCTTCCTGGCAGCATGATCCTGCCCTCTGACAGCTCCGGCTCCTTTCTTTCCTGTTCATCTTTTTCAAGGCTGACTAGCCATTCCCCCATCAAATCAATTTTCATATTTCCTGTCCGTCCCACGACAACGATATAACAGCACCGGCATCCGTTTCCAAATACCGGCGCTGCATTTACAGCAATATAATGTTTCAAAATATTCTGCGTAAAAAATAATTACTTACTTGCCTGATACTGTTCATTTACTTCTGTGATAATCTGGTCGCCGCCCTGGTCTTTCCACTGCTGGATTGCCGCCTCTAAACCGGCCTTGTCAATCTCACCGCAGATGTACTGGGTTCTTGCTGCGCTTACGTTTTCATCCAGCATTGCGCCGTCAGCAGCATAGGTAGGCGAGTTAGCAAGATAAGCAGATGCGGGATTAATTACTGCATAAGGTAAAGCGGCTTCATAAGCGGCATCCTGAGCCTCTGTATACTTATCTGATTCAATCGGGATTGCAGCGCTGGTTTCCTCCGTGCTGGGAAGGAATGCAAGCAGCTGATTCAAACCTGCATAATTGTTAAACAAAACAGTATCTTCAACGTCTAAATCAACAAGATAACCGTTTGCATCATATTCATAGTTGATTCCCTCAAGACCATACTGGGTTAAAATCAGCATTTCAGGATCATTCAGCTTATCCAGCAATGTCAGGGCTGCTTCAATCTTTTCAGGCGAATCAAGCGTGGAAGCGGATAACGTAAAATATCCGTTATAACCTGCCGTTGCAAGAGTATGCCCGTTTACTGCGCCATAGAGCGTCATAGAAGCAGCTTCATCAGGATTGGTAACGGAAGCAGTCCATGTTTCCTCTGCTTCAAAATACTTCCAGATACGCTTACCGCCATCCATAACGTCAATATATACGCCATTGTCACCTCTCTTACATCCTTCGCTCCAGTCATCTGTAGGTCTGCTGACCCAGTCTGCAGGCATCAGACCGTCATCATACAGTTTCTTGATATAATCAACGGCTTCCATATATTCTTCCTGCATAAATACAGGCACCAGCTGTCCGTCAACCTCTGCCCAGCCGTTACCGCAGCCGAACCATGTCTGAATGATATCGAAAGGTCCCGTATAACTGGTCATTTCCATACCGATGGTATCATCAACGCCATTTCCGTCCGGATCGTTATAGGTAAACGCATACAGCATATCATATACATCATCGGGCGTTTTAGGCTCTGCCAGGCCAAGAGCTTCCGCCCAGTCTGTACGATAGCTTAAACCATAACGCGCAAGCACACGGGTACGGGGAATTGCAATCAACTGGCCGTCAATTGTCAGCGTATCGGCTACCTCCTTCGACATAGCAGATAAATTAGGATATTTATCAGAGTCCCATACATAATCATTCAGGTCAACAAACGCACCGGCTTTTGCAGCGGATACCACATCTCCCGTAATTGTACCGCCCCATGTAATGATATTGGGCATAGTGGAAGGATTTGCAAGATACAGGGAATTCTTATCGCTCAGCGCATCATTTGAAACCCATATCAGATTAAGATTTACTCCGGTATATTCATTAATCTGATTAATGATTTCCTCCGCATAATCACCAGTATTGCAGGAGCCTGCATACAAGTCAATTGTACTGAAGCTGATGTCATAAATCTCAGCGGGAGTTTCCTCAGCGGCTTCAGTTTCCTCCGTGCTGCTTGTATCTGCAGTGCTTGTGTCTGTGGTGCTTGTGTCTGCGGTGCTTGTGTCCGTACCGGTACTGCTGTTACTGCTGCCGCAGCCTGCAAATCCGAGAACCATAGCGGAAGCAACTGCAAGCGCAAGTACTTTTTTCAAACTCTTTCTTTTCATTTTATCCTCCTTATTAGAAAATTAATTTTATGATAACGGCGCGGCGTATTCTCCGCTGCCGGAACCACCTTGTTTTAACAGCCTTTTACAAGAATCAGCCCTTTACAGCTCCCACCATAACGCCCTTTGTAAAGTATTTCTGGACAAAAGGATATACAATAAGAATGGGAAGCGTGGCAATGACCGTACAGGCCATCTGCACCGCTTTGGTTGGCGGCGCCCCGTTTAAGTCATAGTAATCCATTGTCGCATCCGTAATCTTTGAAGTCAACAGGATAATGGAACGCAGCTGAATCTGTATCGGATATTTTTCCGCTGACTGCAGATAAATCATGGAACTGAAGTAATCATTCCAAAAGCCCACCCCGTAGAACAGAGAAATGGAAGCAATGACCGGTTTGGAAAGCGGCAGCGCAACCCGGATAAAGATCTGCAGATCGTTTGCGCCATCCATATAGGAGGCCTCATCCAGTTCCACCGGAAGCCCCGAAAAGAACTTTTTAATAATGATCATGTTAAATGGATTGATCAGGGCTGGCAGAATCAATGCCCAGTAGGTATCATACAACCCATATGCGTTGTATACAATAAAGGAAGGAATCATACCGCCACTGAACAGCATCGTTACGATTACAAGGTTCATCATCCAGTTCCGTCCCCTGAAATGCATCTTTGACAGCGGATAGGCAAAGCTCATGGAAAAAACCATACACAAAAAGGTTCCCGCTGCCGTTAAAAATATGGAATTCCTTAATCCTCTGAAAATATTAGCAGTTTTAATAGCATACTGATAGGCATTAAGCGACCAGACGGTAGGCACAATAAAGAAAGCTTTTTCCGTAAGCTCCTTCTCAGTTGCAAAGGAACCCGCGATTACATACAAAAAGGGCAGCACCGTGCTCAATGCGATAAGACCCAGCACAACATAGATAACCACGTCAATAATTCTGTCGCCAAGGCTCTTCTTGACCTTAGCGCCGCTTTTTACTACATGTTCTTTCGCCATGTGACACACCCCC
>CAZDPE010000002.1:0-53627 GCA_964507235.1 uncultured Lachnospiraceae bacterium
GAGCACTTGACTTTTAATCAAGTTGTCCCGGGTTCGAGTCCCGGGTGGCTCATTATAAAGGCTGTATTTGACAAAGTGAATTTGTTGAATTCAGTCTTTTTCTTATATATTCTTTTGAAATTAGGAAAGTAATGATACAATAAAAACGTGTATAACTTATTCATGGAGTATTTCATATCAGGTTGGGAGCATAAAGATGAACAAATTGAGAATAGGTATTATCGGAATGGGAAATATGGGCAGTAAATATGCTCTAATGCTCGCTAAAGGAGAAGTTCCGGCAATGGAGCTTAAAGCCGTTACAAGAACAAAGGAAGAGAAATTGACGGAATTAGAAAAATTGTTATCTGAGGATAGAGAAGCTGATAAAGAAGGAACAAAGATATTACAGGTATTTTACTCTGCAGATGATTTGATTACAGAAGTAAAGGAAGGAAATCTGGAATTAGACGCAGTAATAATTGCCACACCCCATTACCTGCACCAAAAGCAGACAATAATGGCCCTGAGAGCCGGTTTGCATGTAATGTGTGATAAGCCGGCAGGCGTTTATAGCCGTCAGGCAAGGGAAATGAAAGAGGAAGCGGAAAAGCATGAATTAGTTTATGCGATGATGTTTAATCAAAGAACAAGTCCTGTTTTTCAAAAGATGAAGGAAATAGTGGAATCAAAAATTTATGGGGAGATAAAACGGGTAAATTGGGTTGTTACGGATTGGTATCGGCCGGACAGCTATTATAAATCCGGCGGGTGGCGTGCGACATGGTCAAAAGATGGCGGGGGTACACTGCTCAATCAATGTCCCCATAATCTTGATTTATTGCAGTGGATTTGCGGAATGCCGGTGAGGGTGCAGGCTTTTTGTCATGAGGGAAAATATCATGATATTGAAGTTGAAGATGAAGTAACAGCATATATGGAATTTAATAATGGTGCAACCGGCGTATTTATTGCTTCTACGGGAGAAGCGCCGGGAATCAACAGGCTTGAAATTTCTATGGAGGATGCTCTTCTCGTATATGAAAAAAGTGAGCTTAATGTATGCGAACTCGGATTTCACGAGGCAGAATATCGAAAGACTGCGACAGACTGCTTTTCAAAGCTGAATGGACAGTGGCGTAAATTAGATTGTAAAATCATAGATTCTCAATATATTGAAATGCTAAAAAATTATTCAGATGCAATATTGAAGAAGGCACCTTTGATAGCAAAAGGAACAGAGGGAAGTAAAAGCTTACTTTTATCCAATGCAATCTATTTGTCTTCATGGAAAAAGGAAATGATTGAAATTCCTAAAGAAGGGACGGAATATGAATTTCTATTTGAAAAAGCTTTTGAGGAAGGGCTAAATTCCCGGATAAAGTCAAAAATGAAGTAAAAAGTATGTTAAATTTATAAGTATTTGTATGTTTTTATGCATTTATTTCGTTTTATATGGTAGAATAATTAATTGAGGGTAAAGCGTTATATGTTTTGAGAGGTATATTATAAAATGAGAAGTTTTGAAGAAAAACGTCAAAAACAGCTTGATAAATGTAGAAGAAGGTATGAAGAAAGAAGAGCGCTTTATTATCTTTTGAGAGAAAATGCTTCAGATATTTTGGATTCGGAAAACTTTCAGAGAACGAGGAATCATATTCAGCATGGGACGATACCGGTGCATAGGCATTGTATTGATGTAGCAAATCAGAGTATAAGAATCAGTAAATGGCTTGATATACCGTGCAGTCAGCGTGAGTTAATCCGGGGAGCGCTTTTGCATGATTATTTTCTTTATGACTGGCACGATAAAAGCAGGGAAAACTATCAGAAGCTTCATGGTTTTTATCATCCGGGCATTGCTTTAAAAAATGCGGAAAAAGAGTATCAGTTGTCTTTAAGGGAAAAGGATATTATAAAAAAGCACATGTGGCCGCTTACGGTAGTTCCGCCGATGTGCAGGGAAGCATGGATTGTAACGACAGCGGATAAATACTGTTCATTGCTGGAAACTTTAAGACTTCATAAGGGCATAAGAAAGGCAAGAGTAGGCCTGGCCAGATAAGAAAAGATTTATTTAGGGAACTTGTAGAAGATGGGAAAAGGTTTGTTTGAGGAACTTAAAAAATACGGAAATAGTGATTTTTATCCCTTTCATATGCCGGGTCATAAGAGAAATTCCGAAAGTGGGCCATTGTCAGAAGTATATCAATATGATATTACGGAAATAGATGGATTCGATAATCTTCATCAGGCACAGGGAATTATTAGTGAAGCACAGAAGCATGCGGCTCTTCTTTACCACTCGGAGGAAACCTATTTTCTTATCAATGGAAGCACAGCAGGAATTTTAAGCGCTGTATCTTCTATTGCAGGCAGAGGGCAAAAGCTGATTACCGCAAGAAATTGTCATAAAGCCGTATATCATGCGGCTTTTTTAAATCGTCTGGAAATGGAATATGTCTATCCTGATGAAATAGCAGATTTTGGAATCTCAGGGGGGATCAGCGCAAGGCAGATAGAAGATAAAATCAAAGAAATTGCTGATAATGAAGGAATTACGAAAGACAGGATAAATTCATTAGTTGCGGGTATTATTCTGACCTCGCCGACATATGATGGTATTCTTTCGGACGTAAAGGAAATTGTTAAAACGGCACACAGCTATGGGATTCCGGTAATTGTAGATCAGGCTCATGGCGCACATTTCGGATTTCATAGTGCTTTTCCTGAAAGCGCTGTAACGGAAGGTGCCGACCTTGTAATTCACAGCGTGCATAAGACACTGCCTGCGCCGACGCAGACGGCCCTTTTACATTATAATGGTTCTCTTGTAGACAGGGAGCTTATCAGAAAATACTTAAGAATTTATCAGTCCAGCAGTCCGTCATATATATTGATGGCGGGTATTGATGCCTGTATGGAAATTGTTGAAAGCAAGGGAGAAGAGAAGCTTGAAAAGCTGATTTCCTACAGAAAAGAATTTATGGAGGAAGCCGGAAATCTTAAATGTATCAGACTGTATCCTGCTATGACAGAAAAAGAAACGCAGAAAAATGACAAATTTTATGAATGCGGAATTCAGGAACCGGGACGGCTTTTAATTTCTGTACGGGGAACGTCGTTTAGCGGACAGCAGCTTTATGATATTCTGAGGGAAAAGTATCATTTGCAGATGGAAATGTGTGCTTCTGATTATGTAATAGCGATTTTATCGATGATGGACAGAAGAGAAGGCCTGAAGCGTCTGGCGCAGGCGCTTACGGAAATAGATAAAACGCTTGAGCGAAACGGTGGAAAAAAGAAAAGACAAGAAGAAAAAGACAATAATAAGAAAATACCGGACTATCAACAATACCGACCTGGAAGAATACTTAAAATCAGTGAGGCATTTATTGCCCAAAGTGATTATATACGTTTAGAGGAGGCAGAAGAAAGAATTGCTGCAGACTTTATCAATTTGTATCCTCCGGGCATACCGATTCTCGTGCCGGGGGAAAAAATAGATGGTAAGGCAGTGGAAATAATAGCAGCATATCTTAAAGCCGGCTATAATGTGCAGGGGATTGAGAAGCATACACCGGAAAACATATATTATGTGAAAGCAGTTAAAGAATAAATCAGCGCATATGGCGGCGCGGAAATGAGGTTAATATGAGAAAAACAAAAATTATCTGCACCATTGGTCCAGCCAGTGAAAGTGAGGAAAAATTAAGAGAGCTAATGCAGGCAGGAATGAATGTCGCCCGCTTTAATTTTTCTCATGGCAGTCATGAGGAGCATAAGATAAAATTTGACAGAGTCATAAAGGTAAGCAATGAATTGGGACTTCCTGTCGCAACCCTGTTGGATACCAAGGGGCCTGAAATCAGATTAAAGGATATAGAAGGCGGCAGAACAGAATTAATTGTGGGACAGAAGTTTATTCTCACAACAGATGAAATGCTCGGTACAAATGAGAAGGTTACTATCTCTTATAAAAATCTGAAAAATGATATCTCGGCAGGAACTACCATATTAATTGATGATGGTTTAATTGAAATGGTTGTGGATGAGATTAATGAAACCGATATAATATGTACAGTAATTAATGGAGGACCTATTTCAAATCATAAAGGGGTTAATGTTCCAGGGGCAATTTTATCTATGCCTTATATCAGCGATGTTGACAGAAGTGATATTATGTTCGGCTGTGACATGGGTTTTGATTTCCTTGCTGCTTCGTTTGTCCGCTGCAAAGAGGATATTCTTGAGGTTCGTAAGATTCTTAACGAACACAACAGTCATATGAAAATTATCGCCAAAATTGAAAATATGCAGGGAATCCATAACTTAGATGAGATTTTGGAAGCATCTGACGGTATTATGGTGGCAAGAGGGGATATGGGAGTTGAAATCCCGATGGAAGAAGTGCCTGTAGTACAGAAACAGATGATTAAGAAGGCGGAGGCCCTTGGGAAGCATGTTATAACTGCAACGCAGATGCTGGAATCCATGATTAAAAATCCCAGACCTACAAGGGCGGAAACTACAGATATTGCCAATGCCATTTATGACGGTACAACGGCTATTATGCTTTCGGGGGAAAGCGCTGCAGGGCTTTATCCAGTGGAAGCAGTAAAAACTATGGCTAAGATTGCAGAACGTACGGAGCAGGATATTGACTATAACAGCAGAATGAAGCGCAGGAAGGAAATTGATAATTTTGACATTACGACGGCAATATCCCATGCAACCTGCACAACGGCTATGGATTTGCAGGCAGCGGCCATTATTACGGTTACGATTTCCGGCTTTACAGCAGGCATGATTGCCAGATATAAACCAAGCTGTCCTATTATTGCATGCAGTGTCAGCCCAAGAATATGCAGACAGTTAAATCTTTCCTGGGGCGTTACGCCTCTTTGGATTGCAAGAGAAAGCTCTGCAGATGATTTGTTTGACGAAGCGGTGCATGCTGCGGAGGAAGCAGGTTATATTAAAAAAGGAGACAGAGTTGTATTGACCGCCGGAGTGCCTCTTGGAGTTTCCGGAAAAACGAATATGATTCGAGTGGTAGAGGTTTAATTTGCATGGGAAAAATGGTATACTTAATGGGGAAAAGTTCTACCGGGAAGGATACGGTTTATAAGCAGCTGCTGAAAAAGAACTCTTTGGGATTAAAGAAGATAGTTCCGTATACCACAAGGCCTATCCGTGATGGAGAAAAGCAGGGAAGAGAGTATTTTTTTACAGATGACAACGGTTTTCAGGAATTAGATGCGCAGGGAAAGGTAATTGAAGCCCGGGCGTATCATACATATCATGGGGTATGGCGGTATTTTACGGTTGATGACGGCAATATCGATTTGAAAAGCAATGATTATATTATTATCGGTACATTGGAATCCTTTGTTAAGACGGCAGAATATTTTGGAAGAGATAAGGTTATTCCGGTACTGCTTGTAGTTGATGACGGAGTAAGACTTCAAAGGGCCCTTGACAGAGAGAGGCGCCAGGAAAATCCTAAGTATCAGGAATTGTGCAGGCGGTATCTTGCAGATGAAGAGGATTTTTCGGAGGATAAGCTGGCAGCGGCGGGAGTGACGCTAAAATTTTCCAATGAAAATCTTGAAAAATGTCTTTCGGAAATAGAAGCATATCTGTTACACTGAAACGGAAAGGCAACTGAAAGGAGGGTAACTGTTATGGATATTAAAGTGAATCAGGTTCAGCAGGTTGCCCAGACGGAAGCTGCGGCACCGGTGAGAGAATCGGACGGAACCTTTAAATTTACATTGGTAAGTCATGTGGAAGAACAGGAACTGCAGGCCAGACTGAATACTCTGATGGAAGAAATTACAATGCAGGGTGATAAGCTTGCCAAAAAACGTGATGTCCGGGATATGAAGAGATACCGTGGTTTGATTAAGGATTTTATGAATGAAATTGTCAGCAGATCTCATTCCTTCAGCAGAGAGAATTTTCTGGACAGGAGAGGAAGACACAGAGTATATGGAATTATCCGGCTTGTGGATGAAAATCTGGATGAGTTAGCGCAGGAACTTATGAAGGACGAGCAGGATCATCTTGCAATTCTTGCAAAAATAGGAGAAATCAGGGGGCTTTTGTTGGATATACTGACGTAAGGGGGATAAATTATGAGCAGATTTAAAGATATTGTGGGACAGGAGCAGATTAAAGAGCATCTTGAAGGAGCCATTCGTTTAAATAAAGTATCACATGCCTATATTATTAATGGCGAGAGAAGCTCCGGTAAGGAATTTATTGCGAAAACCTTTGCAATGGCGCTGCAGTGCGAGGCGCGCAGCGGACAGGAAACAGAACCCTGCGGTGAATGCCATGCCTGTAAACAGGCTTTAAGCGGCAATCATCCTGATATTAAGTTTCTTACTCACGAAAAACCCAATACTATCAGTGTGGATGATATTCGTTCACAGATAAATAATGATGTGGCAATTAAGCCTTACAGTGGACCGAAGAAAATTTATATTATTAATGAAGGAGAAAAGATGACGGTACAGGCTCAGAATGCTTTGTTAAAAACATTGGAAGAGCCGCCGGAATACGCCGTCATTTTGATTCTTACGGCTAACGCCAACGCATTGCTTCCTACTATTTTGAGCCGCTGTGTGCTGCTTAATATGAAGCCGGTAAAGGATGAGCAGGTAAAAAAATTTCTCATGGAAACCATGGAAATTCCTGATTATAAGGCAGATATTTGTGTGGCGTTTGCCAGAGGAAATCTTGGAAAAGCCAGAATTCTTGCTAAAAGTGAGGAATTTGATAAGGTAAAAGAAGAAGCTGTTACTTTGCTGAAATATATCAACGATATGGAAATTAATGAAATCGTTGCAGCAATTAAAAAGATTAATGAATACAAATTTGATGTGAATGATTATATGGACATTCTTTCCATATGGTATCGTGATGTTTTATTATTTAAGGCTACTCATGATGCAAACCACTTGATTTTCAGGGAAGAAATCCAGTATATTAGAAAGGTGGCGGACAAGAGTACCTATGAGGGTATTGAAACGATTATTGATGCCCTTGAAAAGACGAAGCAGCGCTTAAATGCCAATGTTAATTTTGATTTGGTCATGGAGCTTTTGCTGCTTACCATTAAAGAGAATTAGTGAGGTTGATAGATTTATGATTAAAGTAGTTGGAGTACGTTTCAGAACCGCAGGCAAGATATATTTTTTTGATCCCGGTAAATTAGATATAAAAAGAAACAGCCACGTGATTGTGGAAACAGCCAGAGGAATTGAATACGGTACAGTTGTAGGAGATGTAAAAGAGGTAGAGGATGATAAGGTGATTCAGCCTCTTAAGCCGGTTTTGCGTATTGCTACAGAAAGAGATGACGAGCAGGAAGCCGCCAACAAGATTAAGGAAAAAGATGCATTTAAAATATGCCTTGAGAAAATACAAAAGCATGGTCTTGAAATGAAATTGATTGATGCAGAGTATACTTTTGACAATAACAAGGTGCTGTTTTATTTTACGGCTGACGGAAGAATTGATTTCAGGGAACTTGTAAAGGATTTGGCGGCAGTCTTTAAGACAAGAATCGAACTACGTCAGATTGGCGTAAGGGACGAAACAAAGATTCTCGGAGGTATCGGTATTTGCGGAAGAGAGCTTTGCTGTCATACCCATTTATCAGAGTTTGTGCCCGTTTCCATCAAAATGGCCAAGGAGCAGAACCTTTCTTTAAACCCCACAAAGATTTCAGGAGTGTGCGGCAGATTGATGTGCTGCTTAAAGCACGAGGAAGAAACTTATGAAGAGCTTAACAGAAGGCTTCCTAATGTGGGAGATCATGTAACTACTGAGGATGGACTTAAGGGTGAAGTTTCCAGTGTGAATGTGCTGCGTCAGCTTGTGAAGGTCATTGTAGATGTAGGGGATGAAAAGGAAATCCAGGAATATAAAGTGGAACAGCTCAGGTTCAGAAGAAAACACAGGAACAATAAGGTTGAACTTCAGGATGAAGAATTAAAAGAGCTTGAGAAGCTGGAAAAAGAGGAAGGAAAGTCAAAATTAGATGACAACTGATGTACTTCTTAAAGAAAATGAGAGAGTGGATGATTTGCAGAGAAATCATTACAAAATCATTCAGGATTCGGAGCGTTTTTGCTTTGGAATGGATGCAGTGCTGTTATCCGGTTTTGCCAGAGCGGGTGAAGGTGACAGGGTTTTGGATTTGGGAACCGGAACGGGAATTATTCCGATTTTAATGGAAGCCAAGACGAAAGCCACCCACTTAACAGGGCTTGAAATTCAGGCTGAAAGTGCAGATATGGCAGCCCGCAGTGTAAGGCTGAATGGCCTTGATGAAAAAATAACAATAGTAACCGGGGATATTAAGGAAGCAGTCAGCTTATTTGGGGCTGCTTCTTTTGACGTTGTTACTTGTAATCCTCCCTATATGACAGAGCATCATGGCCTGACAAATCCGGAAGCACCCAAAGCTATTGCAAGACATGAATTGCTTTGTACCCTTGAGGATGTTATCAGCCAAAGCGCAAAGCTGCTTAAGCCGGGCGGTAATTTTTTTATGGTTCACAGGCCCTTCCGGCTTGCAGATATTATCGTTCTGCTCAGACAATACAGATTGGAGCCCAAAAGGATGAAGCTGGTATATCCTTTTGCCGATAAAGAGCCAAATATGGTTTTGATTGAAGCAAACCGGGGTGGGAAACCGAGAATGACAGTAGAAAAACCGCTGATTGTTTATAAGGAACCGGGAGTTTATACTGAAGAAATTTATGATATTTATGGATATTAATGAATCTGCTGTGGGAGATGAATTCATGATGGCAAAAGCATTGCGAAGAAAAAGAAAGCCGGCTGCTCTTTGCTTTATGTTAATGATGATATTTTTACTTTGTGGCTGCGGAGCAAAAGAAAAGGAAACCCTGTCGGAAGAGGTGCAATTGATTGAGGATGTACCGGAAGAGATACAGGAAACCGAAGAGATACAGGCAGAGGAAGCGGAAGGGGCCGGAGAGGTTCAGGCAGAGGATGATATGCAAAGACCCAGGGTAAAGGGTATTTTTGTAACAGGCCCTATGGCGGGAACTGATAATATGGAGAATCTGATTGACCTTGTGGACAGAACAGAACTGAATGCTATTGTCATGGATGTGAAAAATGACGAAGGCAGAGTCGTTTATAAGATGCAGATACCGGAAGTGGAAGAAACGGGAGCCGGTATTCGTTATGTACAGGATATGGAAGGGCTGATGGCAGTATTTTTAAGGATAAAGACGGTCTTGCCTGGCTGAATCCTTATAACCGGGAGGTTTGGGATTATCTTCTTGCGATTGCGCAGGAAGCGTTGAAAATGGGATTTGATGAGGTGCAGTTTGATTATCTGCGATTTTCAACTGACACGGGTATGGACAGCGTGGATTTGGGAAAAGAGGCAGAAGATAAAGACAGGCAGCAAATCATTTCTGAATTCACGCAATTTGCAGCGGATAAAATACATGAAGCAGGAGGAGTGATTTCTGCTGATGTTTACGGTATGGTAATTGACAGTGAGGTAGACCAGAAAATTGTAGGACAGAATTATGTGGAATTATCCCGGTATCTGGATTATATCAGTCCTATGATATATCCATCTCATTATGGTCCGTATAATTATAATATACCGGTGCCTGATGCAGAGCCGTACCGGTTGGTTTTAACCGCCTTGCAGTCTTCCAAAAAGGTTCTTGCAGGTATTCCGGCTGCGACTGTTTCGGGAAATGAACTGCCGGATTATACGGCAGAGGAACTGGCGGCGCTTGAACCGATGGACAGCATACATGCAGAAGTAAGACCATGGCTTCAGGATTTTACTGCTGCCTGGGTGACCGGACATATTTCTTATGGAGCAGAGGAAATCAGGGAGCAGATACAGGCAGTTTATGATGCAGGTTATGAAGAATGGATATTATGGAATGCTTCGAACCGCTATACGGAAGGCGGATTGCTTGCGGAAAATGGAAATTCGGAAGAATAATCATAAGACAATAAAGAATTAGCAAAAGGCAGTATGCCGGCAGCAGGAAAGGCGAAGAAAAAGGATGACAGGAACACTTTATTTGTGTGCAACTCCCATAGGAAATTTAAATGATATGACACAGAGGGTAATTGATACTCTCAGGGAAGTGGATGTGATTGCAGCAGAGGATACGAGAAACAGTATTAAGCTTTTAAATCATTTTGAAATCAAGACCCCCATGACCAGTTATCATGAATACAATAAGGTGGAAAAGGCGCAGCAGCTTACCGCCCAGCTTCTTGCAGGAAAAAATATTGCCCTGATTACGGATGCGGGCACTCCCGCAATTTCCGATCCCGGGGAAGTGCTTGTAGCGATGTGTCAGGAGGCTGGCATTCGCGTGACATCTCTTCCGGGATGCTGTGCCTGCATTACGGCTCTTACCCTGTCGGGACTTTCCAGCAGGAGATTTTGCTTTGAAGGCTTTTTGCCCTCTGATAAAAAGGAAAGAAAATTTATTCTGGATGAGCTTAAGGATGAAACCAGAACGATTATCCTGTATGAAGCGCCTCATCATCTGAAGCGTACATTGCAGGAGCTGTATGATACCCTGGGGCAGAGAAGAATTACCCTTTGCAGAGAGCTTACCAAGAAGTTTGAAACGGTTTTTCCTACCACTTTAAAAAAGGCGCTTGACTATTATGAAGAAAATGAACCGAAAGGAGAATATGTACTTGTATTGGAAGGGAAAAGCCGTGAGGAAATCAGACAGAAGGAACAGGCAAAATGGAAAGAGATGAGTATAGAAGAACATATGGCTTATTATGAGGAACAGGGAATAGACAAAAAGAGCGCTATGAAGATGGTAGCATCTGACAGAGGAGTGGGAAAGAGAGAGATTTATCAGGCATTATTATAAAAAAAGGATGGTTTGTAATATGCATTTTCAAAGGTTAGAGAAAAATATATTTGATGTGCTCAAGGAACAGCAAATTAAACTGGGATATCGAAGTGAAACAGTTCGTTTGTACTATCCTTTGACTTCTTTAAACCGGTTTCTGGCAACGGATTTTAATGCCGAAAAAATGCATTATGCTTTGAATGAATTTGTTAGCGCAAAAGAAGCCAAGCTGGGATCAATCGATATTACGGTACAGGGCGACAGGTTTTGTTTTGCAATACCGCCGCAGGGAATTGATTATGTTCATGAGCATATGGATGATAATGAATTTATCAGGGATTTTATTGGAGCAATTGAGAAGCATGGCTGCGGAATTGAGGATATACTGCAGCAGTTTTATAAATATTCTGACCATGTCCACGTAGAAAAGGTGAATAATGGTGAATTTAATTATTTGGTTTATTTTGAAGAGGGAAAGCCTGATGATTACCGTTATTGCATTGCAGAAGAAGGATGTCATCTGATATACCACAGATTTACGCCGGAAGATTATGATGATTTTGGATTTAAGGAGAATTGAGTTATGACAATGGATGAAACAATTAAGAGAATCAATGAATTATACCATAAATCCCAGGCGGAGGGGCTTACGGATGAGGAAAAGTCGGAGCAAAAGGAGCTGCGCCAAAAATATATTGAGAGCGTAAGGGGAAATTTGCGGGGGCAGTTGGAGCATATGTCCGTTCAAAGACCCGATGGGACGATTGAAAAGGTTAAGAAGGTAAAATATTGATATGTGTCAGATATTGGAGAGGGACATTGCCGAAACCTTTGCCGCTGAGTGCTTTTGGACAGCGGAGATATATGAGCAGAGAGAAAAACCTCAGGCAGCAGATAGACTACTTGGGGTTTTTTCATGGAATCTTATGTATGAAAAACGGCAGCTTGCGTTCCGGTTCCATACTATGAAAAAAATATATGATAAACTGATATACGGGAAGTGTTTTGATTGAAAATTATAATTAATGCGGATGAAAAAATAAATGAAACGGAAATTGTAATAAATTGCAGTCAGCTGACAAGTAATGTCGAAAATATAATAGCGACACTTCGTATTTTGAATCAGCAGATGCTGGTTATGAAGGATGGTGAAAATTATTTGCTGGATGTAAACAGGATTTCCTATATTGAAGCCCTGGAGAGGAAAACTTTTGTTTACACGGAAGATGCCATATATGAATCAAAACTGAAATTATATGAAATGGAAGAAAGATTGTGTCAAAGCGGCTTTTTCAGGGTCAGTAAGTCTTGTCTTGTCCATTTGAAATTTATCAAGTCCCTTAAAAATGATGTAGAGCGTAAATTATTACGTCTTACCATGAAAAACGGAGAACAGATTATGGTTTCCAGACAATATGCAGAGGAAATGAAAAAGAGATTGGGGGTTATTTAGATGATAAAAAAGAAAACAATATTTGATTATCTCACACATATTATGGCTGTTTGGGGCATTTCCATGCTGAGTCTTTGTTTATTCTGCTTTCTTTTCGGTCAGGAAGCAAAGGGACATTCCTCTATATTCGTGTTGGGAAATGCAGGATTATCGCTTGCTGCGATGATGCAGTTTTTGGCTCTGGCAATTATTATTACGGGACTGCGGTGGATATTTTTTACGGATATTTTTGTGAAAAGATTATCTATTATGGTTAGAAGCATTTTTATGTTTACAGGAGTTATTATATCAGTTGGCATTTTTGCAGCCGTATTTGGGTGGTTTCCCGTTGACCGGATAATTCCCTGGGGAATGTTTTTGCTTTGTTTCTTCGTATGCGCTGCAGGCAGCATCGCAGTATCTGTTATGAAGGAAAAAAGTGATAATAAAAAGCTGCAGGAAGCACTAGAACGCATGAAGGGGGAAGAACGTTCATGAATAAAGCCATTGAAGTAAAAGGGTTAAGTCATTATTTCGGACAGAACAGGGTGATAGACAATATCAGTTTTACTGTTGAAGAAGGAAATATTTTTGGGCTTCTTGGGCCGTCCGGTGCAGGAAAGACCACACTTATCAATATTTTGACAGGTCAATTAAAGGCGTCGGAAGGCGAAAGCCGGATTTTTAATATTGAGTCACGGCATATGAAAGGAAAAGATTATAAGCAGATAGGCATTATGATAGATAATTTTGGCTTATATGAAAGAATGAGCTGTTATGATAATTTAAGGTTTTATCAAATGCTGGATGGAAATCAGGATAAAAATATAGAAGCTGTTTTAAAAAGCGTGGGGCTGCTGAATGCAAAGAGAACCCAGGTTATGAATCTTTCAAAAGGGATGACAAACAGACTGGCTTTTGCAAGGGCTATTCTGCGCAAACCCAGGATTTTATTCCCGCGTGCAATGAGTCAAAGTCATGCTTGCATGACCTTGACGAATGCCGCGAGGGTCAATACCCCGCCCCTTGGGGCGCTTCAATTTCCATGCCTCGCTGCTTGCGGCGGGGTTATTGACTTCTGGATGAGCCGACCAGCGGTTTGGACCCGGCTACGGCAGAAGAAATCCATAAAATGATTTGGGACGAAAAAAGCCGGGGAACGACAGTTTTTTTAACGACTCACAATATGTATGAAGCAGAAAAAATGTGTGACAGGACAGCATTGTTAAATGAAGGAAAAATTGTTGAATATGGTTCTCCTGCAGATATTTGCAGAAGATATAATCATCAGAGGAAAATTAACATACATCTAAAAAACGGGCAGGATATTGTGCTGGAGCATAAAAAAGAAAGCGGTGAAAGGATAAAAGCCTATTGGGATGATGATGTAATAGAAACAATTCATTCGTCAGAGTCCAATTTGGAAACAATATTTATGGAATTGACAGGGAGGAAGTGTGAAATATGATGGTTCACATTCTGGCAATATTATGGAAGCAGTTAAAGGATACCATAAAAAATAAAAACATACTGATACAGTTTATCCTGTTCCCCTGTATGACAGTTATTATGGAAAAGGCAGTCAGTATACAAGGTATGCCGGAACATTTCTTTGCAAATTTATTTGCTGTAATGTATATAGGAATGGCTCCCCTTACCAGCGTTGCCGCCGTCATTGCTGAGGAAAAAGAAAAGAATACGCTTCGGGTATTGCAGCTTTGCAATGTCAGCGCTTTAGAGTATTTGCTGGTAGAAGGAGAATGAGATTATGATTAGAAAGGCCGTATTACAGGATATAGAGCAGGTGGAAAACGGTTATACGGAATTATTATTGTATGAGCAGGAGCATGGAGCTTATACTGTTTGGAAATTAGGTGTATATCCCACAAGAGAAACTGCCGAAAAGGGGCTTGAAGATGGGACCTTGTATGTGATGGAGCAGAATGGAGAAGTCTGTGCAAGCATCATTGTGAATCAGGTTCAGCCCGAAGAATATGGTAATATAAAATGGAAATATGCTGTGCAGCCCCATGAAGTTCTTGTAATTCATTTATTATGTGTCAGGCCGTCAAAAGCAGGACGCGGAATCGGAAAAGCCATGGTGCAGTTTGTCATAGAGGAAGGAAAAAGGCGGAATTGTAAAACAGTCAGGCTGGATACGGGATCGCAGAATAAACCGGCTGTGGCACTGTATAAAAAACTCGGCTTTGAGCTTGCCGGAGTGGCGGATATGGCAATAGGCGATGTGATTGCGCATAACAATCATCTCTTTTTGGAAAAAAATATAGAAGATTAACATAGATAGAATGGAATTGGTGAGAAAAGCAACAGTTGAAAAATCTTAAGTATTGGTGTTTTGCATTGTTTTTCAAACATAAATATTGTATGATAAATTCACATAATGCATTACAGTAACTTATTTTTACTTAAGATACTTTTGATATACAATAAGGGACAGATTTTATGGAGGAGAAGGATGAAAAAGCACAGAATTGCAAAAATGTTAATGGCGGTTTGCCTTGCATCTGGAATGATTGTGATGCCGGCAAACCAGTTGAAGGTACAGGCTGCTGAAGTGATAGCAACTGTAGAAGGAACTGTTTTATCAGGAACTACTTCTGAAGTGTTATGCCTTTCCACTAAAGAAGGTGATATGCAGATAAAGCTGGATAGTGAAACAGATACCAGTGCCTGCAAGGTACTGCTTTCGGAGCAGAAGGTTAAAGTATCCGTTTCCCATGGTTCTGATGGTTATCTTCATGCAGTTAAAATTACCAGTGATACGCAGACGCCTTCAGTAACAGTTGATTCTTCCACAACTGCTACTGTAACAGGAAAAATTGACGGTAAGAGTAAAGGTGATATTATATTTTTAGAAACAGAGCAGGGCGAAATGGAGATTAAGCTGGATGTTACTACAAATATGAGCGGTTGTTCCGTGCTCATAGCGGACAAGAGTTATACGATTACCTGTGCGAGAGGTTCAGATGCTTATATGCATGCAGTCAGTATTGTGGATGGTGCGTCAGCATCAACATCATCCTCAAATACCGCCACATCTTCTGCTGCTAATTCCGGTCTTACGCCGGCACCTGCCGATTCGGCAAACAGGACTGCGGCTACAGGAACGGTCAGCGGAAAGGTAACTGACAGCACGAAGGAAAATCTGTTGTATTTATCCACGAAAGAGGGGGAGATGCAGTTTGTAATTGAAAGTAATACGGATACCAGAAACGGCATGGTTCTCACACCGGATAATAAGCTGACAGTTTCTTTTTATCATGGTTCAGACGGATATCTGCATGCGGTTGATATTGTGGGAAGCAAGGATGATTCTTCATCAGCAGATATTGACACATCCTCTCCGGCCACAGTAAAGGGAAAGGTGGGCAGCAAATCAAGCGAAAATATTCTTTTTCTGGATACGGATCAGGGAATGATGGAGCTTAAGCTTGATGGCGTAAGAAGCGTTAGTAACTGCAAGGTTTTTGTTACCGGTAAAAAGCTTACGCTGACCTGTGCGAGAGGTTCAGACGCTTATATGCATGCACTTGATATTACAGCAGAATAACAATTAGGATTTAAAGCCTTCCTGAACCTTAGGCAAAGTAAAGGAAGGTTTTTTGTTCAGGCCATAAGCACATAGGAAAAGAGGAAGGCGAAGCATTAGGCGGCTTTGGATGGTTCTGATTTTTTAATCATTCTTTATTCTCACACTACAAAAGAATCCAAATGGTGTATGGAGGAACTGAATTACTTTCGTTCCTTACATGAAAATACAAATTGCAAAGTGCTCCCTTTGATTATAGAAGGAGAGCCGGATGAAGTGTTTCTGGAGGTATTGAGATGGGAAGAACGCCGGATAACAGATGAAAACGGAGAATCACAGGTTGTTCAGGCTGCAGTGGAACCTCTTGGGGCAGCAGGAGGAAAAGGAACACTGGAAGGAAGCCCTGATGTATTATAACGAGGCAGTCAGCCGAAATCCTGCTCTTTCATTTGAAACTTCTTCAGCCTTGCTTCTCTTGCAGGAACAACAATGGCCATGTATAACACAGATTGATGAAGACAGGCATATTATGGAGCGGCATTCCGCAATGACGGAAGCAGAGAAATGGTTCTTTGGAGCCGGAATACGCTTCAGTTCTGGAATTATGAAACCGGAATCAAGTATGCGGCGGATGTTGAATCCGGTGATGACGCATTTATCAGTGAGGTCGTTTGTACCGAAGATGTTCATTGTATTGCAGAAATGGAAGGCAGTTTATATTATTATAATATTTTTTCCTTTTCTGTGGGAAACACTGAGGATGCTTTACGACGGAAATATAATTCGACGGAAGTATTAGAGGCAGTGGAGAATGACCATTATTCCCTGAAAGTAGACAGTCAGCTTATCTTAAAGATAGAAGAAGTAAGAGAGGATGAAGGGGAAGAGGATGTTTCGTTAATCAGGATAATGCTTACTGATTTGGAGGGTGATTTGTATGAGGAGCTTAAAATAGAGCATGAACATCCTGTACATTCAATTTTGGAAGGATTGGTTTCATGTCAAACCAAAAAGCAATGAGAAAGTATGCAGAAGCTTTGGCTAAGGAAGGATATGTTGTATATACATATGATTTCTGCGGCGGTGCTTTGCCTGGCAGAAGTGATGGAAAGTTCAGCGATATGTCCATTGATACGGAGAAGAATGATTTAAAAGCTGTTATAGACTATGCGGAAAAAATAAGCTATGTTGACATAAGCGGCCTTATTTTGCTGGGAGCCAGCCATGTTATTGAATATCTGAATAACACAGACAATTGATTAAATATGCGGATGATGCGGGCAGGAATTTGGAAACGGAAGAAAGAGTTCTTGCTATTTTCAAAGTAACGGTGTTACACTTACGTTGAACTTTACACACTGCTTTAAGAAAGGAATTAAAATGGGAGAATATGTTTTAAGCTGTTGTTCAACGGCAGATTTATCAAAAGAGCGTTTTAAAGAAAGAAATATACAATATGCATGTTTTCATTTTGAACTGGGCGGAACCGAATATCTTGATGACCTCGGGGTATCAGTTCCTCCGGAAGAGTTGTACAGAAGGATGCTGGCAGGGGAGGATACCAAGACTTCGCAGATCAGTGTTGGAGAATATGAAGCTCTTTTTGAAAAAAATCTGAAAGAAGGTAAGGATGTATTGCATGTGACCCTTTCCTCAGGAATTTCGGGCACTTATAACTCGGCATGTGTAGCGCGGGATGAACTTTCAGAGCGTTATCCGGACAGGAAGATTTACGTGGTGGATTCTCTGGGTGCTTCAAGCGGATATGGCCTGATTATGGAAACGCTGGCGGATCTTCGCGATACCGGTATGGAAATTGATGAATTACATCAATGGGCAGAGGATAATAAGCTGAATCTGCATCACTGGTTTTTTTCTACGGACTTAACCTTTTATATTAAGGGAGGACGTATTTCAAAAACAGCCGGTTTTATCGGTTCCATTATGGGAATCTGCCCGTTGCTCAATGTGGATAATGAGGGAAGGCTGATTCCAAGAGAGAAGATTCGTACCAAAAAGAAGGTTATTAACAGGATTGTTGAGCAGATGGAATTAAATGCTCAGAATGGACTTGATTATTCAGGCAAATGCTTTTTGTGTCACTCCGTCTGCATGGAGGATGCTGAGGCAGTTGCAGCTCTTGTAGAAGAAAGGTTTCCCAAGCTGAATGGAAAGGTGGAAATATTCCCGATTGGAGCAACGATTGGAAGTCATACCGGTCCCGGCACTATTGCATTGTTTTTCTGGGGCGGAAAAAGAATAAATTAAAGGATAATGGAAAAGGGGCCGCCGTGCTAAGTAATTAGTGCGCGGCTCCTTTTTTGCAGCTGTTCTTTACGTTGGGAAATTTATGAGATATTCTTAAGAATTATATAAGATTACAATATAATCTGGAAAAAGAGGCGTGAAATGATAAAATAAAATTGTCTGTGAAAGAGGAGGAGAGGGTGAATTTGAAAGGAGAAAGCCTGTGAAGAAAAAAACTGTAGTTCTATCTTTAATGATTTTAATGGCATTGGGAATATACGCCTGCTCCGGTCAGGGAAACCATGATTCTGAAGAATTGCAGGATTTATCTTATGATGAGAGAGAAGATTATATAGCTGTTGTCTGGGATGAAAGAGTATATGTTCCGTTTTGTGCGGTTGATAACAGCCTGTGGGAGAAACAGATAGGCATTGTTAACGGGGATGAAAATGATAAGATTTATGAGGCAGCAGGGCTGCCGCCGGAAGAGTGGATTATTTCTTATTACGAGTCCGGTATGATGGATGGCTCTATGCTTATGAAAGAAGAGAAGGTTAAAGAAATTCCTAACGGTCTTAAGTCAGAGTATGCATGGAATCAGGAAAACGCTGAAGCCGCAGAAGGCGGCGGGGAATTTATTACAGCGCCTTCTAAAGAAGAAGTGTTGTCTATGCGGGAAAGCGTTCTGGCAGGAATGTCTGATGAAGCGGTGGAAAGACTGAAAGAAAATATTAAGATTGCAAACCAGACCATGGAAAAAGCATATATGTATGATAATTTATTTAAAAGGCTGTCTGATGCTGATGATTTGTACTGGAATTATATAGACCAAAAAGGAGATATTCAGATTGGTGATTCTGTGACAGCATATAATCGTTTTGATGCAGATAACTTTATTGTGCTTATGGAAGAAATGAAGAACAGTCTGGAAAATGAGCTGTTAAAAGCGGACTTTGACAGTTTAATTGATAATATGGCACAGGCAAAAGAAACTCATGATGTGGAATATGTAAAAAAAATATACTATATTTTACATGATATGGATTATTTTCTGCTGCGGTATGGACCGGAGGACGTTGGAAAGTATACCAAAGACACTTCAACGATATCAACCTATTATGGTTCGCTGGAAGTATATAAATGATTTATGCCTGATATTGAATGTGTGAAAAATAGCGTAATTATGAGGTAGGAAAAGAGATTAAAAAATATTTAAAGGCAGTAGTAATAGGAACATTATTAGCACTGATGACCGGCTGCGGTGATGAAGCGGCAGCAGAAAATAAAGATACGGAAGCGGAGGGTGACGAACCTTCTTATTACGGTACATGTACAGTGAAGGATTATCAGTCAGCATCAGTTTCTTCTCTTTCTACGGAGGAGACAGGAGATTTCTTCAGCTATACTGTTACTTATCAGGCAGATACAGTTTTTCAAAACGGACAGAATATGAATATTGCCGGCCTCACATATGAAAGTGAAGAATATACAGAAGATTCCATTTTGCAGGAATATAAAGCAAATCTGGGAGAATGGTGGAACGAAAAGTCCAAAGTTACACGTATCTTTATTACTTCGGAGGATTATTTTTTCGGCAATCAGTTTTTTGTTGCTAGTGATGACGTTATATGGATATATTATGAAGGCGTATTTTTCCTTGCAAGAAAAGATTAAACGGCAAATATGGTTTTACACAGGTTGATTCCTGTTTTTGTACGAAAAATATTTTTAAGAGCGGCTTCCACAGCCGCAGCGGAAAGACCGTCTTCAAACAGATTGACAAGAGCATCCGCTTCTAATAAAATCCGGTAATCAATTCCATCTACTTGATTATAGGTGTGGTGATGAGCGATTAAAAAGCATACTCTGTCAGTAACATCTTCATCAAAATTCAGAGCAGTGAGCATCTCTCTTGCAGGGGCAGGACCTTCCTGTTCCTGCAGTTTGCCGCTGCAACTGCCGTATTTTTCCTCAGCGGGTTTTATGCCGATATCGTGGGTAAGTGCGGCTGCCTCTAAAATGAAAAGAGTTTTCTCATCCAGATTTTCACCTTCTCCAATTAATCTTGAAAAACTATGTACTTTTAAGAAGTGCTGGATTCGTTTCGGGTCGCCTTTATCAAAAGCTATCATACTTTGAGTTAAATCATAAATTTTAACCATATTCTCCTCCATTGTAACTTTCTTCACAGGGAAGATGCAGACTTCAATTCTGTTTTTGAGCATGCAGGTAATTTTTACTCAGTGTAGCATGTGGAATTAAAGAAGTCAAGATAACAAGCCGCGTACAGAAAGGATTCGGGGAGATAGTAAGATTCTGGGTTAGTAAAAATGGATAATTCGGGATGCTGAAAAATGGTAGTTTTCCATAATTGACGCTGCGCTTTCCAAGCGGATATAATATAAATAGCGCAACCGATTGCGCAACTGCAGTTGCGCAATTTTAAGTCAGGCGCATATGAAAATTCAGGAAAGGAATTCGGGTTTATATGAAAAGAAGTGTAAAAAGAGGAGTAGCTTTTATGATGCTTTTGTCACTTATATTGCTGTCAGCCTGCAGCAGTACGCAGAATGAAGCGGGCGTGAATGTGCAGAAGGATGAAGAAGAGAGTACGAATATGATAGAAGCGGCAGCAGCCATAAGTTTTGAAGGCAGCGGTGCCGCAGAATCTGAGCTTTATGTTGCGCCGGTTGAAGGGATGAGCGATGAATTTATTCGCGGTGTGGATGTGTCTTCCTACTTATCCGAGATTGAAAGCGGTGTGGTATACAAAGATTTTGAAGGAAATGAATTGGATGAAGAAGGCTTTTTTACGCTGCTTGCGCAGTCTGGCGTAAACTGTATCAGAATTCGGGTGTGGAACGACCCCTGGGATAAAGAGGGAAACAGCTATGGCGGCGGACATAATGACCTTGATACGGCAGTCACTCTGGGACAATGGGCTACGAAAGCGGGAATGCAGGTGCTGATTGATTTTCACTATTCTGATTTTTGGGCGGATCCTGCCAAGCAGAAAGCACCCAAGGAATGGGCACACTACTTTTTCGATGAAAAACAGCAGGCATTTTATGACTTTACCAGGGAAAGCATGGAAACATTGCTGGATGCCGGTGTCAATGTGACCATGGTGCAGATTGGAAATGAAATTAATAACGGTCTTGCAGGGGAAACAGACAGAAGCAAAATCAATATACTGATTAATAAGGGCAGCAGTGCAGTAAGGGAAATATCGGAGGAAAGGAATAAAGAAATCAGGGTAGTGCTTCATTTTACCAATCCTGAGTCTTCCTCTTTTTCTGACTATGCGGAAAATTTAGAGGCTGAGAACGTGGATTATGATATTTTTGCGACATCTTATTATCCCTTCTGGCATGGAACAATGGAAAATCTGACGGAGCAGCTTTCCCGGATTGCTGATACATATGAGAAACAGGTAATGGTAGCAGAAACCTCCTATATTTACACAAATGAAGACGGCGACGGACAGGGAAACTCGGTTTCCACGGATACAGCGGGGATTGTCCTTAATTATGATATTTCCGTACAAGGGCAGGCTAATGAGGTAAGAAATGTAATAGAAGCTGTAAACAAGGTAGGAGAAGTGGGAATCGGCGTTTTTTACTGGGAGCCGGCATGGATTCCGGTACAGGTATATGATGCGGATGCTTCTGATGCATCAGCGGTGCTTACGGAGAATCAAAAGCTTTGGGAGCAGTATGGAAGCGGCTGGGCATCCAGTTATGCCGGAAGCTATGATGCGAATGACGCCGGAAAATATTATGGGGGTTCTTCCTGGGATAACCAGGCAATGTTTGATTTCGAGGGGAATCCGTTAGAATCCTTAAAAGTATTCAAATATGTTTTTGGCGGTACTGCGGCAGAAAAGGCGGTCGTGAGGGTGGATAATGTTGAAGTGGAATCGGGTATCGGGCAGGAAGCAGCGCTCCCTGAACAGATACCGGCTTTATTGAACAGCAACGAAACCAAGGATATTCCGGTTTCATGGAAACAGGAGCAGCTGGAAGCCGCGCAGGCGGAGGGCGCCGGAATTTATGAGATAGAAGGCATTGCCAAAGACGGAGAAACAGAATATCCGGTAGTCTGCATTCTGGATATTAAAAAAATAAATTATGTGAAAAATCCCGGTTTTGAAGAAGCTGATATGTCCATGTGGAGCATTAATGGAAAAGGCGTAGACAGGGAAATGGATAATAATAAAAAATCCGGTGATTACAGTTTGAAATTCTGGAGCGCTGACGCAGTGTCTTATACGGCAGAGCAGGAAATTCAGGGAATCCTCGCCGGCAGCTATGAACTGGGCGCGTTTCTTCAGGGAGGAGATGCCGGAAGCAATCCGGTGTTTGAATTATATATAACAGTAAATGGCGAGCTGCTGACGGCACAGACCGGGGTAACTTCCTGGCAGAATTGGGATAATCCGGTGATAACAGATATAACGATTCCTGAGGACGCACAGGTAACAGTAGGTGTTAAGGTGGAAGCGGCAGCAGGGGCCTGGGGCGCATGGGATGATTTTTATCTGTATAGTATGGAGTAAGATAAAAGCTTTACAAAAAGTGAATGAAAAACAGGGTTTGTGCGGATACAGACCTTGTTTTTTCTTTAATTACTGCCGATATTATTAATACATGGAAAAGAATTGCAAAAGGATTTGCGGATAAACAGAAAACAGGGAGGTTTAATTATGCTGCCGATTATATCAGGAACGATTCATAGCGCCGGTAAGCTGCTGGAACTTGAAAGCAGGTGGCAGGAAAAAAGGAGCAGCGGAAAGATTTTTCAAAAAGAGCTGACTCCGGAAGAAAAACAGCTTAAGCAGTATCAGGAAGACCTGGCGCAGATGAGAGAAAGCAATCAGATAGCTGCTGTTGCCGCCAAGCTTAAAAGCGGACAGGGATTGAGCTATGAGGAGATTGAATATCTTCAGAAAAATAATCCGGAATTGTATCGTGAATATCAGGAAATTAAAAGTGAAAAGGAAGCTTACAAGCGGCAATTAAAAGAGTGTAAAACAAAAGAGGACGTGGAACGGCTTAAAATTAATAAAATGAATGGGTATGCAGCATCATTGAAGGCTGTGGTCAACAATCCTAATATTCCCAAAAGCGCGAAGAAGGCTTATGCAGAAAAGATGCTGATGAAAGCTTCAGCCGTGCAGGATGCCCATATGAATTTTGTGAAATCTGTGGAATATAAAAATCTTCCCACAGAGGAAGAGGCTGCAGAAGAAAAGCAGGAAAAGGCCGACAGGGCGGAAGCAATGGCAAAAGAACTGGGAGCCGAAGACAATTCAGAGAGTGAAACAAATGAAGTGTCAGACATATCCGGGGAAGAGGCCGTGAATGGAGAAAAAACCGAAGACGGAGAAACAGCGGAAGAGAAAACGGAAACGCTGGATGTGCTTCAAAAAGAGTCTGAAAGTGTTTTTCAGACCGTAAAGAAAGAATTAAGAGAGTATCTTACAGTAAACAGAGAAAGAGGATATGGGCTGGAATATATGACAGAGGACCTGGAAACGGCAGATACCCGTATACGAAAATCGTAATGCTGAATTGTGGTGACAGTGCTTATTTAGAAAAATAGGCACTGTTTTTTTCGGGATGAATAAGTGCCGGGAAAAAGCAGCGGATAAGCTTCAAAATGCGGACTGTTTTTATTTGTATTCCGAATCGGGCGCCTGCTGCGGATTTGGTGATGAGCCTGGCAGGACGGCTCTTTATGAAAAGCTTTATGCCGCTTTCTATAAAGATAGAATGCCTGTGAAGGATAAAAGTGTACTGAGAGAACCGGAAAAAGAGATAGTTCTTAATATAAGGATGAATTATTATTTAACTGAGGTTTATGTAAATTGGTACATTTTTTCAACAGTTATATAATACGGTTGACGCTGTTGTGGTTGGACAGTTTGTGGGAAAGGAAGCGCTTGCAGAGGTGGGCGGGGCTGTATCACAGAGTGAGAAAAGGCGTCCGGCAGTGTCTGCTGATTACTGCTGTATGTACGCTTTTTATTAATGTGATTATCATTCCTTTCGGGCAGATTTTATTCCGGTTGTTTACCAGGGATGCAGAGGTTATTGAAATTGGCGTCATGATGATGCGTTTTCTGGTGCCTGCTTTTATGACTTACATATGCATTGAAATATACTCAGGAGCCCTGTGGGGAATGGGGGATTCCCTGATTTCCATGCTGATTACCTGCGAGGAATCTGCGGGCTGCGGGTGCTGTGGCTTTTGCTTGCAGTTCCTAAATGGAATAATATGAAAACGGTTATGATGAGTTATCCGATTACATGAGTGATTACTTCGATTCTGTTCCTTGTCTATTATTCCTGGTATACGAAGAAGCATAAGATTATTTAGCGAAAGAAAATAGGAAAGTGTTTGCAATATGAAGTTATTATGTTAAAATTATGAATGGTAATGATTTTATAAATATTCTTATAACGGAGGATAAAATTATGGAGAATAAGAGTAAGTTTACAATTAAAAGCATTGTAGCCATTGGTATCGGTGCGGCATTGTTTTTTGTGTTAGGCCGTTTCGTAGCAATTCCCACGCCTGTACCCAATACAACAGCTAATATTCAATATGGTGTGTTATCCGTATTTGGTATTATTTTTGGGCCTGTTGTAAGTATGCTGGCAGGTTTTATCGGACATACTTTAATTGATTTATCATGGGGAAGCCCCTGGTGGAGCTGGATTATTGCATCTGCAGTTTATGGACTTCTGATTGGGCTGGCAAAGAAAGCGATTGACATTGAAAACGGGAAATTCGGCGTAAGGGAAATAATAATCTTTAATGTGGTTCAAATTATAGCTCACGGTATCTGCTGGGTTGGCATTGCAACAGCTTTGGATATCCTGATTTACAGCGAAGCATTGTCAAAGCTGGTGGCACAGAGTTTAACCGCTTGGGGAATGAATGCACTTACCACAGCTATTGTAGGAACCTTATTATTGCTTGCTTATGCTAAAACAAGAACAAAAGCAGGAAGCCTTCAAAAGGAAAATTAATCAGGATGCAGGAACCTATTATCTCATTTAAAGATTATACGTATCATTATCGTTCACAGGCAGAGCCGACGATTCAAAATATAAATCTTGAGATTAACAAAGGGGAGCGGATTATTATAGTGGGACCATCAGGGTGCGGGAAAAGCACCCTGGCGCACTGCTTAAATGGTCTGAATCCCTTTAGTTATCCCGGAAAAAGTACAGGTAAGCTTTCTATTTGCGGAATAGAAGCTGATAAATCCAGTATTTTTGAACTCAGTCAGTTTGTGGGAACCGTGCTTCAGGATACGGATGGACAGTTTATCGGCATGACGGTTTTAGAGGATATTGCATTTTCTATGGAAAATGACTGCGTGCCTCAGGAAGAGATGATAAAGCGTACTCATGAGGAGGCGGAAAAGGTTTCCCTTGTGGAAAAGCTGGAAGCAGCGCCCCATGAACTTTCCGGAGGACAGAAACAGCGTGTTTCCATGGCAGGAGTCATGATAAACAGAGTACCGATTCTGCTCTTTGATGAACCTCTTGCTAATCTTGACCCGGCAGCCGGGCGGAATGCGATAGAATTAATTGATCATCTCCAAAAGGATGGTGAAAAGACGGTAGTGATTATTGAGCACCGGTTGGAAGATGCTATGCATATGGGCGCCGACAGAATTATTTTGATGGAAAACGGCAGGATAATCAGTGATTCCGCGCCGGAGGATTTATTCCTGTCGGATAAATTGATACAGGCGGGGATTCGGGAACCTCTATATCTCACAGCCCTTAAATATGCAGGAATCCGTTTATCAAAGGATATGCATGTGGAGCGTATGCAGGAGCTTTCTCTTGATGACAGCCACAGGGAGCAAATCAGGAAGTGGTATGCGGAACGCAGGGTGAAAGAGCCTGCTTCGGAACGGCCGGAGATTCTTCGCGCGGAAGGAATTCATTTTGGTTATACGCCGGAAAAGGAAAATCTGTCGGACATCAGCTTTTCCATCAGGGAAGGAGAAATGGTCAGCATTGTAGGTAAGAACGGTGCCGGTAAGAGTACCATGGCAAAGCTGCTCTGCGGCTTTGAAAAGCCGAATCAGGGTACGCTCTGTTATCGGGGCAGTGATATGTCAGGAGATACGATTAAAGAGCGTGCGGCACATATCGGATATGTAATGCAGAATCCCAATCAGATGATAAGCAAGCCAATGATTTTTGAAGAAGTGGCGCTTAGTCTTACCCTTCAAAAGCTTCCTGAGAAGGAAATTGAAGAAAGGGTATATGAAACTCTGAAAATATGCGGCCTTTATGAATTCAGAAACTGGCCGGTGAATGCTTTAAGCTATGGACAGAAGAAGCGTGTAACGATAGCAAGCATTCTGGTTGCCAAGCCGCAGATTCTTATATTGGACGAGCCTACGGCAGGACAGGATTTCAGACATTATACGGAAATCATGGAGTTTTTAAAAGAACTGAATGAAAAAGGCATAACGGTTTTGATGATTACCCATGATATGCATTTAATGCTGGAATATACAAACAGAAGTCTGGTTTTTGCCAATGGAAGGAAAATAGCTGATACCACGCCGGAAGCATTGTTTGCTGATCCGGAGCTGTTAAAGCGGGCAAGCCTTAAAGAAACTTCTTTGTATGAGCTTGCAAAACGCTGCGGTCTTCCTGCGGAAAATTATATCAGGGCCTTTATTGAATACGACAGGGAGGTAAGAGCATGAGTGCATCACTTTCCTATATAAAAAAAGATTCACCCATACACCGGCTGACGGGCAGCACCAAATTTATATTTTTCCTGATTTGGAGTATTGCTGCCATGATTACTTACGATACAAGAATTTTGATTACCATGCTTCTGATGGGAGTCATTTTCTTTGTTATATCAGGTCTTAAGTGGAAGGACATCCGGTTTGCTGTGTTGTTTATGCTTTGGCTGATAGCAATTAATTTAATTGCACTGTTTGTTTTTTCACCCGAGCAGGGAGTTGAAATTTACGGAACAAGACATGAACTTGTGCACTTATTCTGGCGGTATTCCATTATTGCGGAAGAGATGTTTTATCTGTTCAATTTTATGATGAAGTATCTGGCAGTAATTCCAGCAGCCCTTTTATTTATTCAGGCAACGAATCCCAGCGAATTTGCAGCCAGTTTAAATAAAATCGGTGTCAGCTACAAAGTGGGGTATTCGGTAGCCATTGCGTTGCGCTATATTCCCGATGTACAGCGTGACTTTCATGACATTTCCCAGGCTCAGCAGGCAAGGGGAATTGATTTAAGTAAAAAAGATAAACTGACTGACAGACTGAAGAACTCCGCAGCAATTCTTTTCCCACTGGTGTTGTCCAGCCTTCAGAGAATCGAAGTGATTTCCAATGCTATGGAGCTCAGAGGCTTTGGAAAGAATAAAAAGAGAACCTGGATTGTGGCAAGACCTTTTAAGAAGGGGGATTATGTTGCATTGTTAATTGCAATAATCATGCTGGCAGCATCTGCCTGGTTTATGATTCTTAACGGCGGCAGATATTACAACCCCTTTGTATGATGAATAATGTGACTATGATGAGGAAGCCTTTAAAGGCTTCCTATCTTTTTCCCGGCATTTCTGATTTTTTAAGTGAGTATTAATTACAAAAATCAATTGTTTCATTACAAAAAAATACTTAATTAAGAAAAATTGCCGATATATATATGTATAAGATTCCGGTGATGCCGGACTTATGAAAAGTGTCGGTTAGGTCTGAAGGGAGGCTTGAAAATGCTTCAGATTGCAGTTTGTGATGATGATGAGGTCATGGGAGAGTATCTGAAACAGTTAATTGAAAGAAGGCTTAAAAGCAGCGGCAATTATAAAATATCGGTCTTCCCGTCAGGAGGACAGCTTCTAAAAGAAGGAACCCGTTTTGATATATTTTTTTTGGATATTGATTTAAGAGATATAAACGGAATAGATATGGCAAGACAGCTGCGTCAGGAAACAGAGGCTGTCATCATATTTGTAACAGCTTTAAAAGAATATATTTTCGATGCTTTTGACGTACAGGCATTTCAATATCTCCTAAAGCCTGTTGATGAGGAAAAATTTTTCCAGGTGCTGGATAAAGCTTTACTGGAATGCAGAACCTTAAAACAAAGCGAGCCTCTTGTGATAAGGGTAAAGGGAGTATACAGAAATGTTCCGAAGGACAGTATTTTGTATGCGGAAAATGAAGCGAGAAAAATTGTACTTCATTTAAAGGAAGAACAGATTGCATATTATGCAAAAATGAGCGAGCTGGAAATTCTGCTTGGAAAGAGCTTTTTCAGATGCCACAGGGGATATCTTGTAAATTTAGGTGAGGTAAAAAGCTATGATACCGGAAGCATACAGCTTAGAAATGGGGAATCCATTCTTATGGCAAAGCTGAAATACAGTGATTTTGTGACAGCTTACATGGAATATTTAAGAAGAAAATGAGGTTATAGAAATTGCTGGATTTCTTTTATACAATTTTAGACTTAGTACATCATGCATTAAAGGGCAGCCTTTTGGTTTATCTGTTAAAAGATATTGTTCCGGTCAAAAACAGATTTGGAAAGCGCCGCCGATTCGTATATTTGGGTCTTGTTGTTCAGTATACGCTTTTTTATGCGGCTTTCAGCTATTGTAAAGTGTTCAGAAATTTGTTTTATGAGGGAATGGATGCTCCGGCTACCAGCAGATTGAGCATTATGCCCCTTTGCTTCAGCATGATTCTTACGATTCTGTTTTGTATATGCCTATATGGAGGAAAGAAGAGCAGCCTGGTATATCTGATATTTACTTATTATACTGTAAATGAACTGGTAATGTTTATGCTTCATGGGCTGTTTGCTTTTATATTAAACGGATTAATAGAGATATTTAATTCTTTGATTATAGTGGGAAATGAATGGGCGCTGCAAAATTCTTATGTGATTTTAGAAGTGATACTGGCGGTGTGGAATTTGTCTTTTCAGATAGTATTTCTTATACTCCTGTTTATTGCCATCCGATATCTTAAAAAGAATTTATTCTATGTCAGCAGAGAAATAACGCCTATGCAGCAGGTGTTCATTGCAGTTCCCAGTGTTATGGGTTTATGCTTTTGTATTATGCTGCGAAGTATTCTGTATGTGGTGAGTGATGCCAGGACAGAGTTTTTGGTAGATAATTTTCCGGAAACCGGCATACTTATTCCGGTTATCTCGGGGCTATGTCTGCTTTCGATTATATTAAGCGCCATTATTCTGAAAAAGCTGATAGAGAGTAATGAAAAAGAAGTTTTGGTAGAGATTTATCAGAACAGAATCAGCGATATGGAAGAGCATATGAAGGATGTGGAGCATTTGTATGACGGAATCCGGGGTATGCGCCATGATATGAAGAATTATGTGGCGGATTTGGAAATTTTACTGCGCAATGGAAATAGAAATGAAAATACAGATTCTTATAGGAATGAAATGTGTCATTATCTGGATGGATTGTGCGCTGCCATTGAAAAACTGGAAATGAAATGCAATACGGGAAATCCTGTGACGGATGTGGTAATCAGCCGCAAAATCCGAATTGCCGGGGAAAAAAAGATTCCATTTGAATGTAATTTTATTTATCCGGAAAAGCTGGGAATCAGCGCTTTTGATATCAGCATCATTCTGAATAACGGCCTTGACAATGCCATTGAGGCTTCGGAAAAGGAAAATCAGCCATATATTTATCTGGATTCTTATATTCGTGGAAATATGTTTTTTATAGAAATCAGAAATTACTTTACCGGCAGTCTTAATACAGATGAAACAGGAAAAAAACTGTATACCGGTAAAGGAGAAGCAGGGCATGGTCTTGGAATGAAAAATATAAAAGGCTGTGCTGCCGGACATTATGGAAAAGTGGACTGGACGGTACAGGAAAAGGAATTTGTGCTGACAGTTATGCTTCAGGGAAAGCAGGAAATAATATAGCAGCCCGGAAAGGAGATAGCAGATATGAATCATAACAGTATTAGCCCTTTAATTATGCAGAACAGATTGCTCAGCCAGGCAAGAAGCGGAGCGCGGGCACGGAATACGGCTACAGGAGCAGTACTTAACAACAGCTCAGGCAGTAAGAATTCCAATACCGTTAAAAGTCAGACTGATGCAAAAAAAACGAGCAGCCAGCAGGAAGCGTATAAGGAATCAAAAGAAAATTATACTGCCATGAAAAAGGCAGCGGAAAGCATAAAAGAACGTACCGGGAAGCTTTTAACCGCTTTTGATAAAAACCGGGAAGAGCTGACAGAAGAGGATGCTGTAAAATTCAGAAAAGAGATTGAAGAAGAAATAAGCGGATACACAGATGACTATAATACACTGATTAAGATGCTGACAAATGAAGGCGGCAGCGCCAATGAAACCTATTTGCAGCAGCTTAAGGATTATTTTCAAAGCTCTAAAGACGCGTTGGCAGAAGCGGGAATTACCCAGGCAAGTAATGGTATTTTGACCCTGGATGAAAATCTCTTAAAGGAGGCGGACCTTCAGACGCTGGAAAAAATTTTCGGAAAGGAAAATTCATTTGCAGGAAGAGTGAAGGAAAGAGCCGTAAACATTATCAGTAATGCGGAAATGAATTTATCTGTGATAAACAGCAGCTTATATTCGGGTAATTATACATATAATAAATATGGCAGTGATATATTCGATATTCTTAATGGCAGCAGTTATAGTGCCAGCAGCTGAAAAAATAAAACTGAATTCTTATAAAAAATAGCTCAGGAAAATTTCCTGAGTTATTTTTTTATCTATGATAATAAAAAGCATTTTAACCCTTTAAAAGTGCATCCTGAATTTTTTCCCATTGTCAGGAAATTCAGAACTGATACAATGAGAATATTCAGAGGCAGCTGAACAATATAAGGGGAAAGGATGCAGCTTAAATGAAACTGACAATGAACAAAATTCCGGAAGGCGAAGAGGAAGTGATTATCCGCTACAGGGAAATGAATGAACAGATAGAAGCAATTGCAGGAATCGTTCAGGGAGCGGGAAAGAAAATTTATGGGGAGGCAGATGGAAGGAAAGCAATGCTTATGCCGGAAGATATTTTTTATCTGGAAAGCGTGGATGGGGCAACTTACGCATATCTGAAAGATAAGGTATATAAAGTTTTTGAGAGTCTTGAAAAACTTTCTGTTTATTATGAAGGAAGAGGTTTTTTCCGTTGTTCCAAATCCATGGTTATCAATATTTATAAAGTTGATTATCTGAAAAGCGAGCCGGGAAACCGAATCAGGGCCACCATGGAAAATGAAGAACAGGTGATGATTTCCAGGAAATATGCGAAGAAGCTTCGGGCAATTCTGAAGGGAGGAAAGGAAGATGAAGATGAGTAATTTCAAGAGGGGATTTTTAAAGTATTTAGGATTTGAAGTCATGATAGAATATAAAGCCTGCCTGTATTTTTACGGGATGCTCACCTTTTACTGCATTTATCTGCTTTGTCAGAAAACCTGTTTTGCCAGTATCCTGCATATGTGTGAAATGATTCTTACAGCCTATTTTATAGGATATCTGCAGATTTACGTACTTCATAATTTTGATGAAGCGGAGGAACTGGGGAAAAAGGAAATTTTTTCGATTATTTTATGCAGTATTCTGTATACGGTTATTTCCTTTTTGTTTGGATGGTTTGACAGGAATATCGGGGTAACAGGTTTATATTTTCTATTTACATTATTTATGTATTGGTGCGTGTATTTTATTAATAAAGTAAAGCGGGCGGCTGACACGGAAAAACTCAACAGGCTGCTGGCGGAATTTAAGAAGGGGGACTCTCATGGAGAAGAAGGCAGATAAGAAATATGCAATAGAAATCCGTAATCTTACAAAAACCTACGGAAAAAACAGAGGTGTGGATAATATTTCTCTTTTGGTTGAAGAAGGTGATATTTTTGGTTTCCTTGGCCCTAACGGAGCAGGAAAATCCACCACGATACGAAGTATGCTCGGACTGCTTCAGGTTCAAAAAGGAGAAATAAAGCTGCTGCAAATGAATGCAAAAAAGCAGCAGAAGGAAATTCTTGCCCAGGTGGGTTATATGCCTTCAGAAGCGATGTTTTATCCTTCCATGAAGGCAAAAGAGGTAATACGGTTTGCCGCCCATGCAAGGGAAATGGACTGCCGGGAAGAAGCGGAAAAAATCTGCAGTCTGCTGGAGGTAAACATGGAGAAAAAAATAGGAGAATTGTCCCTGGGAAACAGAAAAAAAGTAAGTATTGTATGCGCCATGCAGCATAAGCCCAGGCTGCTTATTTTAGATGAACCTACTTCAGGACTGGATCCTCTGATGCAGGAGGCCTTTTTTAAGCTGATTCTGGAATATAACAGCAGAGGAACAACCTGTTTTCTATCCTCCCATGTGCTTTCGGAGGTAAAACGTTATTGCCAAAATGCAGCCATCATTAAAGACGGAAAAATAATCAGAACAGATTCTGTGGAAAATCTGTCAAAATCAGGCATACGGAGGATTAGAATATGGCAGCAGGGCAGCGAGAAGGAGCTTACTCATACCGGAAGTATGAAGGAACTGATTCATAAGCTGGAAGGAATGGAATTTGAGGATATATTAATAGAAGAGCCTCCGTTAGATGAGCTTTTTATGCACTATTACGGGTAATGGAAGTGTGGTTTTTACATAGTGATTTTATGGAAAGTGAGGAATTTATGACTATATTAAAGCATGAAATAAAAATGAATTTGAAGATTCTTTTCATTTGGGCAATGTGCGTGGGTTTGTCATGCTTCGGATGTCTGCTTTTATATGGGAGCCTTCAGGGTACCGTGAAACAAATGGCGGATATGTATTCCGGATTAGGTGCTTTTTCGGCAGCGTTGGGATTTGATAAAATCAGCTTTGCAACTATGGAAGGCTATTATGCCACGGAAATTGCATTAATATTTGCTCTTGGAGGGGCCATGTTTGCCGCCATGACAGGAGCGGTAATCCTGTCAAAGGAAGAGGAAGGACACACAGTGGAATTTTTAAATACGCTTCCCTTTGGCAGAACTTATATTGTTTTCTGGAAATATCTGGCGTTGGCATTACTGATTTTTCTGTTTAATCTTATTTGTATTCTCTGGATATTTGGAGGTTTTGCGGTATCAGGTGAAATTCCTCCCACAAGGGAATTTTTCATTTATCATAGTGCGCAGTTTCTGATGCAGATGGAGATAGGAAGTGTCTGCTTTTTGTTTTCAGCGGTATGCAGCCGTAAACAAACAGGTGCGGCGCTGGGATTTTCCATATTGCTGTATATGATGGACCTTATGTGCAGGATTGTGCCTGATCTGGAAGGGCTGAAATATATAACGCCTTATTATTTTTCCGGTGCTGCGGACATTTTTGTAAGCGGCAGTATCAATGGTTTTATGGTGTGTATCAGTTTCGGAATCATTATTGCTTCAGCATTTTCGGCAGCGGTGATATATAAGCAGAGAAATCTGTAAATATAATTTTGAAATCAGCCTGAGTGAATATTTTTTGCCTTAAAAAACATACTATTTTTGAATAAATATTATTTGTAAAGGAGAAAAACGATGCAATATATTTGTGAAGTATGCTGATACATTTATGATGAAGAAGTGGGAGAGCCTGAAAACGGCATTGCTCCGGGAACAAAATGGGAGAAGCTTCCGGAAGATCTGCCCTTTATGTAAAATGGGAAAGCAGTTTTTTAAAAAGCAGTAGAAAGAAGGGACCATATGGGTGAATACTATGAAATACGCCTTGAAAGTATTGGGGGTCTGGGCGCTAATTTGTGCGGAAAAATGTTAGGGGAACTGGGAATAAAATATTTAAATTTAAATAGTGTCAGCTTTTCCAGCTATGGTTCCGAAAAAACGGGAACTCCTGTAAAAGGATATATCAGATATTGCGAAAAAGAGAAAGAAATCAGGGTGCATTCTCCGGTGATTCATCCTAATCTGCTGGTAATTTTTCATCAGGCGCTTATGCAGGATGAAAGTGTATGGACCGGCTGCAAGGAGGATACTGATGTAATTATAGCGTTGGAAGCGGGGCAGGAGATGGCGGATAAAATTCCGGTAAATATAAAAAACTGCTATGTGCTTCCGGCACAGAGAATTGCTATGGAAACCCACTCCAGAATCAATGTTGTCATGCTGGGAGCCACAGCGAAGGTAATGGGATTTGCAGGGCTGAATGATGTGAAGAAGATTTGCAGGGACACTTTAGGGAAAAAATATCCCGATGCTTTGCAGGGAAACCTGGAAGGCATTGAGAGAGGCTATAAAGAAGTGGCTCTGATAAATGCAGGCAAAGGAGAACCGGGCAGGGCAGAAAAAAATAAAGCAGAAAATGAGAAAAGCGGTGAAGAGAAAGAATCTGCAAAATCCGGAAGCAATGAATGGGGATATGATACGGCGCCTTTGGGAGGTATCAATCCCAGATTCGGCAGTACGGTTGTAGCAGATTTGTCACCTTCAAGGCAGGGGTATATTCCTGTTTTTATCAAGGAAAGATGTATCAATTGCGGATTATGTGATTCCACCTGTCCGGACATGGTATTTCAGTTTGCAAAGGGAGAATATAAAGGAAGAGAAATGATGGTAAATCAGGGGCTGGATTACTATCATTGCAAGGGCTGCCTGCGCTGTGTGGAGGTGTGCCCGGTAAATGCGCTGGTGAAGGGGATGGAAGCGGAGCATAAGGATAAAGATTATTTTATAGTAAACCAGGATTTAATTCGTATGCCGGATTACTATATAAAGGCGGGTGCCGACGGATATATCACTTCAGAGTCATATTTAACGGAAAAAAGAATGGAAGGTGGAGAGGTATAATGGAAAAACAGATAATAGAATTTGCCAGTGGTAATGAAATGGCGGCTATTGCCATCCGCCAGATTGGTTATGATCTGATGGGATATTATCCGATTACTCCGTCCACCCAGATTGCGGAAAATCTTGATGCCATGCGGGCGGAGGGCAATACAGACTTAATTATGGTAGCGGCAGAAGGAGAACACAGTGCGGCGGGTATTTGTTATGGCGCATCTGTGGGCGGAGGACGGGTTATCAATGCTACCAGCGCCAATGGGCTTTTGTATGCCATAGAACAGTTTCCTGTCCAGTCCGGAACCAGGTATCCCATGGTTATGAATGTGGTTTGCAGGACAGTTTCAGGGCCTTTATCTATTAAAGGGGACCACAGTGATATTATGTTTCTTTTGAATGCGGGCTGGTCAATTCTTTTTGCCCATTCCAATCAGGAAGTCTATGATTTTAATATTATAGCGCTTAAGCTTGCTGAGAAGATTCTGCTTCCGGTAGTGGTGGCCTATGACGGCTTTTTTACCAGCCATCAGAAGCGCAGGTGCATGCGCTTTGAGGATGACAAAGCAGTAAAGGCTTTTATCGGAACCAAAAAAGAAAAATATCCCTTTTTTGACTTTGAACATCCCATTACAGTCGGTTCTTATATGAATGAGCCGGATTTGATTAATAACCGGTATCAGCTGCATCTGGCTATGGAAGAAGCCGGAGAGCTTTTGCCTGAATTGTTTGAGCAGTATGGAAAGCTTTCGGGGCGGTACTACGGAAAAGTGGAAGGATATCAGAACGAGGATGCGGATAAACTGCTTGTGCTTCTTGGTTCTTCTTATGACACCTCTTTAGAGGCGGTGGACAGGCTGCGCAGAAAAGGGAAAAAATGCGGTGCAGTTACGCTTCATGTGCTGCGTCCTTTCCCTGAAAAAGAATTGTTTGAAGCCTGTAAGGGAGCAGGAATGATTTTATCCGCCGACAGACAGGACAGCTATGGGGCAGGAGGCGGCAATTTGTCCCTGGAATTGCGGGCGGCGCTTCAGAAGCATCATTCCCCTGCAAAGATAAAAACTTTGATTTACGGGCTTGGAGGCAAGGATTTTTTTGCAGAAGATGCAGAAAAAATGTTTGAATGGGCAGGTGATGAGAACACACCGGAGTTTGCTTATTACGGCGTATCTGAAGGAAGCCGGGAGCCGGAAGCGGATTCGGGCAGCTTTTTTGCGCCGCTTACGCCCGACAGAACAAGGCTCGGACTGACAAAAGTAGAAAAGGAAAATGAAAACAAAGTAAAGGTTATTACCGGAAGCCTGAATGATACGACAGCTATGCCAAAGCGCCTTTCGCCCGGTCATGGAGCGTGTCCCGGCTGTGGGATTCCCGTAAATGTCAATCTTCTGCTTCGTGCCATTGAGGACCCGGTAGTGCTTTTATTTCAGACAGGCTGCGGCATGATTGTTACAACCGCATATCCGAGAACCAGCTTTAAAGTACCATATCTGCATAATCTGTTTCAAAATGGTGCTGCCACGTTAAGCGGGCTGGCAGAGATATGCTACAGAAAACAGGAAAAAGGAGAAATTCCTCAGGGAGATATTGTTTTTATTATGGCCAGCGGTGACGGAGGAATGGATATCGGAATGGGCTCTGCCCTTGGAACGGCTCTGCGGGGACACAGGCTGATTTTATTTGAGTATGATAACGGGGGTTATATGAATACGGGTTATCAATTGTCTTATTCTACCCCTAAAGGCGCCAGAAGCGCCACATCCCATGTGGGACAGGCACAATATGGCAAAACTTTTTTTCATAAGGACATGCCGCAAATTGTGGCAGCAACAGGAATTCCCTATGTTGCCACGGTAGCAGAATCAAATCCTGCGGACTTTATGAAAAAGGCAGCAAAGGCAGCATATTATGCAAAAACAACGGGCACGGCTTATGTAAAAGCACTTTCGGCATGTCCCCTGAATTGGAATGATAAACCGGCCACCGAAAGAAAGGTCATTGAAGCTGCGGTGGATTGCTGCTATTTTCCACTGTATGAGGTGGAGAGGGGCATAACGTCTTTAAGTTATGACCCTGCTAAGAACGGTAAAAAAATACCGGTTTCGGACTGGCTTTCCATGATGGGAAGAACCAGACATCTGCAAAAGGAACCTTACAGTGAAATTGTATGTCAGCTTCAGGAAGAAGTTGACAGAAGATTTCAGGTTCTGCAGGCAAAGTCGGAAAACCCGCTTTTATAATCAGGAATGGGCAATAACATCCTTGAACTGCATATGATATAATTGCGTATACCGCCCGTTTTTTTTCAGAAGATCTTAATGTCTGCCGGTTTCCACTATCCGGCCTTTGTCCATGACAATAATCTTATCCACATTAACAATCGTGGAAAAACGATGGGCAATTACAATGGAGGTTCTCCCTTTCATCAGGTTATCGAGAGCCTCCTGAACCAGTTTTTCAGATTCGGAGTCCAGGGCGCTGGTGGCTTCATCCAGTATCAGAAGCCGGGGATTTCTAATACTCTGGCAATGGAAAGCCGCTGCTTCTGGCCTCCCGAAAGACCGATGCCTCTTTCACCCAGCATGGTATCCCGGCCGTTTGGGGTTTTCATGATAAAGTCATAGGCATTGGCAGCCTTTGCGGCAGCTTCCATTTCTTCCGGGCTTGCATCAGGCTTTCCATACAGCAGATTTTCTGCAATAGTGCCAGAGAAGAGGATGGTATCCTGGAAAACCACATGATTAAAGGAAATATCCATGCCCGATTGGGGATTGAGGGGTATGGCATCCTGTTTTTCGATAATGTCCGGCGGTGTATCCAGTATTTCATAAACACGTTCAATGCCGGCAATAGTTCTTGCATAGGTAACATTCAGTTCAGCAAAGCGGCGCAGGGGAGTGATAAGATATCCCAGATAGCTGTAAAATACAATCATATCGCCGATAGTCATTTCACCTCTGAGTATAATCAGCGCCGACGTACATACGATGATGGAACTGATGACCTCGGAAAAAGCGCTTGTAACAGCTACGCCGAGAGAGTTAATTTTTCACCATCCTATTTCTCGCGCGTATTTCATGCGCAGCTGGGCAAGTCCTATTCCCAGTATCTGAGTCATGTAAAACTGCGGCATGCCAGTATTCTTCTGACCCAGACTGATTTATCCGTTATGGAAATTGCTCAGGAAACAGGCTATTGTCATGGAAATTATTTAAGCGGGCAGTTTAAAAAGGAAATGAGAATGACACCGGGGCAATTCAGGAAAAAGGCGTTTAAATAGGTGTTTCTGGTACTTTTGTTTGGATAATATGAGAAGAAAATACGCTTGAAATTCCGGAAGGAAATGTGAATAAATCCCGAAAAATCAAGGGGAAAAGCGGCAATGAAGGTAAAAATATACCAAAAAAATAAAATGGTAAAATAGTACTTGTTTTTTATTTTTTTAGTGGTAGTATATAAGTAGAAATAGTACTTTAGTATGGATTTATCTCCTTGAGTATGGAGAAATCAGGAAAGGACGTGTATCTTATGAGTAAATCCAAAATTACTAAAATCGCGATTAGCTTGGCACTTGTGCTGGCAGTTGCAGGGGGTAGCATTGCTTACTACAATACAGCAGTTAAAGAAAATGGGGCTTTGACAGAAGAGGCAGCAGCAAGAGGAGAAGGAGTTCCCGCTGATGGCATTGTATATATTGAACCCGAAATGGTAAGCCTTGCAGATGCTTTATCAGGAACAGCAGATTCACAGGCAGCAGCAAAGGCAGCATTTGATATTGCAAATGCTAAAAGGCAGGAAGCTGGTTTAGGCGCTCTTACCTGGAATTCAGGACTTGAACAGGCATCAGCAGTCAGAGCAGTCGAAGCATCTCAGTCATTCTCCCATACAAGACCTGACGGTTCCGATTGGTGGACTGTTAACAGCAATCTGATGTATGGTGAAAATCTTGCTAAGGGTTATGCAAGTGCAGATGCAGCAGTTGCAGCATGGATTGCATCTCCTACACATAAGGCAAACATTATGGATGCTGAATTTACTTCAGGTGCAATTGCTATTCACGTAAATGCAAATGGTGAATGGTACTGGGCACAGGAATTTGGTTATTAATCAGTACAAAGCAGAAATAATTTATTAAAGTCAATCGGGCAGGGGTTCCTGCCCGATTGCTTTTTATATGAAAGTAGTGTAAAATAATATTCAGAATTGCGGTTAAAGGTGTGAAAGGATGAGGAGAATGAGCAATAGGATATGGGCAGTCATTTTAGCGGTATGCCTGATTGTGACAGGTGTTTCCGGGTATAACATTTACCGTTTATCCAGAGAATATCAAAAGGGCATCAATGAATATGCCGCTTTGGAGGAGTATGTTTCCATTGAGGAAGAGCCTGCAGTTAAGGATGAAGTAAAAGAGGATACGGCTTTAGAGAAAAAGTCCCAAATTCCTGTTTCCGTCGATGTAAAATATGATGATTTGAAGAAAATCAACAGTGATTTTGCAGGGTGGTTTTATTATGAACCCCTGGAAATCAGCTATCCTATAGTACGCGGAAATGATAATGATTATTATACGCACTATACTTTTGAAAATGTGAAAAACAGTTCAGGCGCTATCTTTATGGATTTTCTGAATAAGAAGGATTATAGCAATTATAATACGATTATTTACGGACATAATATGAGAAATGGAACCATGTTCGGTTCATTAAAGAAAATATTAAATGATGTTTCCATAGCGGAAGAGAACCCTTATTTTTATATTTTCACGGAAGATAAGGCGTTTATGTATGAGATTTTTGCAGTATATATCACAGATGAGGATTCACGGACCTATGACTTAATAGGAAGTGAAGAGGAGCAGGCTGATTATCTTGAATATATCAGGAACAGCGCCGTTTACTTGTCCGACAGGGAAGTAACACCTCAGGATAAAGTAGTGACGCTTTCTACCTGCCATGGCTTACACAGCACCAACAGAACAGTAGTACATGGTGTTTTAATCGTGGAAGAGGACAGGTAGAGATTCGTCAAGCGGAAGCTCCTGCGTGGTTATAATGCGGAAGCAGGTTACATCAAAAAAATTACCTGTTTCGTCATCCGGATAGACAGGTTCAATTGATACGCTGAGAGCCTGTGTGCCACTGATTGGATAGGAAAATGTAAGAGAGTCTGAATAAGACTCTTTTATTTTGCTGTAGTATTCGTCAGAATCAGCACTTTCAAGATAAAAATTGTAGAAAGCGCTGTTTAATCTGGCAAATTCCTCATTGGCAAGGCTGGAAGCCTGGTAATAAGCGGTGGTTCTGTCAGCTAATTTGACAGTTAACTTATAGTCTGCATTTGCGCTGACAATGGAAAGGCCGGCAAAGCAGACCAGGCATAAGACCACAATGATTACAAGGATAGAGGAAGTGCCTACACTGATACCATAACGTTTTTTCTTACTATTCATTGGGAACCTCCTTGTCAGGGAAAAGGGAAATATCTATTTCATAAACAGGTTCTTCCGTTTCGTCAATGCTTTCCACGCTGATATGGCAGGTGAGCAAATCATTTTCCTGCCGGATATCCGCCGTCAGCATATAGTAATAATGAATGGATGAAATATAAAGAGGCTGGCTGACAGGATCAAAGTCCTCATCAAAATAAAGACAGAATATAGTGCTGTTATCAAGCTTCTGACAGCTGCTGTTTTCAAACAATTTTGTCATTTCTGTTACATTTCCGTTGCAGCCGTAAAAGGCTTCTGCGGTATTTTGTGCCCATAAAACCCCATGATTTAATGCAACACTTTTGCTGCTGACAATATGGGCTTGTACGAATAACTGCACACATATAGCGCCGGCCAGTGCAAAAAACAGGACGGCTATAATAAGTTCCATAAGAAACAGCCCGGTTCGGGATGAGGCGTTATTTTGCAAGATTGTCACCTCCTGTGGATTTCGTGCTGACATACAGGCTGCAGGCGGTTTTATCTTCCGCAGCTATGGTAAAGGAAAAGAGCCCGTCGCTGATTTCCTCAACGGAAAAATCTGTTACGGCAAGAATATTCTGACCGGCTTCGGGACCCAGAGGGGTATCGGCGCGTACCATTAATTCTTTAAGGTATCCGTCATATTCATAAAGATAAGTAATATATTCACTGCCTCCTATATTCTGTGTAATCAGTAATGCAGGATGTCCATTAAGCTCTCCCGTACTGACGGCGCCGAACTGATCTGACTGACGAATTTTTTCGGTTACGTAAGCAAAAGAGGTGCGCTGACTGAAATTGGAATCCATATGCTCTACAGTTTTTCCGTATACGTTTGCCCCGATAGAAATAAGAAAGACAGCGGATAAGGCAAAGATACAGAAAAGCGCTATTACAAACAGAATATCAATAATATGGTTTTCCTGCTTTTCGTTCATGAGCCTTCCTTTCTTAAAATAACAGTGACATTGGGATGTATGTTAGAGCCTATGGGCTGATAATCCACAAAGAACAAATCTTTGTCATAGGTCAGACCATAATGTTCTTCGATATAGCTTAAGCTTGGGGGATAATAGCCTTCCACCGCATAACAGTGGGTTATATCCCTGGTTAAGGCCGTTTCCAGACTTTCCTGCTGCTTTGCCAGAGTGGATGTATGGATGGAGGAAAGGCTGAGTATGAAAATAATCAAAAGCACAGGGCATACAATGTAAATCAGTCTGATGCGCGGTATAAAAGTAAAATATTCTTTTCTTGTAGCAAATCTGTTTGACATATTGAAATACCTCTAAAATTTATATTATCCGATGCTGGACATGATTCCCATAAGCGGCAGAAGAACAGACATAAGAATCAGTCCCACAATGAGGGAAAGAATAATTACCAAGGTAGGTTCGATAATGGAAATAATGTGATTCAGCTGTTTTTCTGTTTCATCATCATAATTCCTTGATATCTGCTTCATTACAAGGTCAATGGAACCGGAACGGAAGCCTACAGTTACCATACGGGAATACAGGTTGGAAAAAATTTCCGCTTTGGCAAGGGCTTCGGGAAGATCGGAATCCTTTTCCATTTCTTCTTTGCATACCTTGATTTTGGCTTTCATATCCTCATTTTCAACAATATCGGAAATCATATCAAGGCTTCTGTAGGTATCCATGCCGCTGGTAAAAGCAAGATACAGTCCGCTGGCAAAACGCCCGGCGGCAACCTTATCATAAAATCCCCTGGTTAAGGGAAAACGGGTAAGAAACCGGTGGATTTTTGCCCTGCCGGCAGGAATTTTATATGTAATGATAAGACATCCGATTAACAGAAGAAAAACAACAACAATTACCATGGAATACCGGCTTAATGTATTCCCTACGGCAAGCAGGGAAGCTGCAAGGGGGCTCATCTGGGTTCCAAGCTGGGCAAAAACCTGCTTGAAAATAGGAAGAACCTTTACAATCAATACCAGAATAACAATGAACATCATGGCAATCATAATAAGAGGATAGGTTACTGCGCTTTTGATACTTTCGGAAATATTTTCTTCTCTTTCATAGTATTGGGCAAGAGAAAACAAAACATCATCCGTATTGCCGGATTCTTCTCCAAGCGCAATCAGTTTAATCATATAATCGGGGAAAACCCCTGTTTTCTCCAGAGCTTCAAAAAAGGGATTCCCCTGCTTGCAGGAATCGGATATTTTCTGGAGCAGTTCTTTTCCTTCCTTATTAACAGTGTCGTTCAATAAGATATCCATCCCTTCGGCAGGTGCAATGCCTGCCTTGATAATCATGGCAGCCTGTCTGCAAAAAGAAGCTATTTCCGCGTTGGAAAGAAGCCGGTTTTTCTTCATCTTCAAAATCCTCCATTAGTAAATGTATTTGGTAACATAGTTGTCGCCGTCGCCGATAAAGTTTTTAACATTTTTCTCACTTGAATTTGCGGCGAAGGTAGGGTCCATAATAGACCAGTTTTGTCCGTCGAACTGAATAATACCGTTAATCCAGCCCTGATTTTCAACGTAGGTACTAATCCAGGCATGATATGCTTCTCCTGCATAGCCTACCTCCAGACGGGTGGGAATCTGCTGGGAGCGGAGCATGCTCGCCATAACAGCGGCGTAATCCAGACAAATGCCTGTTTTAAGGGAAAGTATTTCATCTACATCGGGAACATAACCGCTTTGGACATTTTGCGCCTTGTCATAGTCATAAGTAATGTTTTCAACTACATAATTGTAAATATAATTAATCGCTTCCAAATCATCATGAGCGCCGGCAACAACTTCCATGGCCACGGCAACAACCTCGCTGGAGGAGTTAAATTTTACATACTGGTTAGGGTATAAAAAAGGTCCTTTTTCATTTTCCAGTGAAACGGATAGTTCCTGCGAAAATACGGTGGCATACTGGCTTCCTTCAATGTTCTCGTAAATGCCCAGCTGATAGGTGCCGTTTCCGGCAGACAACGGAAAAACATCATAGTTATTTTTAGTTAAATTATAAGTATATGTCATATAGTCAGGCCCGGTAAGCTGTAATTTTGCATGCTCTTTTTCTCCGGTATAATCGGCCATGATATAGCCTTCCTGAATATTAGAAGCATCAACAGTGACATAATCATTGGTATAAATAACATCTCCGGCGGCTGTAGGAACCAGACAAATAGGAGTGTTATCCCGGATTGTTGTGGATGAGGAAACATAGGGCTCCGGTTTTTGACTGCATCCGATGATAAGAAGATTCAGGCAGAGAAATAGGAAACATACAGTTTTTTTCAAATTTTTCCAGAGAGATTTCATGGTTTAAATCCTTATTTATGGTAATGAACAGATAAGTAATCCTAAAATAGATTATAATACATCCGTTTTATTTTTTCTATAAAAACGGGTGATAAAGTGGTATCCTTTTGGCCGGTGTGGTATAATAAAGCTGTATTTCGGTTTACTTCGGGATAAGGGGGCTGCATAAGTGAAGAAATATTCTGAGGGTAAAAACTATAAGGTGGTTGCTTATTGCATTTCACGTTTTCACAGGGACGAGCAAAGCGAAAATATTTCTTATTTTCGAAGACTTTGCAGTCAGTACAATTGTAAAACAATAGTTTTTTCCACCCTGACTGACTTGTATTATGATGATATGAACGACCATGGAGAAAAGCAAATTTATTCTGTCTTTGATAGTGCTGCTTTTGATGCCGTGGTTATTATGTCGGAAACCTTTAAAAAAATCAGAATTGACAGAGCCATAGCAGATTTGGCGATTGCAGCAGGCGTTCCGGTTATTTCTGTAAACAGAAGACTTGAAGGATGTATTAATATAGATTTTACCTATGAACAGACCTTTAAAATGATTGTAAAGCATATTGTAGAGGATCATGGCTGCCGTAAGGTCAATTACATCGGAGGGGACCGTATCAGTAAGTTTTCCAGAGAGCGTTTTGAAAGCTACAGGAACGTACTTAGGGAGAATGGAATTCCTTTTGAAAAAAAGAGGTGCGGATACGGCAATTTTGTGGGTAATACGGCGGTAGAAGTGCTGAATGAATTTTTAAAGGAGGAAGAACTGCCGGAGGCCATTATATGTGCGAATGATACTATGGCAATGGATGTCTGCACCAGACTGAAAGAAGTGGGAATCCGTGTGCCGGAAGACATCAAAGTTACCGGCTTTGACGGCATTGAATTTGAAAAATATCACAATCCCAGGCTGACTACTGCTGCTTATGTATGGGAGGAAACTACAAAAACTATTTTTGAAACACTGACAGGCATTTGGAGGGGTGAAAAGGTACAGGAACTTATTATGGTTCCTTATAAGCTTCAGATTGGACATTCCTGCGGATGTGACAACAATCAGGTAATGAATCCCGCTGATAAGATTCTGGAACTTCAGGACATTCATTCAAGCAGTTCCGAATATTATCAGACAATGCTGAATATGAATGCGGAAAGTGACAACTGTGACGAATTTGAACAGCTTCTGCCCATAGTGGAAAAGTTTGCCAGGCCGGTTTTTTATAAAGAATATTGGATTTGTTTTAATACCTTCTGCTATGAAAAAATGACGAATAAGATTCCTGAGGATATGGAAGAACTGTTAAATCAGGTGAAGAGAAATAAAGAAAAGGTTTATTCTGAACGGATGGCAGCCGTATATCACAGCAATGCCGCCGCTGCTGAAAATTCATCAAATAAACTGGAGATTATTGAGCGGTACGAGCTGCTGCCGGGGTTGCCTGATATCCTTGAAAAAGAAGATATGATTATGTTCCTTCCCATGCATTTACGGGGAATTACAATCGGTTATATGGCATTTACCTTTGAAGATAAAAGATTCAGGCCTGATTTGCTGAATATTTTTATCATGCATTTCAGGAACGATATAGAGGGCTTTTGGAGCAGAGTAATTAAAGAACAGCTTTTCAGCAGGGATGAACTTACAGGTTTATACAATAGAAGGGGATTTGACAAGCAAAAGCAGAAAATGTTTTATGGAGATAAAAGCTGTGACAATTTTACCCTGATATCATTGGATATGGACAATCTGAAAAAGATTAATGACCGGTACGGACATGCAGAAGGCGATATTGCAATAAGGCAGATTGGAAAGATTATAGACAGTGTATCCGAAAAAGGAGAAATCTGTGCCCGGATGGGCGGGGATGAATTTTTAATTGCTACTGCAAATCCCAGAGGAAAAGAAAGGGCAATTGAAATTCAGGATGCAATTCACGCAAAGCTGGGAGAATATAATCTTATTTCAGGCAACCCCTATGAGCTGTGGGTAAGTATTGGATTTTTTACCGGTGAGAAGGTAGAAAAAATAGATTATGAAGTATTTGCCAGTCAGGCGGATAAAGAAATGTATCAGGATAAGCAAAGGCATAAAAGGATGGAAGAAGCATATAATAAATAAAAAGAATTTCGGAGCGCGCCATGCTGAATTATATTTGGGCAGCAATGATTTTCATTGGAGTAATATACGGAGCTGTTAACGGAACCATGAAGGAGATTACGGAAGCCGCATTGCAGAGTGCGGGGGAGGCAGTTTCCTTATGTATTTCCATGGCAGGTATTATGGCGTTTTGGGTAGGGCTGATGGAAATTGCCGAAAGGTCAGGGCTGATTGAAAAACTGACAGGATTTCTTTCACCCTTTATTTCTTTTATGTTCCCCGGAATTCCTAAGGGGCATAAAGCGCGGGATTATATTTCCACGAATATTATAGCCAATATTCTGGGGCTTGGCTGGGCTTGCACTCCTGCAGGATTAAAGGCAATGGAGGAACTTGCCAGGCTGGAGGAGGAAAGGGGCAATGCAGGATATCTGGAAGAAGCAGGAGGAAATGGGAGGAAAGGAAGAAACGGCAGAGAGAGGTTTGCCAGCAATGAAATGTGTACCTTTCTTATTTTGAATATCTCTTCCCTGCAGCTGATTCCGGTAAATATGATTGCCTACAGGCAGCAGTACGGCAGTGTGAATCCGGCGGGGATTATCGGTCCTGCTATTGTGGCAACCCTTATCAGTACTGCAGCAGCTGTAATATACTGTAAAATAAGAAACAGAAATTAAACTACTGCCTGTTGTAATAATCTATGCCTGCATCCGGAAGAAAATAGGTTCTTATGTATCCGTCCGCTGAAACAATGACGAATTCGTTGGTTGTTTCCAGGTAATAGACATCATCGCCATCCTCAGCTTCCAGCTTGTGAAGGGAATACGGGTTTTGAATTACTTTATTAGCGGCCGCAAGATAATTTTCTTTGCTGTCAAAGCCCATTTCTATACCGTGTTTTTCAAAATGCTCATTCAGAAGCTTTTCGGAGCGGAAGCTGTATTCCGGAAGGGCAACCGTGTTATTTCCATCAGCTTTATCCGGCAGTTCTTTGCCGGAAGCAGTTTTTTCATAGGACACTTCCCGGGTGTTTGATGCTGTGTAAGCGTCTTCCTGTGCAGCAGGCTGCTCGCAGATATCCTCCTGCACGCCGGGTTTTATGAATATCATTGCAAGGCAAATGAGCAGTGCAATGGCTGAAGGCATTTTTGCCCGTTTCAGATTTTCCTTTTTCATTTGTTCTCCTTTATTTTTCCTGTTCTTTAAGAAAATTTTTTACAGGTTCAAAGTCGCCCTTGAAAACAAAGCCCTTTATGCCTGTTTTTTCCGCACCGGCTATATTTTCTTCCATGTCATCAATAAAAAGGCATTCTTCCGCTTTAAGGCCGAAGGTGCGTAAAAAATGTTGGTAAATTCCGGGTTCCGGCTTAATCATGCGGACTTCTGAGGAAACCATGATGCCGTCAAAAAATGTTTCATCCATAAATCCGGGAAAATAACTATGAAAAGTATTACAAGCGTTTGAAAGGACAAAAATTTTTAGGTTTTTGTTTTTGACAAATTTACAGAAATCTCTTGCGCCGGGCACAGGTTTTAAACAGATATCCCATCGCAGGGTGCATTTTTTCAGCTGTTCATGAAACTCAGCGGGAACACGTCTGCTGACAGGCTCAAAACGTTCTTCATTGGTAATATAGCCATAATCTCCCTGTATCCATTCCGGCCCCTGAAAAAGTTCTTTTCGGATGATATCTTTTGCCTCTCCGCTATTGCAAAATTCATTCAGAGGAATTTCCGGATTGAAGGACAGAAGTACATTTCCCATATCTAAAATAATATTTTTAATCATAATAAAACCTCCATAGTATTCCGCCATTCATTTTTCTTTTTCCATATCAGGAAGAAGCATCATATACATGACAGGATTATTATATCGGCTGGCAGGATAATATTCAATAAGCTGTCGCTTTGTTTTTATAACAGAAAATAAAACAGTTGTTTTGGAATGACAGAAAAGATATACTTTTAATATAAGGGAAAAGTTTCTGATGTCTGAGTCAACAACCCCGTTGCAAGCAACGGAGCATCAAGCTTGCAACGCTGCAGAGCACAATGCGTCCTACGGACGCTATGGTATGTGACCCTCGCGGCATCCGCCAGGGCCTTGCGGGCTTTGGCTCATTGCTCGCGGGAATCAAAATAAGAAAAGGAGAAACAGCAGGATGTATACAGCAAGTGAAGAAAGATATGACAAAATGATTTATAACAAATGCGGAAACAGCGGTCTTAAGCTGCCTGCCATGTCCCTTGGCATGTGGCATAATTTCGGTTCTGTAAATGATGAAGAAAATATGAAAAAAATTCTTTTTACAGCCTTTGATAATGGGATTACTCATTTTGATTTGGCGAATAATTACGGACCGGTGTACGGCAGTGCGGAAAACAATATGGGAAGGATATTGAAGTCCGATTTGATGCCCTATCGGAATGAGATGATTATTTCAAGTAAGGCCGGATATGATATGTGGAAGGGACCATACGGCGACGGCGGCTCTAAAAAGTATCTGATAGCCAGCCTTGATGAAAGCCTTAAGAAGCTGGGACTTGATTATGTGGATATTTTCTATCATCACAGGCCGGATCCTGATACACCCCTTGAGGAAACCATGGGAGCGCTGGACCAGATAGTAAGGCAGGGAAAAGCGCTGTATGTAGGTATTTCCAACTATAATAAGGAACAAACGCAGAAGGCGTATGAAATTCTGAAAAGGCAGGGTACCCCCTTTATTATTCATCAACCCCGTTATTCCATGCTGGACAGATGGATTGAAACTGACGGCCTGAAGGATTATCTTTATGAAAACGGTGTGGGCTGTATCGCATTCAGTCCTCTGGCACAGGGAGTGCTTACAGGGAAGTACTTAAACGGAATTCCGAAGGATTCACGCATTGGTACGGGAAAAAGTCCTTATTTGCATGAGAATAATCTGGAAGCTGAAAAAATGGAAAAAGTACGGAAGCTGAATGATATTGCTGTGGAAAGAGGGCAATCTCTGACGCAGATGGCGCTTTCCTGGATTCTGCGTGACGGAAAGGTAACCTCTGTTTTAATTGGAGCAAGCAGGCCGGAGCAGATTCTGGAGAATATTAAGGCTCTTGACAACATTACCTTTACCCGGGAAGAGTGCAGCAGAATAGATGCAATTCTGGCCTGAAGAAAAAGGATAAATAATTGAGAAATCCGGCAGGGAGAACAGGTAAGTGTAATCCCGCCGGATTTTTTCAAAGGAGGTATTCATAGTGAAAATAAGGAATTACACCGGTTTATGATGAAGAATACTATTCCTTTACACCTGAAGATACTTACAGCTATGACGGCAGGCTGATTGCACATCAGGAAGTGGAAAAGGGACTGGGGATAAGCAGCCTGAAACGCAGAATTATTGTGGATATTAAAGACAGTGAAACAGGGAAAACAGTAGGAAGCTTTTCGCCGACGAGAGCATGGGATTATTGGGGAATGTGCTGGGAAAACGACAGCTATAACATATGGATACAATCAGAAGATACCGGATGTCATTGTTGGAAATATGAAAATGGTGAGTGGAAGTATGATTTGGCTCACCCGGAAAAACCGGATTATATTATTTCAAAATATGATTAATCCTTCCCTCTTTGAACAGCATAATCATTTCCCTTGTGAGGCTGACATTATCAGCCTGAAGGGTAATTTCATCCCGGGAGTGCCAGCCTGCTTCTGCAAGCTCGCTGGTATCCAGTTTAATGTTGTCTTCGCCGTCAAGGTCGCAGAAAAAGCCCATAAGCAGGCTCCCGGAGAAAGCCCAGGGCTGGCTTTTATAATAGCGGATATTCTTTACTTTTAAGCCTACTTCTTCCATGACTTCTCTTGCCACAGTCTGTTCTGCGCTTTCTCCTATTTCGGTGAAGCCTGCAATCAGCGCATAGTTGGTATAAGAACGTCCGGCATATTTGCTCATCAGAATTTTGTCCCCATTCAGAACGCCCACAATAACGGCAGGTGAAATTCCGGGATAGACCATATTATGGCATCTGGGGCAGAAAAGCATCCGTTCCTTATGGTCAGGCTTCATTGGCAGACCGCAGCGGCCGCAGAACTGATTGGTCTGATACCAGCCGAAAAGATGATGGGCGGTAATTCCTGCAAAGGCATTGTGTCTGGAATCTGCAGTCCTGAAAATGCTCACATTTTCATAGCGGTACCCCTCCAGAATAATGACAGGCTCATCATAAGAAATGCCGGAAACAATTTCGCCGCTTTCATTCATCCTCCATCCCTCTGAGGGATGAGCCAGAAAATATTTATAGTTATCAATGGAAAAGAGATAATAGTAATCGCAGGGAAATCCTCCCATTTCTTTTAAGGTGGGGTAACGCAGTTTTCCGTCCTGAAAGCGTACAAGCGCTGTATTTTTATGAAAAACCAGAATAAAATCATTTTCTTCCGGTTTGGTGTCCTGATATTCATTGTGATAAATTTTGGGATAAATATCCTGTATCATAGTCTGCCTCTTTCTTTTGTATTGGCAACAAAGCCATTTCTATGATAATATTAAATTCTGTAAGATGCAACCTGAAACATGGAAGGAAATCAGGGAAAGAAAGGGAGTTTTCTTATGAAATGGATGAAATTTAAAATAAAAACCATAACGGATGCAGAAGATATGATTATCAGCGCTCTCTATGATATCGGACTGGAAGGGGCGCAAATCGAAGATAAGATTCCGCTGACAGCAGCGGAAAAAGAGCAGATGTTTGTGGATATTCTGCCTGATGGACCGGAGGATGACGGTATCGCATTTTTAAGCTTTTTCGTGGAGGAAAAAGAGGACGGCTCTCTTGAAGTCGGCGGGGAAAGGAAAACGCAGGAGCAGATTTTGGGGGAAATGTCAAATGAGCTGGAGGAACTGCGTTCCTTTATGGATATTGGGGAAGGCAGCATTGCGGTTGATGAAACTGAGGATATTGACTGGATTAATAACTGGAAACAGTATTTTCATCAGTTTACCATAGATGATGTGCTTGTGATTCCTTCATGGGAAGAAGTACAGCCGGAGGATAAGGATAAAATGATTCTGCACATAGACCCCGGGACAGCTTTCGGAACAGGGATGCATGATACCACTCAGCTGTGCATCCGGCAGCTGCGTAAGTATATTACGCCGGAAACAGTTCTGCTGGATGTAGGAACCGGAAGCGGTATTCTGGCTATTCTTTCCATTATGTTTGGAGCCAAAAAAGCAATTGGCACCGACCTGGATCCCTGCGCTATTGAGGCCGTAAGGGAAAATAAAGAGGTAAACGGAATTCCGGAGGATGCTTTTAAGCTGATTATCGGTAATATCATTACGGAAAAGAAAATCCAGGACGAGGCAGGGTATGAATGCTATGATATTGTGGTGGCGAATATTCTTGCCGATGTGCTTGTTCCTTTAACCCCTGTTATTCTGCATCAGCTGAAAAGCGGAGGCATTTATATTACATCCGGCATTATTGATGATAAAGAGCAGACGGTAACGGATGCTGTAAAAGCAGCCGGATTAGAGGTGCTTGAAGTGACTTATCAGGGCGAATGGGTTTCTGTAACTGCAAGGAAACCGTAGGCAGAAAGCAGAGGAAAATGATTATGTACCAGTTTTTTGTAGATGCCTCCCAAATACAGGGACATAGAATTATTATTACAGGAAAAGATGTAAATCATATTAAAAATGTCCTCCGCATGAAAACAGGTGATGAAATTTCCGTAAGTAATGGTGTGGATGGAAAGGAATACCGGTGTGGAATTGAAGAAATTTCTGAAGAAGAGATTGTCTGTACTCTGCGTTTTATAAAGGAAGACGGAATTGAACTTCCTTCTAAAATTTATCTTTTCCAAGGGCTCCCTAAGGCTGATAAAATGGAATTTGTGATTCAAAAGGCGGTTGAGCTTGGCGTCTATGAGGTGATTCCCGTTTCCTGCAGGCGGGCGGTAGTGAAGCTGGATGCTAAAAAAGAAAAGAGCAAAATAGCCAGATGGCAGGGAATTGCAGAGGCTGCAGCAAAACAGAGCAAACGGGGAATTATTCCTGAAATAAAAAATGTCATGACTATGAAAGAGGCCGTTGCTTACAGTAAAAAATGCCAGGTGAGGCTGATACCTTATGAGCTTTCGGAGGATATGAAGGAAACCAAACGTATTATTGACGGACTGAAGCCGGGGGAGGACATTGCTGTTTTCATAGGACCCGAAGGGGGATTTGAGGAAACGGAAATTACGGAAGCCATGGAGAGCGGAATGATTCCTGTTACGCTGGGGAAGCGGATTCTCCGGACAGAAACGGCAGGAATGACAGTGCTTTCATGGATTATGTACCGCCTGGAAGAATGAAAAAAATGACGCAAAAAGAGAGAATAAGGCAACAAATAACAAAGACAGCATAAGATAATCATAGATAAAATCATTATATTTACAAATAGAAGGACTGGTGACATCATGGAGGTTTATTTAGATAATTCTGCCACTACCAGATGCTTTGATGAAGTGGCTGGTCTAATGACAAAGATTATGTGCGAGGATTACGGCAATCCCTCCAGTCTGCATAGAAAAGGCGTGCAGGCAGAGCAGTATATCCGGTATGCGCAGGAAGTTATTGCAAAGAATTTGAAAGTAAATGAAAAAGAAATCTTTTTTACCTCAGGAGGAACTGAATCGGATAATCTTGCCATCAGGGGATGTGCGTATGCTAACTGCCGCTTTGGGCGGCACCTGATTACCACGCAGATTGAGCACCCGGCTGTTTTGCAGACCATGAAGCATTTGGAGGAGGAAGGTTTTCGTATAACCTATCTTCCGGTGGATGAAAAGGGATGTATCCGGCTTGAAGATTTGCAGCGTGCAATAACAGGAGAAACCATATTGGTTTCCATTATGCATACGAATAATGAAATTGGTTCTCTTCAGCCTGTTGCGGAAGCAGGGGCATTGATTAAAAGAATGAATCCCAGAATTCTGTTTCATGTAGATGCCGTTCAGGGATTTGGTAAATTCAGAATTTATCCTAAGAAGATGCATATTGATTTGCTGTCCGTCAGCGGACATAAAATTCATGGACCTAAGGGCGTGGGATTTTTGTACGTGGATGAAAAAGTAAAAATCAAACCCATTGTCTTTGGCGGAGGACAGCAGAGCGGTCTTCGTTCCGGTACAGAAAATGTTCCTGCTATTGCAGGAATGGCGAAAGCAATTGAGATGATTTATGGAAATCTTGACCGTGAAGTGGAAAGACTTTATGAATTAAAGAAGGCTTTTGTTTCGGGGGTTCTTCAGATTCCCGGCGTTACCGTAAACGGTCATTCTGGCAGGGATGGAGCACCTCATGTGGTAAGCGTTTCTATTCGTGATGTCAGAAGTGAGGTTATGCTTCATGCGTTGGAGGATAAGGGCATCTATGTTTCAGCAGGAAGCGCCTGCTCCGCCCGAAAGCCTCAGCCCTCGGCAACCCTGCAGGCAATAGGAATAGATAAGGATCTGCTTGGCTCTACCATTCGTTTCAGCTTTTCCATCTTCACTACTATGGAAGAAATAAACTATACTTTACAGGTAATGTGTGATATAATTCCTGTACTTAGAAAATATACACGTAAGCAATGAGCAGTGCAAAGGATGCGGATGGTAAAATCCCTGCTTGCAGGGGATTTTATCAGACGCATCCTATATAGGGCGAAGCCCGTGAATGAGCAAGCTTGCTTGCGAATGACACTGCGAAAGCCCTGCTGAAGGAAAAGAGTGTGGTAAAATCCCTGCTTGCAGGGGATTTTATCAGACGCATCCTATATAGGGCGAA
>CAZDPE010000002.1:53727-65179 GCA_964507235.1 uncultured Lachnospiraceae bacterium
AGTGTGGTAAAATCCCTGCTTGCAGGGGATTTTATCAGACGCATCCTATATAGGGTGAAGCCCGTGAATAGATAAGGAGTAAATATGTTTTCAGCTTTTTTAATCAAATATGCGGAAATCGGCGTTAAAGGAAAGAACAGATATCTTTTTGAAGAAGCTCTTGTAAAGCAGATTAAATATGCTTTGAAGCGCTGCGAAGGAAAATTTGAAGTAACCCGTACCCCCGGAAGAATTTATGTGGAAGCATTGTCTGAATTTGACTTTGACGAAACAGTGGACAACCTAAAAACAGTATTCGGCATTTCCGGCATTTGTCCGGTAGTTCATGTGGAGGATGAGGGTTTTGAAAAATTAGGTGAATCCATAGTAAAATATATGGATGAAGTGTACCCGGATAAAAATATTACGTTTAAGGTGCAGGCAAGAAGAGCCAGAAAGAATTATCCTTTAAATTCCATGGAACTGAATGTGGAGCTGGGCGGAGTGCTTTTGGATGCTTTTCCGGAACTTAAGGTGGATGTGCATCAGCCGGATGTGCTTTTGAATGTGGAAATCAGGGAGAAGATATATATATATTCTGAAATAATTCCTGGCCCCGGAGGAATGCCTGTGGGAAGCAACGGTAAAGCTATGCTTCTTTTGTCGGGAGGAATCGATTCTCCTGTTGCGGGATATATGGTTGCCAAAAGAGGAGTCAAAATTGATGCGGTTTATTTCCATGCGCCTCCGTATACCAGTGACCGCGCAAAGCAGAAGGTAGTGGATTTGGCAAGGCAGGTTTCAAAATATACGGGACCGATTTATCTGCATGTAATTAATTTTACGGATGTTCAGCTTTATATTTATGATAAATGCCCTCATGATGAGCTTACGATTATTATGAGGCGTTATATGATGAAGATTGCGGAAAAGCTGGCGAAGGATACGGAATGCCTGGCATTAGTTACAGGTGAAAGCATCGGACAGGTTGCTTCCCAGACCGTTCAGTCCCTTGCAGTTACCAATGAAGTGTGTACTCTGCCTGTATTTCGCCCCTTGATTGGTTTTGATAAAATGGAGATTGTGGATGTTTCCGAAAAAATAGGAACCTATGAAACCTCCATACTGCCTTACGAGGACTGTTGCACTATTTTCGTGGCCAAGCATCCCGTTACTAAACCCAATCTGAATATTATTAAAAAGCATGAACAGAATCTGGAAGAAAAGATTGATGAATTGGTGCAGACGGCGCTGGATACAGATGAAGTTATTGTAGTGAATTATGAGAGATAAATCCAAAGCGGAAGAACGGTAATTCATGGAACATACAATAGAAAACACGTCCGGCGGGCTTTCATTCCCACGGAAAACGATCCAAGTGACTGTTTGCAGGCATTTGGCGACTGCCGCGAGGGTCGATGCCCCGTTGCTTGCAGCGGGGCTGCTGACTGCCATGAATAAAACGGCACATTTGTTGAATGTGCCGTTTAAAAATTTTATTTATGACAATAGAAAGTTCGCAAAGCGTGCTTCCTATTGTTAATGTGGAAGAATGTTACCATCCTTCCGATGTACTGTGGTATTAACCACTTGTCATTCCGATGTTAAACCGGATCGACTGGTTTGTTCATTAAATCATGTAAGGCTTTAATGCAACTAAAACTTCATCTACATTTTCTTCTGCGTGGATATTTAAATCGATAGGCTTGGATAAGTCTAATGAGAAGATACCCATAATGGATTTAGCATCAATTACATATCTTCCGGAAACTAAATCAAAGTCATAATCGAATTTTGTAATATCGTTTACAAAAGATTTTACCTTGTCGATAGAATTTAATGAAATCTGTACTGTTTTCATTGTAATTACCTCCTTAAATTTTTCATACCTTCATGCTAGTATAGTAAAGGATTCGGGGGGAAAAGTCAATGATAAAACAATACAAAAAAAATGGAGAATAACATGAAAAGTGTAGCATTACATAATCTCGGCTGCAAAGTAAATGGATACGAAATGGATGTTATGCAACAAATGTTACAAGAAAAAGGCTATAAAATTGTACCATTTGATGAACAGGCCGATATTTACGTTATAAATACATGTACCGTTACCAATATTGCTGACAGAAAGAGCAGGCAGATGCTTCACCGGGCAAAGAAAATGAATCCCAATGCTGTGGTAGTGGCGGTAGGATGCTATGTGCAGACGGGAAAAGAGGAAGCGCTGAAGGATGACAGCATTGATCTGGCGATTGGAAATAACCGCAAGAAGGATTTGATACCTATTCTGGAAGAATATTTAGCTGAGCGGGGAAAAAAAGAAAACAGCGATAAAACCCTTGGTGGAAGGTCGGTAATAGACATTAACTGCACAAATGAATATGAATCAATGATGCTTCAGCGGACTGCCGGGCATACAAGAGCTTTTATTAAAATTCAGGACGGCTGCAATCAGTTTTGCTCTTACTGCATTATACCTTATGCCCGGGGAAGGGTAAGAAGCCGGAGCGAAGAAGAAATTCTTAAAGAAGTGAGAAGCCTTGCCGGAAACGGATATAAGGAAATGGTGCTTACAGGCATTCATTTGAGCTCCTATGGGCTTGACCCTGATGAGATTAAGGCTGTTCCTTCGGGAGAAACCTTTCCCTGTAAAAGACTGCTGTCTTTGATTGGTAAAATTCATGAGGTGGAAGGGATTGAACGCATCCGTCTGGGCTCTTTGGAACCCAGAATCATAACCGAAGAATTTGCGGGTGCTTTGGCATCCTTTGAAAAATTCTGCCCGCATTTTCATCTGTCTTTGCAAAGCGGATGTGATTCAGTGCTGAAGCGGATGAATAGAAAATATACTGCCGGGGAATACTATGAAAAGGTATGTATTTTGAGAAAATATTTTGATAATCCTGCGGTTACCACGGATGTAATCGTGGGGTTCCCGGGAGAAACAGAAGAAGAATTTGCAATTACCAGGGAGTTCCTTGAAAAAACAGGGTTTTATGAGATGCATATTTTTAAGTATTCAATGCGAAAGGGTACTGTGGCGGCGGCCATGGAGAATCAGGTCCCGGAAAATAAAAAAGCATTGCGGAGCAACGAGTTGGCGGCACTTGAAGAGAAGATGTCCCTTGCATACAGAAAGGAGCATTTACATAAGCACACTTCCATTTTATTTGAAGAAGAGAAGATGATAAATGGAAGAAAGTATCAGATTGGACACAGCATGGAATATATTAAAGCTGCCCTGCCGACAGATGAATTGCTGTCCGGGCAGATCATTCACGGTGTATTCAGTGAATTTTTACAGCCGGATATCCTTCTTTTCGACAGACAATAGACTTAAGCTTAAATATCATTGAATTTTATGCCGAAATAGGGTAAGATAAGATTTGATAGGGTTAGATAAAATAAGAGGTGCGACTTATGCAGGATTTGGGAAATACACAATTTTTTAGGGTAGAAACAGACAATAACAGTGTAAAAAAGATATTGGAAGATGTTTATCAGGCCTTGACCGAAAAGGGTTACAATCCGGTAAATCAGATAGTAGGATATATTATGTCGGGAGATCCTACTTATATTACAAGCTACCGCAATGCGAGAAGCCTTATTATGAAGGTGGAACGCGATGAGCTTGTGGAAGAACTGCTGACAGACTATATTAAAAACAATCATTGGAAATAAACTGAAAATAAGATATGAGAATAATGGGATTGGATTTCGGAGCGAAAACAGTGGGAGTGGCCATCAGTGACCCTATGCTCGTTACCGCTCAGGGAATAGAAATAATCAGAAGAAAAGATGAAAATAAATTACGCCGGACACTTGCCAGAATTGAAGAACTGATTCTGGAGTATCAGGTAGAAGAAATCGTGTTGGGACTTCCCAGGAATATGAACGATTCTCTTGGAAACCGGGCGGAGCTTACGCTTGAATTTAAGGATAAGCTTGAAAGACGTACAGGACTTCCCGTTCATATGTGGGATGAAAGACTGACTACGGTAGCTGCGGACAAGACTATGATGGAAGCCGGAATCCGAAGAGAAAACAGGAAGGAATATGTGGATAAAATTGCAGCAGTGCTGATTTTACAGGGATTTCTGGATTTGAAGGCTTCAAAAAAGTAAGAAAGGGACAGTTGTCAAATTGGAAAAGATAGCATTTGCGTTGGAAGGAGAAGAAACTGCCTGGTTTTATGTACTTGAGCAGACAAAGATAGGCGGCAGACACTATATTTTAGTAACAGAGGAAGAAGAAGGAGATTCTGATGCATTTATTTTAAGGGAAATCTCTGAAGGAAAAGATACGGAAAGCATCTACGAAATTGTAGAGGATGATACGGAATTGTCTGCAGTTGCAGCCGTATTTGAAAATTTGCTTGAAGATATTGATATTGAATCATGAATAAAAATGATGTAGTTCCTGCTGAATGGAATTTGATTGACGGTATTAACCTGGGGCAATGACTTTGTGCGTTGGAAAAACGGGGAAGTAAAATAACGGCTTAAAGAATCATTGTTTTCAGAAGCAGGTTATCCGCCATGAAGCAAAATTCTACAGGTATTACTCGGAATTTGGAGGAAATTTGATTGAAGAAAATTGAAGAAAAAAGAAGTTCCGGGCTGAAGGTGATTCCCCTGGGCGGCCTGGAACAGATTGGCATGAACATTACTGCCTTCGAATACGAAGACAGTATTATTGTAGTGGATTGCGGCTTGTCCTTTCCGGAAGACGATATGCTCGGAATCGATCTTGTTATCCCGGATATTACCTATTTAAAGAATAACCTTGAAAAGGTTAAGGGCTTTATGATTACCCACGGTCATGAAGATCATATCGGAGCTCTGCCTTATGTACTTAAAGATATTAATGTGCCCATTTATGCTACCAGACTTACTATGGGATTAATTGAGAATAAGCTGAAGGAGCATAATCTTATTAATAATGTAAAGCGTAAGGTGGTTAAATTCGGACAGGCTATTAATCTGGGACAGTTCAGAGTAGAATTTATTAAAACAAATCACAGTATAGTGGATGCAGCAGCACTTGCCATTTATTCCCCGGCGGGCATAGTGGTGCATACAGGAGATTTTAAGGTGGATTACACGCCGGTGTTTGGGGATGCCATTGATTTGCAGCGTTTTGCAGAACTTGGGAAAAAGGGAGTGCTTGCCCTGATGTGTGACTCTACCAATGCGGAACGCCCCGGATTTACGCCGTCTGAACGTACGCTGGGCAAGACTTTTGATGCGCTGTTTGAGGAGCATAAAAATACACGTATCATTATTGCAACCTTTGCCTCCAATGTGGACAGGGTGCAGCAGATTATTAATTCCGCCTATAAATTCGGCCGTAAGGTTGTGGTGGAAGGCAGAAGCATGGTGAATATTATTGATGTAGCCACTAATCTGGGATGTCTTAGTATACCGGATCAGACACTGATTGACATAGAGCAGCTTAAAAATTATCCTGATGAAAAAACAGTTATCATTACAACCGGCAGTCAGGGAGAAAGCATGGCGGCTTTAAGCCGTATGGCGGAAAACAATCACAGACGGATTTCTATAGGGCCTCATGACACTGTTATTTTTTCCTCCAATCCGATTCCCGGAAATGAGAAGGCTGTTACAAATGTAATTAATGAGCTGCTTGTAAAGGGCGCCGACGTTATTTTCCAGGATGTTCATGTATCAGGACATGCCTGTCAGGAGGAAATTAAGCTGATTTATACATTGGTGCATCCTAAGTACGCAATTCCGGTGCATGGGGAATATAAGCATCTGATTGCGCAGGCAAAAATAGCGAAGGAACTGGGAATGCCTAAGGAAAATATATTTATTCTGCAGTCGGGAGATGTACTGGAATTGACAGATGAGAGTGCAGCGGTCACGGGAAAAGTTCCGGTAGGGGATATCCTGGTAGACGGACTCGGCGTAGGCGATGTGGGAAATATTGTATTAAGAGACAGGCAGCATCTGGCAGAGGATGGTATTTTAATTGTTGTTCTGGGACTGGATGGGGCGACGGATGAACTGATTTCCGGTCCGGATATTGTTTCCAGGGGATTTGTATATGTGAGAGAATCGGATGAATTGATGGATGAAGCCAGAATTGTAGTGAATGAAACAATAGACGGATGCCTTAACAGAGGAATTACCGATTGGGGAAAGCTGAAAAGCTCCATAAAGGATTCTCTTGGAGATTATGTATGGAAAAAAACGAAACGCCGGCCCATGATTTTACCCATTATTATGGAGGTTTAATACGGAGATTGTGATATGGATGACAAATTGGAAAACGCAATGCTGAAGTTTGTGAAAGCAATTAAAGAAACGGATATTTATATAAAATATTATGACCAGCGGGAAAAATTAAAGAAACACCCGGAGCAATATCAGAAGGTAAATGAATTTCGGAAAAGAAATTTTGAAATTCAAAACAATACTCAGCAAGAAGAACTTTTTGATAAAATGGATGCCTTTGAACAGGAGTATGAAAAGTTCAGGGAGGATCCGCTTGTAGATGAATTTCTGCGGGCAGAGCTGGCTTTTTGCAGAATGATGCAGGAAATAACCCTTTATATTACAGAAAAGGTAGATTTTGAATAACCGCTTAACAGCAGAAAGGCGTGGTGGCTTATGAATGGAAAATATCTGGTAGGTGCTGTTATTGAAACAATTATTAAAGTGATTGTAATAGCAGTGGTTGTAATGTTTGTGTTCCGCAGCGCTACGGCAGCTTATGATTTCGGATACAGGGTTTTTGCGGATAAGCCGGTATCTGTGACAGGCGGAAGGACAATAACCATAGGTATTGCGCAGGATGCAAGTGTCAAAGAAATTGCGGAAATGCTGCAGGAAAAGGGATTGATTGAGGATGCAAACCTGTTTGTAATTCAGGAATTTCTGTCTGCGTATCATGGGGAGATTCTTCCGGGAATTTATGATTTGAATACCGGTATGACAGCTGAGGAAATGCTAGAGATAATGTCTACTCCGGCAGAGGAGCCGGAAAGTACCAGTACCGGAAGCAGCAATTCTGCTGAAAATGCAGGAGATGATGCAAATAGCGGTGAAAGCAGCGCACCCGGAGATGAGCATGAGCAGGGCGAAGATGCTGACCTGGAGAATACAGAAGGAATGGCAGAAGAATAAAGAGGAGTATTTATATGATTACGGAAGAAAGAATCAGTACGTTTATTAGTTCCTTTGATACCGGAAATACTCCCTTTTTGAATGAATTGGAGCAATATGCCCTTAAAACCAATGTACCGATTATCAGACCACAAATGCAGAGTCTTTTGAAGCTTCTTCTTGCAATAAAGAAGCCGGAAAGGATTCTGGAGGTGGGAACGGCCATTGGTTTTTCTGCGTTGTTGATGAGCGAATACGGACCGGAAAGCTGCAGGATTACTACCATAGAAAAATATGAAAAGAGAATTCCTCTTGCCAGGGAAAACTTTAAGAAGGCGGGAAAGGAAGAATGCATTACCCTGTTGGAGGGAGATGCCGCGGAAATTTTAAAAGAGCTTTCGGAGCCTTATGATATGATTTTTATGGATGCTGCCAAAGGGCAGTATATTCATTTCCTTCCCGATATTCTGCGGCTGCTTTCGGCAGGAGGCATTTTGATATCGGATAATGTGCTTCAGGACGGTGATGTAATGGAGTCGCGATATGCGGTGACAAGAAGAAACAGAACCATTCATACCAGAATGCGGGACTATTTGTATGAATTGAAGCATAATGATGCACTGCAGACAGACATACTTCCGGTGGGCGACGGGGTGACAGTCAGCGTACGTATCCGGTAACGGACAGTGCGCCCGGAGAATTTTCAGTTATCGTGTGGTCAGAGCAACCCCGCTGCAAGCAACGGGACATTGATTCTCGCGCCATTTATCAAGGTCATGCAGGAATGACTTTGACTCATTGCTCACGGGAATAAAAGAGGAAGGATGAAGGAAATGAGAAAACCAGAGCTTTTAATACCGGCAAGCAGTCTGGAGGTTCTGAAAACTGCGGTTTTATTTGGAGCAGATGCAGTTTATATCGGCGGAGAGGCTTTCAGTCTTCGTGCCAAGGCCAGGAATTTTTCAAAGAAAGATATGGCTTTGGGAATTGAATTTGCCCATCGGCATGGGGTAAGAGTGCATGTAACCGCCAATATTCTGGCTCATAATAAGGATATAGAGGAAGCGGCAGAGTATTTCCGGGAATTAAAGGAAATGAAGCCGGACGCATTGATTATTTCAGACCCGGGGATGTTTATGCTGGCGAAGGAAATCTGTCCTGAAATTGATATTCATGTTTCCACACAGGCTAATAATACTAATTACATGACTTATTTATTCTGGTATGGGCAGGGGGCAAAAAGGGTTGTTTCCGCCAGAGAATTGTCCCTGAAGGAAATTGCGGAAATCAGGGCCAAAATTCCGGAGAGTATGGAAATTGAAAGCTTTATCCATGGAGCTATGTGCATTTCCTATTCGGGCAGATGCCTTCTGAGCAATTATTTTACAGGAAGGGACGCCAACCAGGGGGCGTGTACCCATCCCTGCAGATGGAAGTATGCCGTGGTGGAGGAAACAAGACCGGGCGAGTATATGCCTGTATATGAGAATGAAAGAGGCACCTATATCTTTAATTCTAAGGATTTGTGCATGATAGAGCATATTCCTGAAATGATTGCAGCGGGAATAGACAGCTTTAAAATAGAAGGCCGCATGAAGACTGCGCTGTATGTGGCGGCTGTTGCCAGAACTTACCGCAAGGCTATTGATGATTATCTGGAATCCGAAGAAAAATACCGCAAAAATATGGATTGGTATAAAGCTGAAATTTCAAAATGCACTTACCGTCAGTTTACCACCGGCTTTTATTTTGGAAAACCGGATGAGAATACCCAGATTTACGATTCCAATACGTATGTAAATGAATACATTTATCTTGGCATTGTAGAAGAAGCAGCAAAACGTGCGGGGGATATACCGGAAGGATTACAGGGAATTACAACAGTTAAAATTGAGCAGAGAAATAAATTCTGTGTGGGAGATGAAATTGAAATTATGAAGCCTGACGGCAGGAATGTACCGGTAAAGGTACTTTCCATGACAACGCCGGAAGGAGAAAGCGTGGAGAGCGCGCCTCATCCCCAGCAGGTGCTTTATGTGGAATTGGGGGGAATTGCGGAGCAATATGACCTGCTTCGTGTGCGCAGGGAAAAATAGAGAATTACCGGGATTTGTTTATGTATATACTATTAAGGGAGGAAAAGGAATGAGCGAAGTGCTTAAGGTAGAAGAGTTGTTCGGCAGTAAAGTATTTACCCGGGCAATCATGAGGGAACGTCTGCCAAAAAATGTGTTTAAAGAAGTCATTAAGGTTATGGAAGAAGGAGGAGAGCTTACGCTGGAAACAGCGGATGTTGTGGCCAAAGCCATGAAGGCCTGGGCGGTGGAAAACGGTGCAACCCACTATACCCACTGGTTTCAGCCGCTGACGGGAATTACTGCTGAAAAGCATGATTCTTTCGTAACTCATCCGGATGAGGATGGCAAGATGCTGATGGAGTTTTCCGGTAAAGAACTGATTAAGGGAGAGCCGGATGCTTCCTCATTTCCATCGGGAGGGCTTCGGGCTACCTTTGAAGCAAGAGGATATACCACATGGGATATTACTTCTCCTGCTTTTATCAAGGAAACGGCAACAGGCCCCACTCTTTGTATTCCTACTGCGTTTTGTTCTTACAAAGGTGAAGCCCTGGATAAAAAAACGCCCCTTTTGCGTTCCATGGAAGCGCTGAGTAAACAGGCTGTAAGAATTGTTCGTTTATTCGGCAATACAGAGGCAAAAAAAGTAACGCCTTCAGTAGGAGCGGAGCAGGAATATTTTCTTGTTGACCAGAAAAAAGCGCTGCAGAGAGAAGATATTATTTTTGCCGGAAGAACCTTATTCGGCGCACCTGCACCTAAGGGACAGGAAATGGATGACCACTATTTCGGCGTTATCAGGGAGCGCATCGGTGCATTTATGCATGATGTGAATATTGAACTCTGGAAGCTTGGTGTTACCAGCAAGACCCAGCATAATGAAGCGGCGCCTGCGCAGCATGAACTGGCTCCTATTTATGAATCCGCTAACGTTGCCGTAGACCACAATCAGCTTGTTATGGAAACATTAAAGAGGGTTGCGGGGAAGCATGGGCTTCGCTGTATGCTGCATGAAAAACCCTTTGCGGGAATCAATGGTTCCGGCAAACACAATAACTGGTCCATTACAACGGATAATGGGGTAAATCTCCTGGAGCCGGGACAGACACCCAATGAGAATATTCAGTTTTTGCTGGTGCTTGCCTGTATTATGAAGGCCGTGGATACTCATGCGGATCTGCTTCGCCAGAGTGCATCCAATGTGGGAAATGACCACAGACTGGGAGGATATGAAGCGCCTCCTGCTATTATTTCCATTTTCCTGGGAGAGCAGCTTGAGGATGTGGTTGAGCAGCTGGTGGAAACAGGAAAGGCCGATAAATTAAAGGAAGGCGGCGTTTTAAGGACAGGTGTATCCACACTGCCTGACTTTGTAAAAGATGCTACAGACCGCAACAGGACATCGCCCTTTGCCTTTACCGGAAATAAATTTGAATTTCGGATGGTGGGAAGCGAGGATTCCATCGGAAGCCCTAACACCACTCTTAATGCCATCGTTGCTGAGGCTTTCTGCGAAGCGGCGGACAGACTGGAAAAGGCGGAGGATTTTGAGCTTGCAGTGCATGATCTGATTAAGGAATATATGACTGCACATCAGAGAATTATTTTTAACGGAAACGGCTATGCAAAAGAGTGGGAGGAAGAAGCGGCAAGAAGAGGACTTCCCAATATTCCGTCTATGGTAGAAGCGGTGGATGCACTGACTACGGAAAAATCCATCCGGCTGTTTGAAAAATTCGGAATTTTTACGGAAGCAGAACTGCGTTCCCGTGCGGAAATTCTGTATGAAACCTACGCAAAGACGATTAACATTGAAGCCCTTACTATGGTTGATATGGCGAATAAGCAGATTATACCATCCGTAATAAGCTTCGCCGGAAAACTGGCGGATACCGCAGCAGCTATTCAGGCAGTCGGGGCAGATTCATCTGTTACAGCAGAACTGTTAAAAACGGTTACGGAAAAGCTGACTGAAACAAAAAAAGCGGCGGAGCATCTGCTTAAGGTGGAAAAGGAAGCCTCTGATATGGAGCGGGGTAAAGAGCAGGCATTTTATTATCATGATAATGTTGTTGCTGCCATGAATGCCCTGAGAAAGCCGGCTGATGAACTGGAAAAGATTGTGGATAAGAAATACTGGCCTTTTCCTACTTATGCGGACTTATTATTTGAGGTATAGTTTTACTCCATAAGAATGTAACAGTTCAGCCGTGCGCATTCATAAGTTGCCGATTTATACATTTTTACCAAGCATTTTTGTTATTT
>CAZDPE010000003.1:0-61767 GCA_964507235.1 uncultured Lachnospiraceae bacterium
ATGTATGTAATTCATGAAAAAGATTGCAGAAAGCTCCTTTCTTAATAAAATATGTATTATGTGTAAGTTGCAGCCTGGTGATATTGTAGAAGTAATACCAACAGATGAAGAAATTATAAAATATTATTAAAAAAGATTGATAATATTCTGATATTAGAGTGCGAAAATAATTATCAGGAGAGCAAGTGATTGACCATAGAAAGGAGATTAACGAAATGAGCAATAAAGAAAGAATTGTAGAACTACTGGATAGTATACCAGATTACAAAATGGGTTATGTTCTGGCATATGTTCAAGGCGTAGCCGCTGATGAGGAAGCCGACAATATTTTTTGTCAAAGAATGTGGGAGAATTATGAAAATGACCCTGACCCCGAAAAAGATAAAGCATACACTTTAGACGAGTGTATGAAAGAATGGGGGATTGACTGATGTATAAAATTATTATCAAGAAGAAAGAAAAGAAATTTATTGACAAACTCCCGAAAAATGGACAACTTAGAGTAGTAAGGGCAATTGAAAATTTGCCAGATGGCGAGGACATAAAGAAATTGTACTTTAAAGAATAAGTGGCAAGAGGAACAGGCTTTGAGAAATGAAAATGGCGGTGAATCTGTCTAAGCCATCTCAATTAAAAACTCATAACAGACAAATAAATCAAGCTGCCAGCAAGGCGGCTTTTTCTCGTTATAGGCGGCATGGATAGGCGTATAGAGTGCATATATTTTTGTCAGTTCCTTTAAGCGATTTAATTTCTGACCTTTTAAGGTAATGTTATAGAAAGATATATTAAAAAAAAATCATTTTGGAATGATTTTTCCATGAGAAAAGCCATATATTGTAAGGATAAGAAATATCAGGTCTTACAGATATGGCTCAGGTTTTATCTAATATATCCAATATTATTATTCCGGTGCTGATTTTTTATATCATTGCATATGGGGTAATCAATAAATGCAACGTATACGAAGAATTTGTAAAAGGAGCAAAGGACGGTTTCAAAACAGTAGTGGGCATTATGCCTACGCTGGTTGCCCTTATGATTGCAGTAGGCGTTCTGCGGGCTTCCGGATTTCTGGATTTTTTCGGAAGATTATGCAGTCCCCTGGCGGATTTATTACACTTTCCGGCGGAACTGGTACCCCTTGCTTTTATTAAAATGTTTTCTTCCTCGGCAGCAACCGGCCTGGTGCTGGATATTTTTAAAAATTATGGTACGGATTCTTTTATCGGTCTGGTTACCTCTATTATGATGAGCTGTACAGAAACTATTTTTTATACCATGAGCGTATATTTTCTGGCAGCCAGGGTTACTAAGACACGATATACACTGACAGGCGCTCTGATATCCACACTGGCAGGGATTATTGCCAGTGTGGTGCTGGCGGAAATTATGTAAGCTTAAGGGTAATGCGCGGCAAAAGACAGGGGGGTGTCAGGAAATGAACAGCTGAAGATTATCTCTGACAGCCGTGACTAAAATCCGGTAAATCTCATGTTCCCATGCGTCTTTTAGCCGGTTGTCCGTAATGGGTATCGTTTCTATATCCGGGAAAGCGGCGTTTGTAATGCGAAGTGTTCCCAAATCACCCACAGTAAATATTAAAAAATCGGAATTTTCCTGAAGAACGGGTTTTTCATAGGTCATAAGGCTCAAAATAACTTTGTTATTACCATCTGAGTCATCAGAAAAAGCAAAGCGGTCTTCTATGATGATTTCGCTTCCCTTTTTCAGAGAAGCTTTTCTTTTGTAATAAAGAAGCCCGGTTTCCATGGGGTAAGCAGGGGCAATATCCATTTCTATTTCGGAAACGGCGTCAGATAAAAGCTGCGATATTACGCGGGCATGATATGCTTCTCCGTCCTTCTGCATACAGCCGTTTATTGTGGGCAGATTATGATAAGCGGACTGCATCGTCCAGATTTCATAGCGCCTGTCGGAAAAGGTCTTTTGGGTATAGCTTTCCACCCCGATATCAATAAGAAAAGGAAGTCCGTTTTTGTAGACGGTAAAGCTTCCCGTGTCATTGTGATTGTGGCTGTCGCCATTATCGCCTGCTTTTACGGCAAGACAGAGCCTTTCGTCACGGGTAATGAAAATTCCCACGCTGGGATAGTAAATATCGGGATGAGTTACGGGCTTAGCGGAATCATGATAGAATTTTTTGATTTCCGACACTGTAAAGCCGTTTTGCAGACGATAATATAAATTATTTTCCTTAGGCAGTAAAAGAGTTTCCGGATTTCCTGCAATAAAGTCCGAGGCAGCAAAGCCTGCCATACTGCTGTTTCCGGTTCTTTGGGCAAATAGAAATTCACGTACGCCCGCCCGTCCGGCAACAGGAGAACAGTCGGCAAAATTGACGTAATATTTATCCTCAATATGTACATTTAAAATATAAGCAGCGATATTTTGAATCTTGGGATTCTGATAAAGGCAGGAAAAACTGTTGTTTGTGACAGCGTTCAGAATTTCCAGGGTATTAAACAGGCACAGTCCCGCATGGCGGTAATATTGTGCACCTTCATCACAGCAGCCGTCATCGCCATATTCGGCAAGAAAGTAATCGGCGCTTTGGCAGGCCTTCAAGAAGACCCGGCGTTTTAATTCCTCCTCTGTATCCGTCAAAAAGACGGAGAGCAGAACATTCTGGGTACACCAGATAGTCCAGTTATTCATGGGTTCCCGGCCATTACCCATCCACCAGAAATGATAATTTAAATAAGGATTGAAGATTCGCTGTTGCAGTTCATGGAAAATTCTTTTCGTAATAAAAGGGCTTATTTCATCGAGCTTATCTTTAAGAAGATAGGATGCGGTTGCCAGAATGGCGCCTGTTTCACAGGCAAATAAGTCCAGAACGGGAGCGGCAGCGTCAGGCAGGAGAAGCTGCGGCGTATCGCGGATATAGGTATTATGAGGCGGAAGCTGCCAGGCGCTTTCTTCGCATATGAAAAAAATGCCGTTGATAATATCATCCAGAAACCGGCCTTTGTTCTCCACGCATTCCGCCAGAATAAGAGCGTCTAACGAAAGACGCCTGGAAAAAAATTTGTCTTCATAGGGAACACGGCTGCCTGTTCTTGAAAATTCCATAAAGTCAACAGCCGATATCGATGGATAATCAAAATTCAGATATTGTTCTCCGAAACGGATACTTTCTTTTTTCCACTCCTCATCCACAGACTGCCAGGCGCTTCGGTCTGCGGCAGCAGGATAAGGGGCGAAGGGAGTAAAAGGGGAATGGTATTCCCCGGCAATTTCATAAAACATAGAAACAGATTTCCTTTTATTCATGACAATAGAAAGTTCGCAAAGCGTGCTTTCTATTGTTGTTAAAATTTTTTTACTGATACTCATTTTAGCTTTTTGAAAGAAAATGGGAATGACTTATTTTATGATTATATACACTATTTTTATGATGATATATTTTGATTCATATAATCTCTGGGGGAAACGCCCGTTATCTTTTTAAAAACCCGGCTGAAATAAAAGGCACTCTCAAAGCCGAGCAAATCTGATATTTCATAAACCTTTAAAGTTCCGTCAGCCATCATTTTTTTGGCGGCTTCGATTTTGCGCTGGTTAATATAATCGGAAAAACCTGCATCATTATATTTGGAAAAGAGGACGCTCAGATAATTGGGGCTGATGTTAAAGGCTTCGGCAACCTTGTTTAATGTAAGCTTTTCTTCTATATGATCGTTAATATATTTTTTAACATTAATCACAATATGATTTTTATAATCCTTATGGTGAGTAGCAAAGCTCTCACAAAGACCGTTTCGGAACAATTTCAGCCATTCCAGAATCTGTTCTACGCTGGTCAGTTCATATAAGGAACGGTAACCGTTATTTTTGTTCTGAAAAATTCCTGATACAATTTGTTCTCCGTTGTTTAAAAGGGACAGGGAAAGATACAAAATATTTCCTGCTGCGTCCAGAGCCTGTACATAATGGGTGGGCTGATTTTCAAATAACTCTATAATGGAGGTAAAAATATCATATAGTGCTTTTTCATCAAATTCGGCGTAAGCTTTGCGGATATCCTCTTTAAAGAGCGACATGTTGAATACATTTTTAAGCGGCATATCACCGGATATATCCTCAAAAAAGAGAATCGGGTTATCCGGCGATACCTGTGAAAAAATCTGTTTTGCATCCTGATAAGAAGAGGAGATCTGTAAGGGCGCATTTACCGGAGAACCTACACTGGAAAGAATCGTAACGCTGTAGTAATTAAACAGCATTGTGGAAATCTGCTCCATGGCGTTATGAATAATAGTCTTATATTCAGGCGCAGAGTTACCCTTTAAAAAGAAAATAATACAGAAGTGCTTGGTATCTAATGAAAGCACATGACAGGGGATGTATTTGGAAATTAATTCATTTACCATCTGAAGGCTGCTGGTATATAAATTAAGCTGCTTGTCTGCAGACATACTGTTTAATTTATTACTGCAGATTTCCACATAACTGACGGTAAAGGCATCATAGGAAAAATCAATATTTAAATTTGAGGACTGGGATAAAAACTGGTTTGCCGACTCAAATAAATTCAGTACAAGGCGCATGAAAAACTGTTCTTTTAACAAATATACGCTGCTGAAAGCCGTATCCTGAATCTGAGCCGTCTGCCTGATTTCATTTACTCTGCTGATAGCCCGATTTAAGGCATTACCCAGGATTTCAGCAGTCAGCTCAAGCTTTACAAGGTATTCCGTAACCTGATAAGTCAGGGCCTGCTTGGCAAACTGAAATTCCTCATAGCTTGTAAGAATGATGAATATGGGTAAGGACATTTTTTCTTCATAGCATTTTTTAGCCAGTTCAAGTCCGCTCATCACAGGCATCTTAATATCAGTAATGATAATTTCCGGTTCATAATTTTTAATCATATCATAAGCAACAGCTCCGTTTGCAGCAGTTCCTATGATACTGATATTATATTCCTCCCAGTTGAGCATGGATTTAATGCCTGCCTGTACCAAAGGTTCATCATCAACAATTAACAGCTTTATCATAATATCTCCATTCCGGAGCGTTAGCGACGGGGCGAAGAGAAATCCGCGAAGGCGGTTTCTCTTCTGCCATCAGAGCTCCTTATTCTTTCTGTTAGGCAATAATACGGAAATGGTGGTAAATTCACCTTTTTTACTTGTTATGGAAAGTCCGTACTCAGCGCCGAACTCATATTGTAAACGTTTATGGACATTACTGATTCCGATTTCACGGAAAAATGAGGAAGAAGCGGGTGATTCTTTTTCAAGCAGATGCTTCGCAAGCTCCGGATCAATTCCTATTCCGTCATCAGTTACATCAATGTGAATGTCGCTGTATTCATCCTGGAAAATATGAATAACAATGCTGCCGGCAGTACCTTTTGGTTCTATTCCGTGGAAAATGGCATTTTCCACTAAAGGCTGCAATGTAAACTTTAATATCTGGCAATCAGTCAGGCTTTTGTCTTCTATTGTAAAGGAGAGAGTAATGGTACCGCCGTACCGGTATTGCTGGATGGTAAAATAATCCTTAATTAAGGAAAGTTCATGCTCTATGGTAATCAGATTCGTGGCACCCTTTGAAATATCCTTCAGCAGATGGGAAAGGGCAGTAGTCATTTCTGCAATTCCGGGCGCATTCTGTATGGTTGCCATCCACTTAATTGAGTTCAGAGTATTATACAGAAAGTGAGGATTAATCTGACTTTGGAGCATTCGGTATTCATAGTCTTTTTTCTGTTTTTCATCTTCAATTCGCTGATTCATTAAAGAAAGAACATTTTCGGACAAATCATTAATGGTTTTTCCGATATCTCCAAGCTCATGATCCCATTCTGTGGAGGGATCCCTGGAAAAGTCACCCTCTTTAATTCTTTCCATTCTTATCTGAAGCAGCCTTACAGGAACATTTACAGTTTTTGAAAGAAACCATGAAAGCAAAAGTCCGATTGCACTGCAGGCGCTTACGATAATTAAAGTAATCAGCAGAAAGGTATGCAGGATACTTTGAGTAAGCTGGGTTTCATCAATATATTCCGTGACATACCAGCCGTTTGTTTCGAGAGGTCTGGTAATCAGAAAGGCAGTGCCGTGTCCGTCTGTATTTTTAACTCTGCAGATGGAAGTCCCCTTCATTAATGCCAGTGAAGACAAATCCTTTGTAAGTTCATAAGAGTCATCACAGGAAATGAGATTTCCATCCAGATAGCGGTAGGAGAGGCCTCCGATTTTAAAATAAAGAGTGCTGTCAGTTTCCGAAAGAAAATTGTGTACAGGACCTGTAACTACGGAAGTGGACATTTCGGTAAAAATATATCCTATTTCATCAGCCTTGTAAGGATGCTCAATGACATATAAAAACGGAATCACAGGAATTTCCTTGGTGGAAATAAAAGGATCCTGCTCAATTCCGGCAACGATCTCCTCCGGATTTTTATGCAGAAGATCAAAATAAGGAAGAGATAGGATAAGGTCTGCAGAAACAGTGGTGGAAGAGTAGGGAGATTCTACAATCTGGATGATCTCATTTCTGGAATTTCCGATAACGACCATTCTTATTAATTGGGACTGGGACCTCAATGTATAATTGGAAGCATATGATTCTGTAATAACATCATGCGCCTCTCTTTTGGAAAGATTATCAGCGGAACTTTCTTCAAGGGCAAATTTTATTACTTTATTATTGACCTGGCAGGAACGGACAAATCCTTTTACGTTATCAATGTTGGAATCAATGGAGGAGCATAAAAAGGAAAGCCTGGTTTCCGAGGTCTGTACCAGATTCTGCCGTAAGTTGGAAGAGATAATAAAATAGCTTATCAGAATAACGATAGCGCTGACAACTGAAATCAGGGAAATCGTTATTAACAGAATGCGGGCACGGATAGTGGAAAAGGTTTTGTGATGATTTTGTTTAAAATCTGCAGTGCGGCTGTGCATATCCATATTCTCCCATAATAGCGGCTCTTATTTATATTTATTTTATCATAGGAAAAAAACAGATAAAAGCAAATTGAGCAAAGTGGTAAAAATAATGCATCTTAATCAAAAAAAGTATATCTTTTTAAATTGAAATAAAAATTATGAATAAATTATGAATGAAAAAGAGAGAAATTTCATTTTAAATCATAATGTAAAACGATATACTGAAAACACAATAACCCGTAGGGTTACTGATAAGTTATGTTAAATTTTAAAAAGGAGGAAATTTTTTATGAAAAGAAAGCTTTTAAGCGCATTGTTAGCAGTAACAATGGTAGCCGGATTATTATCCGGATGCGGTTCTTCCGATTCTCAGACAGCTTCTGAGGAAACAAAGACAGAAGCGGCAGCGGATACAAATACGGAACCGGAAGCAGAAGATGTGGCAGATTCCGGAGAAGAACCTGCAGAGGCAGAAGGTGAGCCTGTTACATTAAAGTGGGCAATCTGGGATAAGGATTCAACTCCTTATTGGGATGCGTTAAAGGAGGAATACGAAGCGGCTAATCCCAATGTTACAATAGAAATGGTTGACCTTGGTTCCACCGATTATATGACAGTCCTTGCAACGGAATTATCAGGAAGCGGTTCTGATTTTGATGTAGTTACTATCAAGGATGTTCCCGGATATGCAACACTTGTTTCCAAGAATACTTTAGAGCCCCTTGACAGCTATATTTCAGAAGCAGGGATTGATCTCAGCCAGTATGGCGGAGTTGATAAGCAGGTAACTGTAGACGGAAGCCTGTATGAGCTTCCCTTTAGAAATGACTTCTGGGTAATATTCTATAACAAAGATATTTTTGATGCAGCAGGAGTTGATTATCCTACAAATGATATGACCTTTGAAGAATATGATGAACTGGCAAGACAGGTGGCTGACCCTACCTATGGCGCACAGATTTATGGCACACATTATCATACATGGAGAAGCGCCGTTCAGTTATTCGGCGTGCTTGACGGACAGCATACTATCCTGGATGGCAATTATGATTTCTTTGCTCCTTATTATGAACTTGTATTAAGTGAAGAAGATGATCAGATCTGCAGGAATTACGCTGATTTAAGTGCAGAAGGCTTACATTATTCCGCAGCTTTTTCCGGCGGAGATGTAGCTATGATGAATATGGGCTCCTGGTTTATTTCCACATTGATTTCCAATATCCAGAGTGGTGAATATGACGCTTCTCTTTGCGGTAACTGGGGCATGGTAAAATATCCTCATGCAGAAGGCGTGGAAGCAGGCTCTACTCTTGGTACCATTACCGGACTTGCAGTAACAAGCGTATCTGACAATAAAGATGCCGCATTTGATTTTGTTGAATGGGTATCTGGTGAAGAAGGAGCCAAGGTTATGGCTGAAACAGGAAACTTCCCTGCACTTATGACAGATGAAATCGCTGATATTATTTCAGGCCTTGATGGATTCCCTGAGGACGAAGCAAGCAAGGAAGCATTAAATGTTTCCAATTTGTATCTGGAAGTTCCTTATGCTGAAAATGTATCTGCTATTAATGATATCCTTGATACTTATCATAAATCCATTATGAACCGTGAGGTTTCAATTGAAGACGGAATTGCTTCAATGAACGAAGAAGTAGGTAAGATTCTGGCACAGTAAGTTGGCGCAGATGAAATAAGTAATTTTTTTGGGGCTGGCGTAAAAACCAGCCCTAAGTATCAAATGAAAGGGCAGGGTTTTGGAGTATGGATGAGAAAAAGGCAGCCAGGGCAGAAAAACTGGAAGCGGAATCAGCCGAATTGATGCAGAAGATCCGAAAAGAAAAGGATATTCAAAAAAAACAGAAATTGATTGCAGAGCGTGAAAAGAAACAGCGAAAATTAACTGCAATCAAAAACAACAGAGTTATAAGCAGAGAAGCAAAACGGGATATGGTGGCTTACTCATTTATTGCTCCTAATTTTATTGGGTTTGCTGTTTTTACTCTTATTCCTATTGTATTTGCATTTGCCCTCGCTTTTATGAAATGGGATGGCAGCAATGAGATTACCTTTGTCGGGTTTGAGAACTTTCTGCGTCTTCCTACAGATACTTTTTTTATAGCAGCTTTAAAAAATACAATTATATATGTAATCGGTACTGTGCCGCTTACCATGATAGCATCCCTGGCTCTTGCAATTGTTTTGAACCAGAAAATAGTTGCAAGAGGATTTTTCAGAACAGTGGCATTTTTCCCTTATGTTGCCTCACTGGTGGCAATTACCGCAGTTTGGAGCATGATTTTTCATCCCTCTAAGGGACCGGTAAATTACCTGCTGCTGAATGTATTTGGAGTACCCCAGGAAAGCCTTCCTAAATGGTTCAGCGGCAATCTGGTGCTTGTGACTTTGATTTTATTTAGCGTATGGAAGTATATGGGTTATTATATGGTAATTTATCTGGCAGGCCTGCAGGGAATTTCCGCAGAGCTTTATGAGGCGGGAAGTCTTGACGGCGCCAATACCTGGCAGAAATTCAAATATATAACCTGGCCTCAGCTTCGTTCCACTACTTTCTTTGTAGTAGTTATGCTGACCATCAACTGCTTTAAGGTATATGACATTGCTGTCATGCTGGCAGGCGGCAGTGACGGAAAACTCAGTACATCGGCAACCGTTCTTGTTTACTACATTTATCAGAATGCATTTAATTATTGGGATTTAGGCTATTCAAGTGCGATAGCAATGGTATTGTTTGTAATAGTGCTTATTGTTACTTTAATCCAATTCCGATATGAAAAAAATCTGGATGCATAAAAGTGTAAGGGAAAGGAGAAGCCGAAATGAATAACAGAGCAGAAAAGAAAAAGTATGGTTCTAAAAAAAGAAATGCTGTTATAGGAAAAACGGCAGTTTATGTAATACTGCTGCTGATAACGGCAGTGATGCTGGTTCCCTTTTTGTGGATGCTTTCTGCATCAATTAAATCGGACCGGGAAGTATTTTTAATGGATCCCTTTGTATGGATTCCGGAAGTACCGAAATGGGATAACTATATTAAAATCTGGACAAAAATTCCTTTGCTTAAGTTTGTGGAAAATACAGTGTTTTTAACAATCGTCGTCACCCTGCTGCAGCTTTTGACTTCAAGCTTTGCAGCCTACTCTTTTGCAAAATTGGAATTTAAACATAAAAACGCCTTATTTCTGGCATATATTGCAACTATTGCAATGCCCTGGCAGGTGTATATGGTACCGCAGTTTATTATGATGCGTAAAATGGGGCTGAATGATAAGCTGCTTGCAATGATTTGTCTTCAGGCATTTTCCGCCTTCGGAGTATTTCTTATGAAGCAGTTTTATGAAGGAATACCCAGTGAACTGTGTGAAGCGGCGAGAATTGACGGTATGAGCGAGTACAAAATTTATGCAAAAATTATGCTTCCGCTTTCCAAACCGGCGTTATCGACACTTACAATTTTTACCTTTGTAAATACATGGAATGACTATTTAGGACCGCTCATTTATTTAAAGACGGAATCCAAGAAGACGATTCAGCTGGGACTTAAGATGTTTATCGGACAGTATTCATCTGAATACGGACTGATTATGGCAGGTTCCGTGCTTTCGCTGATACCGGTAATTATCGTATTTCTGTGTCTGCAGAAATATTTTGTAGAGGGCGTTGCCTCTACCGGCTTAAAGGGTTAAGAGAAAATAGTGATGAAGAAATGGGGTTGTTGAAAAACTGCCCCATTTTCTTACAATAAAAAGAGGATAGATTGAAAAATCACTCTGATGAGCTGATTTTTCAATCGGCAATTTGAGGCTCTGACATGGAGGATTGGAATATGAAAATTTTATTTGAAAATTATGCAGAAATTTCAGGTGAGGAAGTAGAGAAAGCTCTTGCATTTTCCACCCGTCAGGTTGTGAAGAATCTGCCTGAATTTACGGATAAATTCCAGAAAGCATATAGTGAGAACGGCTTCTATCAGCCTATTGAAAATAATTACTGGACCACCGGCTTCTGGACAGGTGAAATATGGCTTTCTTATGAATATGCAAAAGAAAATAATGCCGCGGATGCAGAAAAGCTGAAGGCGGCAGGAGAGATTCAGGTAGACAGCTTTTTAAACAGAATTAATAAAAAAATTGAAGTGGATCATCATGATATGGGATTTCTTTATTCCCCTTCCTGTGTGGCGGCATATAAATTGACGGGAAATGAGAAGGGAAAGGAAGCGGCCATTAAAGCAGCTGACCAGCTGATTACAAGATATCATCCGGTGGGAGAATTTATTCAGGCCTGGGGACCCATGGATGCGCCGGAAAATTACAGGCTGATTATAGACTGTTTGTTAAATCTTCCTCTGCTATATTGGGCTTCTGAGGAAACCGGAGATAGTAAATACAGGGAAATTGCGGAAAAGCATATTCATACGGCGATTAAGAATGTAATCAGGGAGGATTATTCTACATGGCATACCTTTTTCTTTGATATAAAAACAGGCGCTCCGGACCATGGCGCTACCTGCCAGGGTTATCGTGACGGCTCAGCCTGGGCAAGAGGACAGGCGTGGGGCATATACGGATGCGCACTTGCTTACAAATACACGAAGAGGGAAGAATACATTACACTTTTTAAGAATGTGACTCAATATTTTCTGGAGCATCTTCCTAAGGATATGGTGCCTTTCTGGGACCTGGAATTTACAGACGGAGATGATCAGCCCAGGGATTCTTCTTCCGCCTCTATCGCAGCCTGCGGCATGTTGGAAATGATTAAGTCCATGGGAGAGGAAGATGCGGCGGTTTACAGGAAATATGCAGGGCAGCTTATGAAGTCTTTATATGATAATTATGCGGTAAAGGATTCTGCGGTATCCAACGGACTTGTGCTTCACAGTACTTATTCCAACCATTCTCCTTATAATACATGCAATCACTATGGCGTGGATGAATGTAATTCCTGGGGAGATTATTTTTACATGGAGGCATTGACAAGACTTCATAAGGACTGGAATCTGTATTGGTAAAGAGAAAGGGATAAAAAAAATGAAAATGAACTGGAGAGGAAAGCTAAACAGCAAGGAGGATTTCAGGGAGCTGCTGCTAGAGATGATAAGACCTCTGATTCCTTATTACAGTGAAGAAAAGGCAGAGCTTATCTTGGGAGTGACTGCTACCAATTATGATCAGAAGGCTATTCGGCTGGAAGCATTTTCAAGGCCTTTATGGGGGCTTGTGCCTTTCTGGGCGGGAGGAGGCAGTAATCCTGAATTTGAAGATATTTACAGAAAAGGGCTGGCTGCCGGGACGAATCCAAAGAGCAGGGAATACTGGGGAGGCTTTCACGCCTTTGACCAGCGCTTTGTGGAAATGGCGGCTATATCCTATGGGCTTATTCTGGCGCCGGAAAAGCTGTGGGAGCCTCTTGACGAAAAAGAAAAGGATAATCTGGTAAACTGGCTGTACGGCATCAATGAGTATGAGCTTCCTGTCTGCAACTGGGTTTTGTTTGCCGTATTGGTAAATATTGCGCTGAAGAAGCTGGGAAGAAAATATGATGCGGAAAAACTGGAAAAATACCTGCAGGGCGCGGATTCCTTTTATCTTGGAGAAGGCTGGTATCAGGACGGTGATTCGGGACAGAAGGATTATTATGTGTCCTTTGCCATTCATTTTTACAGCCTGTTTTATGCCAAGGTAATGGAAAAGGAGGACCCTGAAAGATGCAGAACATATAGAGAAAGAGCGGCGGAATTTGCAAAGACCTTTATTTACTGGTTTGATGAAAACGGCGCTGCCCTTCCCTTCGGGCGTTCCCTGACTTACCGTTTTTCTCAGGTAAGCTTCTTTTGCGCCTGCCTGATGTCAGGGGTGGAGCCTTTTGATATCGGCATTATGAAGGGATTAATAGTAAGGCACCTGTGCGACTGGATAGAAAAGCCCATTTTTGACAGAAATGATATACTGACCATAGGTTACGGATATCCCAATCTTGTAATGGGAGAAAGATATAACGGTCCCGGTTCCGCTTATTGGGCGTTAAAGACCTTTGCGGTGCTCATGCTGCCGGATGAGCATCCTTTCTGGAGGGTGAAGGCTGAGCCGCTTCCTGCTCTTGAAAGGCAGAAGGCGCTTCCTTTTGCAGATATGCTGATTCACAGATATGAAAATCATGTAACTGCTTTTGTGCCGGGGAAATACAGCCCGGCAGGTCATGGACAGACACCCGCCAAGTATGGGAAATTTGCCTATGATACGAGATTTGCTTTTAATGTGGCGAAATCCACCTGTGAGATACATGAGGCAGCGCCGGATTCCATGCTGGCGTTTTATATTAACGGTTACGTATATGTACGGAGAATATGCCAGGAATTTAAAATAACCGAAAAGGAGGTGTATTCCAAATGGATTCCTTATGAGGGGATAACGGTGGAAACCGTCATTATCCCGACAGAAGAGGGACATATACGAAAGCACATTATTGAAAGCAACAGAGAGTGTGAAGCATATGACTGCGGCTTTGCAGTGGAAATTGATGTTGAGGATGAAAAACTGTTGTCTGACGGAGCTTCCGCCCAGGTAAGCAATTATTACAGCAGCTGCCGGATTACGCTGTTAAACGGTAAGGGAGAAGGGGAAATCATTGTGGCGGACCCTAATACCAATCTGCTTCATCCCATGACAAGGATACCTGCCCTCCGGTGTCAGATACAGAAAGGGAAAAATGAAATTGTTACGGAAATAAAGGTGAAATATGGCAAAGCTGTTTGATTTTAACAATCCTGTATGGAGATTTATGGGAAGAGTTGCGGATATGTTTTTTCTCACGGTGCTGTGGTTTATATGCAGTATCCCTGTTATTACCGTGGGAGCATCAACCACCGCCCTGTATTATGTAGCGTTAAAAATGGCAAAAAATCATGAGGGTTACCTCTGGAAAGCTTTTTTTAAAAGCTTCAGGGAAAATTTTGTGTGTTCTACCTTAATATGGATAATCATGCTGGCTGTGGGCATTATTCCGGGAATGGGATTTTATATAATCCGCCGGATGGATTCGCAGCAGGCTTCTTTTTTCTTTTGGATGCTTGCAGTGATTACAATATTGTATATCTTTATTACTGCCATGATATTTCCCCTGGCGGCGCGGCTGGATGCAGGAGCCGGGAAAATTATTTTTATGGCATTTATGGTTGCTGTCAAAAACTTTTCCTGGGTGCTTTTAATGACAGTGATTACTTTTTGCGTAATTGCAATAGGAGTATTTGTATTTTGGCCTGTTTTGCTGGTCGGGGCGGGGGGAACTGCATATGCTCATAGCGTAATATTGGAAAATATTATTTTTCCAAAATATAACTGGAATGAAAAATAAATGTCTGATGGAATTTAGAAAGGTTAAAAAGGTTAAAAAGGTTTGTTATGGTAACGTTAGCACTGAAAGTTTTAGATGAAAACGGAAAAACAATTTGTGTAAGCAGCGGTGAAGATTTTGTGAGCCTTGTCTGTACTGCGGAATATAAAGAAGGAGACAGGATTGTACTGGAAACCTCCGAAAAAAATATTCATGTTTTCCTTCAGGTGGATGATGCTATGGGAGCTGCTTTCTGCTTTATTACGGGAAATGTTTCTTATGATATTCCTTTTGGGGAAAAAAGAATCAGCTATTCTCCCAAGGTGTTTTCAGGAAACAGGCATTATCTGTATGCCAGAATTGCCAGAGAAGACGAGATAGCTGCATACAGGAATCTGGCTTTAAATGTCTGCGACCAGCATGGGGACACTCATTGCTATCCCCATGCATCTGCCAATGTGGAAACAAGAGGAGAAGCTGTCTTTGCTGCCCGCAATGCGATTGACGGCGTTTGTGAAAATCGCTCTCATGGAGAGTGGCCCTATGAATCGTGGGGAATTAATATGCGGGATGATGCGGAAATGACGGTGGATTTCGGACGGGAAGTGGAAGCGGATAAGATAGTGCTTTATACACGTTCAGATTTTCCCCATGATAATTGGTGGCAGCAGGTAAGGCTCACCTTCTCGGATCATACATTTATAGAATGGGATTTGAAAAAAAGCAGTCTTCCTCATGTGTTAACTATGGAAAAGAAAAAAATAACCTGGATTAAACTGGATCATTTGATTAAGGCGGACGACCCTTCGCCCTTTCCGGCGCTCAGTCAGATAGAGGTATATGGAAGAGGATAAATAATTTTATAAAAACAGTTGCATTAATGAAGAAAATACGGCACAGTTATAATTGTAAATAAAACATCTTTTTACGGCGGCAGAAGACTGTCGGAAGATAGGGAGGTTTTCATGAAGGCAGAAATTTTATGGCTGGATAATCCTGAAGTTTTTCAGGTGAATCGTCTGGCAGCACACAGTGACCACAGCTTTTTTAAAAGCCGGGAGGAAATGGAAACAAAAGAAAATTCATTAATGCAGTCCTTAAACGGAATATGGAAGTTCCGCTATTCTGAGAATGCGGCGTCAAGGCCTGAATCGTTTTACGAACCGGATTTTGATGCCGGAAGCTTTGATGAAATTCAGGTTCCCTGCCATATTGAAATGGCAGGTTTCGACAAAATTCATTATATCAATACCATGTATCCCTGGGAGGGGCATTTTTACAGACGTCCTGCTTACAGCCTTGAAACGGCAAGGGAATGGGAGGGCATGTTCAGTAAGGCATCCTATAATCCCGTGGGTTCTTATTTAAAAGAATTTGACCTTGAGGAGGGGCTTCTTTCCCAAAGAGTGATTGTCCGCTTTGAGGGCGTGGAACAGGCTATGTATTTATGGCTGAACGGAAGCTTTGTGGGTTATGCCGAGGACAGCTTTACCCCCTCCGAATTTGACCTGACGCCTTATATAAAAGAAAAAGGAAATATTCTTGCGGTTGAGGTTCATAAGAGAAGTTCTGCGGCATTCCTGGAGGATCAGGACTTTTTCCGTTTCTTTGGAATTTTCCGCAATGTGACCCTGTATGCAAAGCCCCGGATGCATGTGGAAGATTTATGGGCAAAGCCTGTGCTTGATGAGGATAATGCCGGAAGCCTTGCTTTGAGCCTCAAAATTTCCATGGAGAAAAGACTGACTGGAAGGGCGGAGGTTTTTCTTTATGATAAAGAGGGAAAGGAACTGCTCCGGTATCACATGCTTTTGCCGGGAAATGTGAGAGCGCAGGCAAAACAGGAGAATGAAAATGCAGCAGCCTCCTTCCGGGAGATTTCCTGTGAAATGGCGCCCCGCAGCGTGGGACAGGTAATTCCCTGGGACAATCATAGCCCGTATTTATATCGGCTGTTGATAAAGCTGTATGATGAAAATGACATTATGACGGAAGCGGTTCCTTATCCAATCGGTTTCAGAAGGCTGGAAATTGTGAATAAGGTTATGTATTTAAACGGCAAACGGCTTATTATTAACGGTGTGAACCGTCATGAGTGGAGCGCTGAGAGCGGCAGATGCATCGGAAGAAAAGAAATGGAACAGGATATACAGACCTTTCTTAACAATAATATTAATGCAGTGCGTACCTGCCATTATCCGGATCAGATTCCCTGGTATTATATGTGTGATGAGAACGGGATTTACATGATGTCGGAAACCAATCTGGAATCACATGGCTCCTGGCAGAAGCTGGGAGGCGTGGAGCCTTCCTGGAATGTGCCGGGCAGTATCCCTGAATGGAAAGAGGCTGTTCTTGACCGCGCAAAAAGCAATTTTGAATTTTTCAAAAACCATGCTTCGATTTTATTCTGGTCCCTCGGCAATGAATCCTATGCCGGGGATGATATAGAAGCTATGAACGCTTTCTTTAAAGAGAAGAATGACGGCAGGCTGGTGCATTATGAAGGAGTGGTTCAGAACAGAAAATATGAGAACACCATATCCGATGTGGAAAGCAGGATGTACGCTACGCCTGACCAGGTAAAAGAATATCTGGACCAGGAACCGAAGAAGCCGTTTATTCTCTGTGAATATATGCATGATATGGGAAATTCCCTGGGAGGAATGGATTCTTATATCAGGCTTCTTGATGAATATGAAATGTATCAGGGCGGTTTTATCTGGGATTTTATTGACCAGGCAGTTATGGTAACGGATGAGGTGACGGGACGGAAGGTCTTACGTTACGGCGGGGATTTTGATGACAGGCCTGCTGATTATGAATTTTCAGGAAACGGCATTGTTTTTGCGGACAGAACGGAAAAGCCGGCGATGCAGGAAGTGAGGTATTACTATGGATTGCACAAATAGAATTTTGCAGGATAAGACAGAAGCTGAGAGCAGTATGTTAAGTATTGTGTATGGAGATGTTACCTTAGGAGTGCATGGCAGCAGCGGGGGAAAAGAATTTCACTATATTTTCTCTTATGCGGCAGGCGGACCGGAATCCATTGTAACAGACGGGAAGGAATGGCTGTATCGTTCACCGAAGCCCACATTCTGGAGGGCTGTTACGGATAATGACAGAGGGAACAGATTTCCCCTAAAGAGCGGTATGTGGCTTTCTGCAGATACATTTATTCAATGTGTTTCAGCGGCAGTTTTAGTGGACGGAAAAGAGATTCCGCTTCCCTGCGCACCGGAAAATAATAAATATTCGGCAAAGGAAACAGCAGAAAGCATTCAAATTACTTACAGTTACGAAACCATTACATCTCCTGCAGCGCAGGTAACAGTATCTTATGAGGCAGGAAAGGAAGGAGATATACTGGTTCGTGTTCATTATTATGGAAAAGAAGGACTTCCCCAGCTTCCCGTATTCGGACTGCGGTTCATTATGCCCACCTGTGCGGATAAGTTTGTTTATGAGGGGCTTTCGGGCGAAACCTATCCCGACAGAAAAGCAGGAGGAATTCCGGGAATTTATGAAGTGGAAGGACTTCCTGTTACACCATATCTGGTACCTCAGGACTGCGGTATGCATATGGATACCAGGTGGGTGGAAATATTCAGGAGCAAAGTCCTTGATAATACAAATAAGGAAAGGAAGACCTCGGCCCTGCGGTTTGAAGCGGATAACAGGGGCTTTGCTTTTTCCTGTCTGCCTTACACAGCAGGAGAATTGGAAAACGCCGCTCATCAGGAAGAGCTGCCTCCGAAAAGGAGAACAGTTCTTTGCATATACGGTGCGGTAAGAGGCGTGGGAGGCATAAACAGCTGGGGGGCTGATGTGGAACCGGCTTACCATATAGATGCCGGAAAGGATATTGAGTATTCTTTTCAGATGAAACCTGTTTTTTAAATCAGCTGAAAGCTTTTCAGCAGAAACAGCCAGAAGGTCAGTGTAACGGAACTGAAAAAGGTAGTTGCCACAACTACGCTGGAGGTCAGAATCCCTTCATGCTTCATATTTTTAGCCATGATATAGCAGCTGACAGTGGTGGGAGAGCCCAGCATGACAAGAAGGGCGACCAGCTTTTCACTGCGAAAGCCCATGGCGGCGGCAAGAGGAAGAAAAAGAGCAGGCCAGAGCAGTAATTTAATAAAAGAGCAGGCAAGCGTTGGCTTTATTTCGGCCAGCGCTTTTTTGCTTTCAAAGCCGGCTCCTAAACCAAGCAGGGCAAGCGGCGTTGCAAGAACCGCAATATTGCTGATGGTTTTGGAAATGATTGCAGGAAAATCTATCCGGAGCAGAGAAACCGCCATACCTGCCAGAATTCCCAGAATAATGGGATTGGTAATAATTTCTTTAACGGATTTTTTCAGTGCGGCACAAGGAAAGCCCCCGGACGTTTCCTTTTCCGGTGCAGTGAAGGAAAGAATCAAAACGGCTGCAATGTTGTAAAGAGGAACTGTTCCGATAATCATAAGGGGAGCCATTCCTGCATTTCCGTAAATATTCTGTATAAAAGCAATGCCGAGAACTGCGGCGCTGCTGCGGTAAGAGGCCTGCACAAATTCCCCCACAAGATTCTTTTTATGGTATACTTTGGATGTTATAATCCATGTGGAAGCAATACAAAGCAAAGTGGCAAAGAAACAGAAAAGGACATAAGAAGTATCCCATACCTCATAGAAATCGGAACCGGAAATATCTTTAAACAAGAGTACGGGAAGTGTTATTTTATAATTAAAGGAATTTAAGGTTTTTATAAAGGGTTCATCCACGAATTTAAGATTTTTCAATAGGTATCCGATGACCATAACAAGAAATATGGGGATAGTTGCATTAAGGCTGAATATCAGGTTTTCCATAGCTGAATTTAATAATTCCTTCCATAATCTATTGTTAAAAAGTATAGGGAGGTTTTAGCATTTTGTCAAATAAACAGGAGAAAAGTAAAAATGGATATTAAGTTGGAAATGATGATGATTATTTTAATAATTATGATATTGTTTGCACTGTTATGCGCACTGTTTTTTAAAGCGTTTCTGAAAAGACGCAGAGCGGCAGGGCAGATATTTGAGGATATGGAAGGCCATGAATTTGAATATTTCTGTGCGGATTTGTTGAGGAATCACGGTTTTGATGAAGTGGAGGTTACAAAGGGAAGCGGTGATTACGGAATTGATATTCTGGCAGAGAAAGACGGCGTGACTTATGCCGTACAATGCAAGCGTTACGCTGCACCGGTAGGCGTGAGGGCGATTCAGGAGGCGTATGCGGGCAGAGATTATTATGACAGAATGGTAGGCGCTGTGATGACCAATCAATATTTCACCACCCCGGCAGTAGAAGCTGCCAAAAAGCTGAAAATACTGCTTTGGGATGGCGGATATATTGAAAGTATGATGGAGGAATAGAACTTTCCTTACGAAGCGTTCAGTTTGTTGTTTAATCCTGTAAAGTCAGAAGGTCCTGTTTCCAAAATGAATTTATGAAATCGGTATAGGGAAAATTCATCGCCCCAAAGAGCTTTTGCCTGTGTCTTAAGCAGTTCTATTTCCATATATCCCAGATAATATTTTAAATAATTAACGGGTTCTTCTACAATATATTCATAAACAGCTTTAGAGGAAGCTGTGTCTGTTATTCCGATACTCTGTAGTATTTCCTGAACCTGAGAGAAGGCGGCGCCGTCATAATGAATGGCAATATCCAGTAAAGAATACAGGCATAAGTGGATATTGCGGTTCAGGCGGCAGGCCTCATAGTAGGAAGCTGCATAAGGATTTGCTTTTACTTGTTCCTGAGCATAAAAATAGGAAAGATTTTCCACATATAATGCCCAGCCTTCCACATAGCCGCCGTAATGGAGAAGATAGCGGATACAGGAACTGTCGTTTTGCTTTAAATATAATTGACTGTAAACCGTCTGGTACAGATGACCGGGATAGCCTTCGTGGGCCAGTGTAGTATAAAGAGTCAGGCTGTCAGGTTTGTTTTTGCCGTTGATATATATAATATTGCTGCTCATATCATCTATGGGCGGTGTAAGATAATAAGCCGGGCTGCAGTAATCTTCCATAGAAGGAGAAACGCTTTTTACAGTGACGGAAGTTGTAAAGTCGCTGCCGGTTACGGGAAAGGCGGGAAAATCGTCCGCCATTTGGTATTGTAAATCCGTCAGCATATCCGCAGGGGTACTTACAGGTAAATCATAAGAGGAAGCAAGGGCAGTGTCTGCTATCTCCGGATAACTGGAAATAAGAGTCAGCATGGCATTATAATTGTTCTGAAAGTCTTCGTACAGCAGCCGTTTAATTTCGGATACAGGACGGTCGCTTCCTGTGGTGGATGAGAGCAGATATTCATAGTAATCTCTGCCCTGCGGAAAATAATAAAGGCCCTGCTTGTTTTTCCCTGTATTTTCCAGAAGGGTAAAAGTATCCGCTGCCAGCTCATAAGCCGGCTGAACGACAGTAGTCAGCAGTCTGTCGTTTTCGGAAATATACTGGTTTGCTTCCTCCGCAGTAATCAGACCGTTTTCTGTTAAGGCTGATATTCGTTCTTCAAAGGTGGTATGAAGAAAATGCGTTCCTTCTGCCAGCTGTTTTTTATCCATAATCGAGTCGCATTGTTCAATAACCCTGGCTGCGGAGTAATCCGCCATAAACAGTCCGGCGTCAGATTTTTCCGTTTCATAAAGTAAAAGACCTTCAAAATATTCGTCTGTCTGATCCAGAATAGAGAGATAATCCTCGATATCCTGTTTCCTGCGGAAGGTATAATCTGCAAGAAGGATGGGAAGTCCTGACTGAATGCCGGAGTTCGCAGAAAAGGGTTCAGCATAATAGTCAAATTCCGTACCTGACAGCCTTCGGATTAAATAGCGGTTTAATAGGTCATAAGTATAGGAATCTGATTCACTAAGCAAATTTCTGGATATATGGGACAAAGAAGAGAGCATTTTCAGAATTTGAGCCTTATCATCGGAAGCGGCTTCTTTGCCTGTATAACAGGGAAGCGCGGCCTTTTCATCCAGGCTGTAATTCTCGGGATATGCAAGGGTATAGTGAAGGCTTAAGGTATCGCCGGAGAGTTCGGATATAAATAGATTTTTGGCAAATATCCTGAATCGGATTTTATCACCGATAAAAAAATAAATGGAGAAAAGAGCGGCAAGTAAAAGAATGATAAGGGCCGGATAGATATACCATTGTTTAATATTTATTTTCTGTTTATTCTGCACGAAGAAAACCTCGGAGTATGCTTTCATTTGATTATATGAAGCAAAATCGCTGAAAAGTACTGTAATATCAAAGAGCAGTCGTAAAGAGCAATTCATGCAGGAAATGAGCAATAATTGAAAAGTAATTAGCAGAATTCTGATATAGACGCTTATTTGAAAATATGCTAATATATTGAAAGGAATTTTACAATCTAAGGTATTTCCACAAAAAATTTATATGAAATGTATTTTTATTCATGACAATGGAAAGTCAGCAAACAGTCTTTCCTTGTTGGAACGGAGGTAATCATGAATAATCTGGAGCTCAGAAAAGCTGCCAATGAGGTGCGCAAGGGTATCGTAACGGCAGTACACAGTGCAAAGGCAGGTCATCCCGGCGGTTCCCTGTCAGCAGCAGATATCTATACATATCTGTATTTTGAAGAAATGAATATTGATCCGGCAAATCCCAAAATGGAAAACAGGGATCGTTTTGTATTGTCCAAGGGACATACTGCTCCCGGCCTATATTCTACTCTGGCCAACAGAGGATATTTTCCGGTAGAGGATTTGACAACGCTTCGTAAGCTTGGTTCTTACCTGCAGGGACATCCCAGCATGCAGTACATTCCCGGTGTTGATATGTCAAGCGGCTCCCTGGGACAGGGCATCTCGGCAGCGGTTGGTATGGCGCTTGCTGCCAGGATGGATAATAAGGATATCAGGGTCTATACACTTCTTGGAGATGGTGAGCTTGAAGAAGGCCAGGTATGGGAAGCATCCATGTTTGCAGGACACCGCAAGCTTGATAATCTTGTTGTGATTGTGGATAATAACGGTTTACAGATAGACGGGCCGATTTCTGATGTATGTTCTCCGTATCCTATTGATAAGAAATTTGAAGCTTTTAATTTCCATGTAATTAATGTGGATGCTCATGATTTTGATGCAATTCGTGCAGCTTTCAAAGAAGCACGTGAAACGAAGGGAATGCCTACAGCCATTATTGCCCACAGCTTAAAGGGTAAGGGTGTGTCCTTTATGGAAGGAAGCGTTGACTGGCACGGAAAGGCGCCTAATGATGAACAATATGCAGTAGCGATGGCGGATCTTGAAAAAATCAGTGAAGAATTAAGCAAGGAGGAAGCATAATGGCAGATGTAAAGAAAATTGCAACCAGAGAAAGCTATGGTAATGCGCTTGTAGAGCTGGGGGCAGAATATCCGAATCTTGTAGTATTAGATGCTGACCTTGCAGCAGCAACCAAAACAGGCGTATTTAAGAAGGCATATCCCGACAGGCATATTGACTGCGGTATTGCAGAGTGCAATATGGTAGGTATTGCAGCAGGCTTATCCACCATGGGGAAAATTCCTTTTGTCAGCAGTTTTGCCATGTTTGCAGCAGGAAGAGCTTTTGAACAGGTCAGAAATTCCGTAGGATATCCTCACCTGAATGTAAAAATCGGGGCTACCCATGCAGGAATTACCGTAGGTGAAGACGGCGCTTCCCATCAGTGCAATGAAGATATTGCATTGATGAGAACTATTCCCGGAATGGTAGTTATGTGTCCTGCCGATGATGTGGAAGCAAAGGCAGCAGTCAGGGCGGCAGTAGAGCATGAAGGACCTGTGTATATCAGATTCGGCCGTGCAGCATGTCCTGTTATCAATGATAAACCCGACTATAAATTTGAAATCGGTAAGGGCACTGTAGTAAGAGAAGGAACTGATGTTACAATTGCAGCTACCGGTATCTGTGTCGGCAGTGCGCTTGAAGCAGCTGACCTGCTTGCGGCAGAGGGTATCAGTGCAGAAGTTATTAATATTTGTACCATTAAGCCTTTGGATGAAGAAATTATCATTAATTCAGCAAAGAAAACAGGTAAAGTGGTAACTGCTGAAGAGCATTCGGTTATCGGCGGTCTTGGAAGTGCTGTTTGTGATGCGCTCTGCAAGTCATGCCCCGTTCCCGTTAAAAAAATAGGAATGCAGGATGTATTTGGAGAATCAGGTTCGGCAGCGGCTTTAGTTGAGAAATATAAACTGGACGGCAAAGGAATTTACGAACAGATTAAGGATTTTTTGAAATAAACAATAAATAAAAAATAGTTTTAGATATGGAGATAGATATGTACATTTTAGCGCCATCCCTTCTTGCAGCGGATTTCAGTATATTAGGACAACAAATAAAAGAAACAGAAAAGCAGGGCGCAGAGTATCTTCATATCGATGTTATGGATGGGGTATTTGTTCCAAGCATTTCATTCGGAATGCCCTTAATCAAATCAATCAAAGAGGTAAGCAGTCAGTTTTTTGATGTACATTTGATGATCGTAGACCCCATACGTTATATTAAAGATTTTGCGGAATGTGGTGCCGATGGCATCACATTCCATTTGGAAGCGGCTGAAAATGCAGATGCTGTTATTGATAAGATTCATGAATCCGGTCTGCAAGCGGGAATTTCCATTAAGCCCGGCACATCTGTGGAAGCAGTTTATCCCTACCTTACAAAGGTTGAAATGGTTTTAATCATGAGCGTGGAGCCCGGCTTTGGCGGGCAAACCTTTATGCCGGAGGCTTATGAAAGAATCAGGCAGCTCAGAAAGCATATTGATGAAAACAGGCTGCCGGTTAAAATAGAAGTAGACGGCGGCGTCGGAAAGAAAAATGTAAGGGAAGTTATTGCAGCGGGAACCGATATTTGTGTTGCAGGATCTGCTGTATTTAAGAAACGCAGTATCAGTGAGAATATTTCTTACTTTATGGAAGCGTTTCAGGAATATAATAAAGGGAGATGAAGAAAATTCTAAGGCACATTGTGTGTCTGGGATTTTTTCTTTGTGAAAAAGAAAATATTACAATTCAAAATTATGGGAGAACAGAATGGAAAAGTTAGGAAGAAATGATCATTGCTGGTGCGGCAGCGGGAAAAAATATAAAAACTGTCATATGGCAATGGATGAAAAGATTCATCATTATGAACTGGAAGGACACATTGTTCCCAGACATGATATGTTAAAAGACCGGGAACAGATAGAAGGAATTAAAGAAAGCAGTGTAATTAATATAGCTGTGCTTGATGAAGTGGCTAAAATGATTGGTCCCGGAGTGACTACGGAAGAAATTGATAAGCTGGTTTATGATGTGACTACAAGAATGGGAGGGATTCCGGCTCCCTTAAATTATGAAGGATTTCCGAAGAGCGTATGTACCTCCATCAATGAGGTAGTATGTCATGGTATTCCTTCGCCTGACAGGATACTGCAGGAGGGGGATATTGTAAACGTAGATGTTTCCACTATATATAAAGGATATTTTTCTGATTCCTCCCGAATGTTCTGCATCGGTGAAGTGAGTGAGGAAAAAAAGAAGCTGGTCCAGGTGACAAAGGAATGTGTCGAATTAGGACTCGAACAGGTAAAGCCCTGGAATTTTCTCGGAGATATGGCCCAGGTCATCAATGACCATGCGAAAGCAAACGGATACAGTGTCGTGGTGGATATCGGAGGTCACGGTGTGGGGCTTGAGTTCCATGAAGAGCCTTTTGTCAGTTATGTAACGAAGGCCGGGACGGAGATGCTGATGGTACCGGGTATGGTGTTTACAATAGAACCTATGGTTAATATGGGAACTTCGGAAATTTATATTGATGATGAGGATGGATGGACAGTTTATACCGCAGACGGAAAACCTTCGGCGCAATGGGAAATAACGGTTGCCGTTACGGAAGACGGATATGAGGTTTTGACCTATTAAGAGGAAGGATACGGATTGAGAGAAAGATGAATCGGATTGGTATGAAGGTTTTACCTGTTGTTTTGCTGATATGGCCTTATTTGTTTATAGCTGTTCTCATGGCAGGAAGTGCGAATGAAGCTTTATATTCAAAATTAATCTGGGGATATATTGCCATGACAGTTGTTGTTTATGTCATGAATATTGTGAATGCCTGTTTGTATAAAGGAAATAATGCCTGTTATGAGCTTGCTTTCTTTAATATGATAATCAAGCTTTTGCAGATTCCGTTTTATCTGGTTGTATTTTTGTCAGGAGCGGCAATGTTTTTGGCGATGGTCGTTCCTGCGCTGATATTCATAAGCCCGGTTATTATATTTATATTATTTGTAATTGATTTGCTGCTATTGATAACAACATCTATGTATGGAGTAAACGCTTTGGTCCGCGCGGGGAAGCAGGGCATAATGTCGAAAAAATCTGCGCTGGTGCATGGGATTCTGCATTTCTTTTTTGTGGCAGATGTTATCAGCTCTGTTTGGGTGTTTGTGAAGGTGAGGAAAGGGAAGCTTTCATGATAACAGGATTTCTGTCAAAAACCTACTTGCCAATAAAGAACTTCTCATGTTACTATGATTGAAGAAAAGGCTGCGCAACTGGCGGAAGACGGGAAGACTGTTGTGAGAGTACTCACAGGGAGCGCGGTTTTGATAAGAATGCCGACCGCCTGGGCGACCACTTTTTCAAGTGCCGCTCAGGCGGTTTTTGATGTCAGTCTGGTACAAAATTAATCAAAAGGAGAAAAGAAAATGAAGATGTTGTCACTGGAAGAAGAATTGAAAAGCAATGCTTATCCCGGAAGAGGGATTATAATCGGAAAATCCGCTGACGGAAAGCATGCAGTTACAGCGTATTTTATTATGGGAAGAAGCTCCAACAGCAGAAACCGTGTTTTTGTGGAAGAAGGACAAGGCATCAGAACCCAGGCCTTTGACCCATCCAGGTTAGAAGACCCCAGCCTTATTATTTATGCTCCGGTGAGGGTTCTGGGCAATAAAACTATTGTAACGAATGGTGACCAGACGGATACTATTTATGAAGGAATGGATAAGCAGCTGACCTTTGAACAATCCTTAAGAAGCAGGGAGTTTGAGCCGGATGCCCCTAATTATACGCCCCGTATTTCCGGCATTATGCATTTGGAAAACGGAAGCTATAATTATGCTATGTCCATCTTAAAGAGTAATAACGGCAGTCCTGACAGCTGCCACAGATATACTTTTGCCTATGAAAATCCCACAGCAGGAGAAGGACATTTTATCCATACTTATATGCATGACGGAAATCCGCTTCCCAGCTTTGAAGGGGAACCTAAGCTGGCAGCAATCCCGAATGAAATGGATGCTTTTACAGATATGCTTTGGGAGAGCCTTAATGAAGAAAATAAGGTTTCACTGTTTGTAAGGTATATTGATATTGCAACGGGTGAATACCGCAGCAGGATAGTTAATAAAAATAATTAGAAGGAGTCTTAAGTATGAATGAAATAGAATTGAAATATGGATGTAACCCGAATCAGAAGCCTTCCAGAATCTTTATGGAGGATGGAAGCGACCTCCCCGTTGCTGTGCTGAACGGTAAGCCGGGATATATTAATTTTCTGGATGCCTTTAACGGATGGCAGCTTGTGAAGGAGTTGAAGAAAGCAACAGGTCTTCCGGCAGCCGCTTCCTTTAAGCATGTATCCCCTGCAGGCGCCGCAGTAGGACTTCCGCTGTCGGAAACGCTGGCTAAGATTTACTGGGTGGATGACCTTGGCGAATTATCACCCCTTGCCTGCGCTTATGCAAGGGCAAGAGGTGCGGACAGAATGAGTTCCTTTGGTGATTTTATTGCATTATCCGATGTATGTGATGTGGATACTGCCCGTCTGATTAAAAGAGAGGTTTCAGACGGCGTGATTGCGCCAGGGTATACGCAGGAAGCTCTGGAGCTTTTAAAAGCAAAGAAAAAGGGCGCTTATAATATTATTCAAATTGATGAAGCCTATGTACCTGCACCTGTTGAAAAGAAACAGGTATATGGAATTACCTTTGAACAGGGCAGAAACGAATTGGATATTGACGGGGATTTATTGTCAAATGTTGTAACGAAAAATAAGGAAATTCCCGAAAGTGCGTTAATCGACATGAAGATTGCACTGATTACCTTGAAGTACACCCAGTCTAACTCTGTGTGCTATGTAAAGGACGGACAGGCGATCGGAATCGGAGCAGGACAGCAGTCAAGAGTACACTGCACGAGGCTGGCAGGGCAGAAAGCGGATAACTGGTTCCTTCGCCAGTCGCCTCAGGTGCTGGGCCTTCAGTTCGTGGATAGTCTTGGAAGGGCAGACAGGGATAATGCCATTGATAATTATATCGGCGAAGAATATATGGATGTGCTTGCCGAAGGAGCATGGCAGAGAGTATTTAAAGAAAAACCCCCTGTGTTCACAAGAGAGGAAAAGAGAGCATGGCTTGATAAAATGCAGGATGTAACCCTTGGCTCAGATGCTTTCTTCCCCTTCTCGGATAATGTGGAGCGCGCGCATAAGAGCGGCGTAAAATATATTGCTCAGCCCGGCGGCTCCGTAAGGGATGACCTGGTTATTGAATGCTGCGATAAGTATGATATGGCAATGGCGTTTACCGGAATCAGACTTTTTCATCATTAAGTATGTGATTTTCCTGCTTGCGTTTATGCCGGAATGCTTTAAAAATTCTGAAAATTTCGGTAAAGTAATTTGAAATGATTGAGAAAAACTGAATATTCTGTTATACTTATAGTAAATCAGACCATACAAAAAATGATTGGGGTAATTTTTTGTATGGTCATTTTGCTAAATGCATGAAAACGGCCGGGAAGGAAAAATAATTATGATGGACGCAGTGATTATCGGCGCAGGCGTAAGCGGATGTGCTGTCGCAAGAGAATTATCAAGAAAGAAACTGAATATAGCGGTGCTTGAGAAAAATGCCGATGTTTGTGAAGGAACTTCTAAGGCAAACAGCGGAATTGTTCATGCAGGCTTTGATGCAAAGCCTGGTACCCTGAAGGCAGAATTGAATGTAAAGGGAAGCCTTATGATGAAGCAGCTGTCGAAAGAATTGGATTTCCCTTATAAGCAGAATGGCTCCCTGGTACTTTGTTTTGATGAAAAGGATAAGGATAAGCTGGAAGAGCTTAAAGAAAGAGGCATCGAAAACGGAGTCGGAGAATTGGAGATACTGGACAGAGAAAAAGTTCTTGCCATGGAGCCGGAGGCAGGGGAAAAAGTTGTGGCAGCCCTTTATGCACCTACGGGCGCAATTGTCTGCCCCTTTGGCCTTACCATAGCTCTTGCGGAAAATGCGGCGGCAAATGGCGTTGATTTTCATTTTAAAACCAGGGTATCCGGAATACATAAAAAGGAAGACGGATATGAAATTCTGACAAACAAGGGAAGCTTTCAGACAAGGTGTGTCATCAATGCGGCAGGAGTTTATGCAGACGAAATTCACAATATGGTCTGTGATGACGGGGATAAGTTTCAAATAACACCGAGAAGAGGTGAATATCTTCTTTATGATAAAAAAGTGGGTAATCTGGTGAGTCATACTTTATTTCAGCTGCCTACGGCGCTGGGTAAGGGGATTTTGGTGACGCCCACGGTTCACGGCAACCTGCTTACAGGTCCTACGGCAGAGGATATTCCGGATAAAGAAGGCACAAATACTACAGCAGAAGGTCTTGATACAGTGCTTGAAAAGGCGGCACTCAGCGTTTTACAGGTGCCCTCCCGGCAGGTGATTACTTCCTTTGCGGGACTCAGGGCACATGGTCCTGAAGGTGATTTTATAATAGGAGAGGTAAAGGGCGCTCCGGGATTTTTTGACGTGGCGGGAATGGAATCACCGGGATTGTCCTGTGCACCGGCAGTGGGAGAATACGTGGCGCAGATGATAAGCGATTATCTGCAGCCGGAAGAAAATAAGAATTTCATTGCAGTAAGAAAAGGGATTCCCAGTATGGCCCTTGCCGGAGATGAGGAACGTCATCGTCTGATTCAGGAAAATCCTGCCTATGCCAATGTTATCTGCCGCTGTGAAATGGTAACGGAGGGAGAAATTCTGGATGCCATACGAAGACCTCTGGGAGCTGCCACCACGGATGGCGTGAAGCGGAGAGTGAGAGCCGGTATGGGGCGGTGTCAGGCAGGTTTTTGTTCCCCTAAGGTTGTGGAGATTCTTGCGAGAGAGCTTGGAATTGATGAAAGTCAGATAATAAAGGCGGAGGAAGGCTCTTACTACCTTCTTCCTGAAAATCCTTCCGGGGAAGAAGCTTTACCCGAAGGCATTTAAGGAAAAGGAGGAAGGAAGATTGAAAACAGATTTAGTGATTATCGGCGGCGGCCCTGCGGGCATGGCAGCGGCGCTGTCCGCATACGAAAACGGCGTTGCGGATATTCTGATTCTGGAAAGAGATAAAGAACTGGGAGGCATTTTAAACCAATGTATTCACAATGGTTTTGGTCTTCATACCTTTAAGGAGGAGCTGACCGGACCGGAATATGCCGTCCGTTACATAGAAAAGGTACAGGAAAAGAAGATTCCTTATCTTTTAAATACTATGGCGGTGGATGTTAAGGGAGGATCGCCCTGCATTATAACGGCCATGAACAGGGAAAAAGGACTTTTTAAGATAGAGGCAAAAGCAGTTATCCTTGCCATGGGCTGCAGGGAGCGTCCCAGGGGAGCCATGAATATACCCGGCTTTCGGCCGGCCGGTGTTTATTCTGCGGGAACAGCGCAGAGGTTTGTCAATAGAGAAGGGCGAATGCCGGGAGAGGAAGTTGTAGTGCTTGGTTCGGGCGATATCGGACTGATTATGGCAAGAAGAATGAGCCTGCAGGGGGCCAGGGTAAAGCTGGTGGCGGAAATCATGCCCTATTCCGGCGGGCTTAAAAGAAATATTGTGCAATGTCTGGATGATTTCGGAATCCCATTGCTTCTTAGCCATACTGTGACGGAAATTCACGGAAAAGACAGAGTGGAGGGCGTTACTGTCGTAAAAGTAGATGAAAACTTAAAACCCATAAGGGGTACGGAAGAATATGTTTCCTGTGATACTCTGCTTTTGTCCTGCGGATTGATTCCGGAAAATGAATTGTCTGAAGGGGCGGGAGCCCGGATGGATTCCGTAACTCAGGGGCCTGTGGTAAATGCCAGGCTGGAAACTACGGCGGAAGGCATTTTTGCCTGCGGCAATGTGCTGCATGTGCACGATTTAGTGGATAATGTATCTAAGGAAGCGGTAAGTGCAGGCATATTTGCGGCAGCCTGTGTGAAGGAAAAAACAGCGGACTGGGGCGAGGCAGTAAGACCGAAGATTCCGCAAAAAACAAAGAGCATCATTCCGGAAGGAAGAGATGCGGGAAAAACCTTAATCTGTATTGGATGCCCGGTGGGCTGTCTGATAACGGTGGATAAAAATTCAGATGGAAGTCTGAATATTACAGGCAATACCTGTAAAAAAGGCGAGCAGTATGCAAGGAATGAAATGACAGCGCCTAAACGTACCGTTACTTCCATTATGAAAGTGGAAGGTGGGACAGGAAAAGTGGTTTCTGTGAAAACGAAAGAGGAAATTCCCAAAGGCAGCATTTGGGAATGTATGGAGGAAATTAATAAAGGTATTGTGAAAGCACCTGTTAAAGTGGGGGATATCCTGATAAAAAATGTGGCGGGCACAGGAGTGGATGTGGTTGCCACAATAAATATGGAAATAGGCTGAAGAAACAGGAGAAAGGGGAAGGTATAAATATGAGCAGATATATCATGGCACTTGACCAGGGAACTACCAGTTCCCGGTGCATTTTGTTTGATAAGAAGGGGACTATTTGCAGCATGGCACAAAAAGAGTTTACCCAGATTTATCCCAAACCGGGGTGGGTGGAGCATAATCCCATGGAAATCTGGTCATCCCAGCTGGCGGTGCTGACGGAGGCGATGGCTATGGTGGGAGCGGCGCCTTCCGATATCAGCGGAATAGGAATTACAAATCAGAGAGAAACGACCATTGTATGGGATAAAAAAACGGGAGAGCCCGTCTATAATGCCATTGTCTGGCAGTGCAGGCGTACTGCCGAAAAAATAGATGAACTGACGGCAAATGGTTATGGGGATTTGATTAAGGAAAGAACGGGACTGATTGCGGACGCCTATTTCAGCGGTACAAAAATTGCATGGATTTTAGATAACGTGCCGGAAGCAAGAAAAAGGGCCGAAAGAGGAGAATTGCTGTTTGGAACGGTGGATACCTGGTTGATTTATAATCTGACTAAGGGAGCTGTCCATGTGACAGATTATACGAATGCTTCCAGAACTATGATTTTTGATATTCATAAGCTGTGTTGGGATAAGGAGCTTCTTTCCCTTCTTAAAATTCCGGAAAGCATGCTGCCGGAAGTAAAGCCTTCCAGCCATATTTATGGTTATACTGACACTTCTGTGCTGGGAGGGGAGATTCCCATTGCAGGCATAGCGGGGGACCAGCAGGCTGCTTTGTTTGGTCAGTGCTGTTTTAAAAGAGGGCAGGTTAAAAATACATATGGCACAGGCTGCTTTTTGCTGATGAATACGGGCAAAGAAGCGATTGCTTCGGGACATGGGCTGCTTACCACTATTGCCGCAAGCACGGGAGATGAAGTGGAATATGCCTTAGAGGGAAGTGTCTTTGTAGCCGGAGCGGCGATTCAGTGGCTGCGCGATGGCATGAGGATGATTAAAACCGCGGCTCAGACAGAAGAATACACTGATAAAGCGGATGATACTACGGGGGTTTATGTAGTGCCGGCTTTTGCAGGAATGGGAGCGCCGTATTGGAACCCTTATGCGAGGGGAACCATAGTGGGAATTACAAGAGGATGTAAAAAAGAACATTTTATCAGGGCTACGCTGGAATCCATTGCTTATCAGACTGCTGATGTTTTGAAAGCTATGGAAGAGGACGCACAGGTTTCCATTGCGGGATTGAAGGTAGACGGAGGCGCCAGTGCCAATGATTTTCTGATGCAGTTTCAGGCGGACATTCTGGGGGCAAGGGTATACAGACCGGAATGTATTGAAACAACGGCTCTTGGTGCGGCGTACCTTGCAGGGCTTGCTACGGGATATTTTAAGAATAAAGAAGAAATCTGCGAGAATTGGCAGCTTGAACGGGAATTTGTTCATGAAATGGGAGAAAATTACAGGGAAAAGCTTTTGAAGGGATGGAAGAGAGCAGTGAAATGCGCTTTGCTGTGGGCTTCCGATGGGGAGGTATAGATTTGTGGAAACACAGAAGATAATGGAGGAGCTGGCAGGCTCGCTTAATAAAATTTTATTATTTGCAGGATGTGATGAAAAGCTGGAAAAGGACTTTAGAAGCAATATTGCGGCCTACAAAAAGCTGTCAGATAAAAACGGCAGTGATGCGCATGCCGTAAGTCTTCGGCGTAAAATTGCAGAATTGTTTTATAAAGTATATGAAGCAGCTTTTAAAGCCGGAGTAAAAGCAGAAAGCATTCCGCCGGTTGTCAGTATGTTTTTTAATTTCGGTTATGTGGATGAAGAACTGGCAGGAATGGAAAATGCAGTATATTTATATGGTCTTATACAGGAAATGCCTACAGATCCGGACAGGAATGTATATTCCTTTTACCAGTGGCTGATGGCTGTTTATACCGGGAAAAAGGAACCCAGCCAGAATGAAATGGATATGGATTACAGGGATTACCTGCATGAGCAGAAAAGAATGAAAAGGATTGACCAGAAGCAGGAAGCTGCACTTCTGCAAAGTAATATTTCAAAGGTGATTTTTGAAATGACAAATATGTTTCCGGTTATCAACAGGCTCACCTTTGGCCAGCTCAGCATTTTCTGCCCCGTATTTTCCGGACATAATGTTTTCCGTCCGCTGGATGCCGATTTGGTAACAGCGGAAAAGGTGACTGCGGAAATAGATGAAATCAGGCATAAGGATTTCAGGGCGTTTTACAGGGAAACCATGTTTAGCGTACGGGAAAAAGACATTAATGAAATGATAGAGGTTGAAGTGCTTCCCGATGTGATATTGATGCCCAATATTGGCGGAAGAAGTATTATGTGGCAGGAAATCGAGGGGAAAAAGCGCACCACGCCTGCGCGTATGATGTGCTCCATATTCCATACAGAGGAATTTGCCCTGAGCATGATGCGTCTGGCAGGAGAATTCAGATGGGAAATGTGCAAGCGTGCGCAGGGAGCCAGATGGAATGATGTTTCCGACCCGTCCCTTACCAGCGAATACTGTGATTATGTGCAGTTTTACCGGAAGAACAAGGATTTGTCGGCGGATGCAAAAGAAAAAATTAAAACTCAGCTTGCAAGAGTGCGTAATAATAACAAAGCAATGTTTGCATCGGATTATATTATGTGGCTTAGGTTTGAAAGCGCCGGTCTGCCAAGGCTGAATAAGGTTGCCAGAAATATTTTATTTACCTATTGCCCTTTCCCAAAAGAAATCAGGAACAAAATAGGCGCCAATCCTCTCTACAGGCAGGCAATCGACAAATATAATGTAATTAATTCACGTAAGCTGCACAGGATCACGCTTCTGTACAGGAAGCTTGAGAATTCACCTGGGGGCGTGCCGGAAGAAATTGCCGAATACAAGCGATATATGGAAGCTTAGAAAAACTGCCTGAAAGGAAATGCCGGAATGAAAGAATCGGGAAAAGAAAGAAGATATACGGAATTAAGGAAGCTTACGGATAATAAATTTCTTAATTTATATGAAATGGATGCATTGGACAGCAGGGGAGCCCCCTTTCACTACTATTTTGCTTCCAGGAATCAGGAAGAAAAGCTTCCCCTTAAAACGGGCGAAGTGGCGCAGAATGGAATTGTGATTTACGCTGTCTTAAAGGATGACCCTTCTAAAATTGTCATGATAAGGCAATATCGTTATCCTCTGGATGCTTATCTTTATGAGCTGCCTGCCGGGCTGATTGATGAGGGGGAAACTGCAAAAGAGGCTGCCGTAAGGGAAATGAAGGAAGAAACGGGACTTGGCTTTGAACCTTATGCAGATGGCGACCCGGCTTATGAGAAGCCGTATTTTCTGGGCGCGGGGCTGACAGATGAAACAAGCACTTCTGTTTTTGGATATGCGGACGGGAAAATCAGTGGGGAATTTGCAGAAAGCACCGAATCTATAGAGGTCCTTCTGGTGGACAGACAGGAAGCAAAGAGGATTCTCCGGGAGGAAAGAGTTTCTCTCCGGGCAGCCTTGCTGCTGATTTCATTTATTCATGGGGATGAGAAAGAGCCTTTTGCGTTTTTAAAATAATAATTTGATTCATTAAAAATGCCGAATTTGCAGCTGAATTTTTGTGAACAATTTGTGTCATGGATTCCTCCGAATTTGTTGACATTGCAAAAAATTACTTTATAATTTAAGTAAAAAGGTAATTTTTTAGCTAAAAAAACAGATTCGGAGGCTTTTATTATGTCAATTACTTTTTATGAAAAAGAACAGATTTTTAAATTGGATACGAAAAATACTACTTATGCAATCGGCATTGTAGATGAAGATAAGTTTCTCGGACATATTTATTACGGAGCAAAGCTGAACGATTATCATCTGGGCTGTCTTATGCGTATTTCAGAAAATCCTTTTGTACCTTCAGAAAATAATCGTGACAGAGTTTCTTTTCTGGACAGCTTTGCTATGGAATATCCTGCAAATGGTCTTGGAGATTACCGCGAAAGCTGCATCAGCATCAGAACCTTAAGTGGGAATATGGGTTTGTCGCTTTCTTATGTATCTCATAAAATTACAGAGGGAAAAACGCCTTTTGAAGGACTTCCCTCTTCTTTTGGAAAGGAAAAAGAATGCAGCGTGCTGGAAATCCTGTGTGAGGACAAAATAACAGGACTTCAGGCGGTTTTGCAATATGGCGTATTCAGCGATGCAGATGTAATTACACGAAGCGTAAAAGTAATCAATAACGGACAGGAAGCGGTTTATCTTACCAAGGTATATTCAGCTTGTCTGGATATGGATAATCAGGATTTTGAGGCTGTTTCCCTTCATGGCTCGTGGGCAAGAGAACGTCAGATTCAAACTGTGCCGGTAAGCCATGGCAAATACAGTGTGGAATCCATTCGGGGAGAATCCAGCCATCAGGATCATCCTTTTATGGCCCTTAAGACAAAGAATACAACGCAGGAAACAGGAGAGGTTTATGCCATGCATTTTGTTTACTCCGGTAATTTTAAAGTGCAGGTGCAGTCAGACCAGTTTGACCAGGTGCGCATGGTGATGGGAATCCATCCTGAAGGCTTTACCTGGAAGCTTAACAGGGGAGAGGCATTTCAGGCGCCTGAGGTGGTAATGGTGTATTCCAAAGAAGGCCTTGGAAAGATGAGCAGAACCTTCCATGATTTTTACAGGAAGCATTTAATCCGCAGTGAGTATAAGGATAAAAAGCGTCCCGTTTTAATCAATAACTGGGAAGCGACTTATTTTGAATTTGATACGGAAAAACTGATTGCCATTGCAAAGGAAGCGTCCGGACTGGGTATTGAAATGCTGGTTATGGATGACGGCTGGTTTGGCGGCCGATGTGATGATAACAGAGCCCTTGGAGATTGGTTTGTTAATGAGGATAAATTAAAGGGCGGTTTAAAATACCTGGTTGATGAAGTAAATAAGCTTGGTATGAAATTCGGCATCTGGTTTGAACCGGAAATGATTTCACCTGATTCTGATTTGTACAGAGCCCATCCTGATTGGGCAATTGCTATTCCGGGAAGGGAAGCAAGCCTTTGCAGAAACCAGTATGTGCTTGATTTAACCAGAAAAGAAGTGCGGGATTATGCCTATGAATGTGTGGCCAAAATTCTGCGCAGCGCCAATATTGAATATGTGAAGTGGGATATGAACAGACAGCTTTCCGATATAGGTTCGCTTGAGCTTCCTGCGGACAGAATGGGAGAGCTGTATCACAGATATGTGCTTGCTGTTTATGAAATGCAGGAAAGACTGATGCAGGAATTTCCCCATCTTCTGCTTGAGAACTGTTCCGGCGGCGGAGCAAGATTTGATCCGGGCATGCTGTACTACAGCCCACAGATATGGTGCTCTGATGATACGGATGCAATTGAAAGATTAAAAATTCAGGAGGGAACAGCGCTTATTTATCCGCTCTCCTCCATGGGTGCTCATGTATCCGATTGTCCTAACCATACGGTTGGAAGAGTAACTCCTTTTGAAACAAGAGGCTATGTAGCCCTTGCGGGCACCTTCGGTTATGAACTGGATGTTACAAGGATACCGGAAGAGGACAGAAATATGATACCCGAACAGGTGGCCATGTATCATAAATATAATGACCTTGTAAGGGAAGGTGATTATTACAGGATTGCTTCTTATGCGGAGAATCATTATTTTGACTGTTACGGTGTGGTAAGCAAGGATAAGAAAGAAGCTCTTTATACCTTTGTTCAGGTACTGAATCGTCCTAACTATCACAGCAGAAGAATAAAGCTGAAGGGGCTGGAGCCTGAAAAAACATACCGGATAGAAGGAGAAGAGAATACCTATACAGGCGAACTTCTGATGAAGGCGGGAATTAATATTCAAAATCTCTGGGGAGATTTTCAGGGGCAGCTGATTCATCTTGTAGAAGCATAAATTGCGGAAAAATCATTATAAAACAGCATGGAAGGGACAAAAAAATGACAGCAGGAACGGCAGAATATGTAAAGAAATGGATTCGGATTGAGGAAGACGGCATTTACCTTGTTTTTGGAATTACGGCTGATGACCAGTTAAAGCTTTTTCATTTTTCATCCGTACCTATGGGGGAATTGGAAGAAAGCGAACTGTTTATTAAAGAAGGTTTTCAGATAGTACAGGTTAATTTTTCCGGTTATAACAGACCTTATGAAAAACATGGAAATAAACATATTGTAACGGCACCGGGATATCTGCTTACTTTTGTGGATATGAAAGATGAGCAGGGGGAAGAAGGACGGAAGCTGACTATCACACAGAAGGATGAAATGACAGGGGCGAAAGTGATTTCTGTCTGGCAGTTTTATGCAGGTACATCTACTGTCAGAATGCAGCATACGGTGATAAATGAAGGGGAGCAGACGCAGACGCTGGAGTATATTTCTTCTTTTTATTATCTGGGAATAGAAAAAGAGGGAAAGACAAGCTCTGATGAAAAGATGAAACTGACATATGCCTATAATGGCTGGCAGAAGGAGTTTAATTTTCATTCTTACAGTTTTCCCGAGCTGGGACTTGCACAGACGCAGCCTACCGTTTATCAAAGAACCTCTAACACGATTGAACTTACGAATACGGGAAACTGGTCAACGAAGAAGTATCTCCCTATGGGTTATCTGGAGAACACCGATGGAAATACCGCTCTTTACTGGCAGATTGAGCATAATGGCTCGTGGCATGCGGAAATCGGTGATGTAAACGGTCATTTTTATCTGGCCTTAAGCGGACCTGCTGAGGTTCAGTCCCACTGGTTCCAGAACTTAAAGCCTGGAGAAAGCTTTACTACTGTACCGGCAGCAGTGGGCGTCTGCACCGGGGACTTTGCAAAGGCTATGGGGCAGCTCACTTCCTACCGCCGTAAAATCAGGCGGCCTAATCAGGACAATGAGAAGCTTCCTGTTATTTTTAATGATTATATGAACTGCCTGTTCGGCGATCCGACTACGGAAAAGGAGCTTCCTCTTATTGATGCAGCAGCGGAAATGGGCTGTGAATATTATGTGATTGACGCCGGCTGGTATGCCCCCGGGCAGTGGTGGGACAGCGTAGGTGAGTGGCAGGAGTCCAGAGAACGTTTTCCGAAGGGCGTAAAAGAGGTTACGGATTATATCCGTGCGAAAGGAATGATTCCCGGTCTGTGGCTTGAGCTTGAAGTGATGGGAATTAACTGTGAAAAGGCAAAAAAAGCGCCGGATGACTGGTTTTTTATCCGTCATGGAAAGCGCGTCTATGACAGAAGCAGATATCAGCTGGATTTCAGAAATCCGGAGGTAATTGCCCATGTTGATGAGGTAATTGACAGGGTAGTAAGGGAGTATGGAGTCGGTTATATCAAAATGGATTATAACATTGAGCCGGGAATCGGGACAGAGCTGTATGCGGACAGCCCGGGCGCCGGAATGCTGGCTCATGAAAGGGCATATTTAAGGTGGCTGGAGGGCGTTTTTGAGCGGTACCCCGATTTAGTGATTGAAAACTGTTCAAGCGGAGGACTTAGAATTGATTATGCCATGCTTTCCAGATACAGCATTCAGTCTACCAGTGATCAGGAAGACTACCGGAATTATGCAACTATTTCAGCGAACGCCTGCGCCGGGCTGACGCCGGAACAGGCGGCGGTCTGGTCTTATCCGCAAAGGGACGGGGATGAGGAAGAAACGATTTATAATATGGTAAATGCCATGCTTCTCCGGATTCATCAAAGTGGGCATTTGAAGGAGCTTTCTGAGGAAAGAAAGGCGCTTGTAAAAGAAGGAATTGATTATTACAAGACTATCAGGGAGGACATAAAAAAAGCGCTGCCGGATTGGCCGTGGGGACTTGCAGACAGCCGTGATAACTGGCTTTGCAGTGTTCTTAAGACGGAGAAAAAAGCATATCTTGCAATATGGAGAAGAGGCGGCAGTGAAGACAGCAGGAAAATTCCGCTTGGTCATCTGTTTGAAGGGGAACGGGAGCTTTCGGTAAAACTCGCTTATCCTTCAGGGGACGAACAGGAAAACTGCAGTTACGGTTATTTGGATAAAGAGAAGGCCCTGCAGGTAAAATACAGCAGGCCTGTAATGGCGAGAATCTTTGAGATTGAAAGTCGTTAGTTGATAAAAGAGGAAACGGAGGAGAAAAACATGGCAAAGGCAGTAAAACTGGCTGATATTGCTAAGATAATGAATGTCAGCACGGTGACTGTTTCTAAGGCATTGTCAAATCAGAAGGGCGTCAGTGAGGAAATGCGTGAGAAAATCAAGCAGCTGGCGAAGGAAATGGGATACCGCTCGCCGTCAGAAGCAAAAATGATGAGCGCGAAGAAAAGCTATAACATCGGTATTATTGTTTCGGAGAGGTATCTTGACCAGTATGAGTCTTTTTACTGGAAAATGTATCAGGCGGTGGCGACAAAAGCCGTTATCAAAGAATGCTTTACCATGTTGGAGGTCCTCAGTCTTGAAACAGAGCAGAATCTGGAGCTTCCCAAGCTCCTGAAGGAGCATAAAACGGAAGGAATGATAATCCTTGGTCTTTTGAAGGAAGACTATCTGAATTTACTGGAACAGAATATTGATGTGCCCTTTATCTGCCTGGATTTCTATGACAGAAAGCATGAATGCGACGCTGTAGTGACGGATAATTTTTATGGAATGTATAAGCTGACCAATTATCTGTTTGAAATGGGACATAAAGATATTGCCTATGTGGGAACGCTGCTTTATACCGGCAGTATTACAGACAGATATTTCGGATATGCAAAGGCGCTTATGGAAAACGGACAGCAGGTCCGAAATGAGTGGATTATAGAAGACAGGAATATTGAGGACGGTCAGAGGGATGATGATTTTGAATTCAAATTTCCTGAAAAAATGCCTACGGCGTTTGTCTGTAACTGCGATCTGACAGCGGGAGAATTTATTAATGTTCTGAAAAAAAGAGGCTACAGGGTGCCGGAGGATATTTCGGTAGTGGGTTTCGATAATTATATACATCCCGGAATCTGTGATGTGAGGATTACTACCTATGAAGTGGATATTAAGGAAATGGCAGGAAAAACAATCAATAACCTGCTGAAAAAAATGTCGGGCGAACATTATAAGCAGGGAATTTCCATTGTGGAAGGGCATATGGTGATAAAGGACAGCGTAAGAAGATTATAATATTTTGTTTTGTTTATATTCCAGAGGAGTCTGGCCGGTAAATTTCTTAAAAAGGGAAATAAAATGATTGGTATTGTCAATGCCTACCCGGCTTCCCACTTCATGGACTTTTAAAGAGGTAGTAAGAAGCAGGTGCTTTGCTACCTCTATTCTTTTTCTGTTCAGATATTGCAGGGGCGACATATGAAAGGCGGCTCCGAATTCCCTGCAGAGTCTGTATTTGCTGATATGAAAATATTCTTCAAGGCTGTCAAGAGAATAATCTTCCTGAAATTTGGTATCAAACAATTCCTTCATTTCATTTAAATAAGAAGAAATAAGCTGGGAAGGAGAGCTGTCCGCCAGCTGATAAACGATACAGCTTGTAATAATGGTATTCAGCAGCGCAGATGATGACAGCACAGAAGTTATTTGCCCGGATATGTCAAAAACAGACAGCTTTTCAAGGCATAATGCTGTTTCCGAATAAGGAGGCAGGGGCATTATGGCGGTGTTTCCCGGCAATAAATCATAGTAGCTTGAAAGCTGGTTCCCCGATATAAATAAAATCTGGTATTCCCAGGGTGCAATGGCGATATCCAGACGAAAGCGTTCATGGCAGTCTAAAAATAAAAGAGAGGACTGCATGAGAGTGTAAACCTGATTCTGAATCAGCAGTTTGCCGCAGCCTTTTTTTGTATAAAGCAGCATGTAACAGTCAAGAGAACGAATATCGAAGGAATACGGTGAAAAAGCCTGAATTACGCCGCCTGACAGGATTTGGAGAAAGGGAGAATCGGAATCGGGTTCTTCTTTATAAATATGTCCCAGAAATTCTTCGGGATTATGTTCGGATGAAAGCTTAGGCGCAGACACCAGTGACTCCAAAAAGGAAGTTTTTATATTCATAAATTCCCATCTCCTCATCTTCTTTTTACCAAGTATATTATATTTTGCATATTTTATCAATTTATTATTTTAAATTAATTAAAAAATAAAGCTAAAAAATTAGTTAATTTAAGCTAATAATTAATAAAATGTAAATTTTGGGTCAAAAATTGGGAAATTTTGATATACAAAATGCATAAATTATGAGGATTAAATTTGTGGAAAAAGAAGAAATGACTAAAATATGCAAGAATAGTATATTATATACAACAATAAGTGATGATTAAAAAATCTAATTAAATATAATTAAAATTAAGTTACGAAGGTGACTTGCCGCCAAAAAGAATTAAATCAGCGGCGGCAGAGAAAACAGTTTTAGCAACATTTAAAAAGGAGGATAAGTTATTATGAAACTGAAAAAGGTTTTAGCGCTTACTCTTGCAGCAGCAATGACATTATCATTAGTTGCATGCGGCGGAAGCAGCGACGATTCAGGTTCTGCAGACACAACTACAGATACTGCTGATACTGCAGAAACTACAGACACCACAGACACAGCAACACAGGAGGAAACCACTGATACAGCTGAAGCTGAAACTCCCGAGGGAGTTCCTTCCTATTCACAGATTACAGTAGGAACAGATTACACAGATTTAACAGCAAGCATTAAGTGGATTCACCACAAGACAGACCGTGAAGAAGACGGTACTATTGCAGCTATGATAGCTGAATTCAACAAGGTATATCCTAACATCACAGTTGAAACAGAAGGCGTAACGGATTATGCAGAAGACTCACTGCTTCGTCTTTCCACAGGCGACTGGGGTGACATTATGTTCATTCCCGCAGTAGACAAGGCTGACTTAAGCACATATTTCTATCCTATTGATACACTTGCAAATCTTGATGCAGAAATCAATTTCGCAAATATCTGGGAATATGACGGAATCAGCTATGGTGTTCCTTACATGGCAAATGCACAGGGCGTTCTGTATAACAAGGCAGTATTTGAAGCTGCAGGAATCACAGAGCTTCCTACAACTCCTACAGAGTTCCTTGAAGATTTACAGTTAATCAAGGATAACACAGATGCAATTCCTCTGTATACCAACTATGCAGCAGGATGGACCATGGGTGCATGGGATGCTTACATCGGATGTGTATCAAATGGTGATGACACTTATATGAACCAGAAATTTGTTCATACCGCATCTCCTTTTGAAGATCCCGGTGATGATACAGGTATTTACAATCTGTACAGAATTCTTTATGAAGCAGTAGCTGACGGCTTAATTGAAGAAGACTATACAACAACCGACTGGGAAGGCTGCAAGGGTATGCTGAACAACGGTGAAATCGGTACAATGGTACTTGGTTCATGGGCATATGCCCAGATGGTTGAAGCCGGTGACCACGGTGAAGATGTTGGATACATGCCGTTCCCTATAACAGTTGGCGGAACACAGTATGCATTGGCAGGCGGTGACTACAGCTATGGCATCAACGTTAACTCTTCTGATGAGAACAAGACAGCTGCTATGGTATTCATTAAATGGATGACAGAGGAATCCGGATGGTGCTATAACGAAGGCGGCTACACAGTAGATAAGGATGGCGAAAATCCTGATTTGTATGCTGCATTTGACGGCGCTACAGTATTAAGCGACCAGCCTGCCCTTGACGGCGAAGCTGATTTCTTAAATCAGATGAACTCTGAATCCGAACTTTCCTTCAATGCAGGAGGAAACGCTAAGGTACAGAGAATCGTTGAAGCGGGAGCTACGGGTTCTGAAAGCTTTGATGATATTATGGCTGACTGGACAGCTGCTTGGAATGCGGCACAGGAAGAACTTGGTATTGAAGTATTATACTAATTTGAAGCCTTGAATTCGGCAGTATTTGAGGATTGATATGGAGCCGGGGGGAGGTATCTCCCCCCGGCTCTGATATATCCAGGATGTATCTGTTATCAGGAGGAAAGAGAGTATGGCAATGGTTCAGGCTGTTAGGCCGAAAAAGAAAAAAACTTTTGGGGAATGGGCGAAAAGCAGGGACGGACAGAAAGTGTTTGTTATGATTGCCTTTATGATTATCCCGTTGGTATTATTATTTACCTTTACTTATCTGCCTTTTGCAGAAATGTTTGGTTTCAGCTTTTATGATATGAAATATATCGGGGCAAGAAAGTATGTGGGACTTAAGAATTATCTTAAGGTATTTCAAAGAGATGACTGTTTTGGCGCATTGAAATTAAGTATATATTATATGGTTGGTTCCGTGGTGCAGCTGGCGCTTGCCTTGTATCTGGCAACTATTTTAAGCTTTAAGGTAAAAGGGGGAAGTATATTTAAGGGATTTATGTTTTTTCCTTATCTGATTAATGGCATTGCTATTGGTTTTATCTTTAAATTCTTCTATACCAGAGGCTTCGTGTTCGATACAGTGCTTCAGTGGTGCGGATTTCAGCTTGACAATCTGCCCTACTGGCTAAAGGATCAGAGGATTAATAATATTTCCCTGGTAGGCACCTCCGTATGGCGTTATTTCGGGCAGAATATGGTACTTTTTATCGGAGCCATCATGTCTGTGGATTCGGAATTATATGAAGCGGCTATGCTGGACGGCGCCAACAGGTTCCAGCAGTTTAAATATATTATTCTTCCAAGTATCAAAACTATTATTACATTGAATGTTATCCTGTCAATTACAGGTTCCTTAAGCGCATTTGAACCTCCTTATGTTATTACCGACGGCGCAAACGGCACGGGTACTTATTTTGTAGTTATGCATGAAATTGCACATACCCAGCAGAAGGTTGGCCTGGCTTCGGCGATGGCAATTGTTCTTCTGATGATTATTTTTGCGGTAACTATCTTACAGAAGCTGTTCTTTAAATATGTATTTAGGAGCGCTGAGGATGAGGATAAGAATGCAGCTGCAAAGCGTGAGAAAAAGCTGGCGAAACTGGCAGCTGGAAAGGAGGGCAGATAAATGACAATCTTTCAGAAAATCGGCAAATATTTACTGGTTATCCTTAAATATTTTTCATTGGTATTTTTCTCTTTTGTGGCAGTGCTGCCCGTAGTTTCCTGCGTGATCACTGCGTTTAAGACGGATACGGAGTATCAGCAGACAAACGTTATGACGCTTCCGGAAAGCTGGCTGAATTTTGAAAATTTCATCCAGGCTTTTCAAAAAGCCAATATGGGAAAGGCGTTTATTAATTCCGCAATTATTCTGGTCTGCGTGTTAATTGCCTCTACGCTGATCGGAACACAGCTTGCTTATGTTTTAAACAGATTTAAATTTCCCGGGAACGGAATTATCCGTAATTTGTTCTTATTTGCATCCCAGCTTCCCGGTGTTGCCATGCAGATTGCAGTTTATGAAATTATGTATAAATTGGGCTTTATTAATTCCCTGATCGGATATATCATAATGATGTGCGGCACTGACATTATCTCCATATATATTTATATCCAGTTCTTTGAGAATATTGATTATTCCCTGGATGAATCGGGTATTATGGATGGCGCTTCTTATTTTACAATTTTTTATAAGATTTTGCTGCCGCTCCTTAAGCCTGCAATTGTCACCTCCTGCATTTTAAAGGGAGTAGGTACCTATAATGAATATTATTCTGCAAACCTGTATCTGCAGGATAAAAAGAATCTGCCCACGGTAGCCACTTCCCTGTATACCTTCGTAGGACCTCTGGGAAGTAAATACAATCTGATATGCGCAGGCGTTATTATTTCTCTGCTTCCGGCACTGATTGTGTTTATTACCTGTCAGAAGCAGATTTACAGCGGACTTACAGCAGGAGCTGTTAAGGGTTAGTCAGAAGGAGGTATTAAAATGATGGCAGAAGAAATAAGGTCCCATTTGACGGAAAAGATCATTCCCTTTTGGAAGTCTTTAAGGGATGATGAATATGGCGGCTATTATGGATGGATGGATTACGACCTTAAGCTGGATAAAAAGGCAGTGAAGGGATGCATTTTAAACAGCCGCATAACATGGTTCTTCTCCAACGCTTATACGCTTTTAAAGGATGAAAGTCTTTTAGAAGAAGCAAAACATGGATTTGCCTTCATGAAAGAGCATTGCATGGATAAAGAAAACGGAGGCATCTACTGGTCAATTCAATATAATGGTGAGCCGGAAGATACCACCAAGCACACTTATAACCAGGCTTTTTCCATCTATGCTCTTTCCTCCTATTATGAAGCATCGCAGGATGAAGAGGCATTAAATATGGCAAAGGATTTGTTTCATATTATTGAAACAAAGTGTACTGATGAAATCGGTTACAAAGAAGCCTTTGACAAAGAGTTTCATGAAATTGAAAATGATAAGCTTTCTGAAAACGGCGTCATTGCGGAAAAAACAATGAATACCCTGCTGCATGTGTTTGAAGCTTATACGGAGCTTTACCGCGTAGCAGGCCTGCCGGAAGTAAAAGAAAGACTTGAGTGGATTATGGATACTTTTGCAGAAAAAGTATATAATCCGCAGCTGCACAGGCAGGAAGTATTTTTTGACGCCAATATGAATTCCATTCTTGATTTGCATTCCTACGGCCATGATATTGAAACAGCATGGCTGATTGACAGGGGTGTAGAGGTTTTAGGTGAAAAGAAATATGAAGAGAAAATGTCACCTATTACGAAGGATTTAACAGCTCAGATTTATAAAACAGCTTTTGACGGACATTCTCTTGCTAATGAATGTGAAAAGGGCGTGGTTAATACACATCGTATCTGGTGGGTTCAGGCAGAAACTGTCGTCGGATTTTTGAACGGCTGGCAGAAAAATCCGGATAAACCGGAGTATCTGGAGGCGGTCAGGGCCGAGTGGGCTTTTATCAAAGAACATGTAATTGATAAAAGAAACGGTTCCGAGTGGTTCTGGGAGGTGGATGCTGAAGGAAAGCCTTTTGAAGGGCGGCCTATTGTAGAACCCTGGAAATGCCCTTATCACAACGGCAGAATGTGTTTTGAAGTGATAAAAAGATGCTGACTTAAATTTATTTCGGAAAGAGGTGTATGATGTTGCATAAGAAGTATACGGAAGAATTAAAAAAGTATGAGGCTTTAATCAGCAGAAAAAATGAGGTAGATACGGACTTTTATAATGGCGTATATGATAAATATAAATATCCGGTTCTGACAAGAGAGCATATTCCGCTCACATGGCAGTATGATTTAAATCCTGAAACCAATCCTTACTTTATGAAAAGGCTTGGAATTAATGCAGTCCTGAATTCAGGCGCCATTGAATTGAATGGAAAGTATTATCTGGTGGCAAGAATTGAAGGAGATGACAGAAAGTCTTTCTTTGGCGTGGCAGAAAGCGATAACGGAGTGGACGGTTTTCGCTTTTGGGATTATCCGATTCTTCTTCCGGATACCTGCCCTGAGGAAACCAATGTTTATGATATGCGTCTGACCAAGCATGAGGATGGGTATATTTACGGGGTATTCTGTTCTGAAAGCAAGGATACTTCCGTTAATGACTTGTCAGCAGCAGTGGCAGCAGCGGGAATTGTCAGAACTAAGGATTTAAAAACATGGGAGAGGCTTCCTAATCTGGTAACCCTGAATTCTCCCCAGCAGAGAAATGTAGTGCTTCATCCGGAATTTGTGAATGGTAAGTATGCTTTTTATACAAGGCCTATGGATGATTTTATTGAAACGGGTTCTGGCGGAGGAATCGGCTTTGGACTTTGCGATGATATTACTCATGCTGTCATTGATGAAGAAAAGATGACAAGTCTGCGTAAGTACCATACTATAACGGAAGCAAAGAACGGAGCCGGAGCGGTGCCTATTAAGACGGAAAAGGGCTGGATTCACATTGCCCACGGGGTAAGAAATACAGCGGCCGGACTTCGTTATGTAATTTATGCTTTTGCAACGGATTTGAAGGATCCTTCCAGAGTAATCGCAGAGCCTTCAGGACTCCTGATTGGACCAAGAGGCGGAGAAAGAGTCGGAGATGTATCCAATGTGGTATTTACCAATGGAGCAATAGCAAATGACAAGGGTGAAGTATTTATTTATTATGCTTCCAGCGATACAAGAATGCATGTGGCAGTTACTACTATAGATAAATTGATTGATTATGTCTTTAATACACCTGAAGACCCTTTAAGAAGTGTGGAGTGTGTAGCTCAAAGATGTGATTTGATTAAAAAGAATCTGGAATTTTTAGCCCGGCAGTAATTTATAAACCAATAAAAGAAAATAAACGTGCCAATGGCGCAGAAATGAGGAAAAGATGAGCGAGATTAAGATGATTGCCCCCACAGTCAAAAATGTACCCTGGCAGGAAAGACCTGCAAACCTTAAGGGAGCACCTGTGTGGAGATATACAGAAAATCCCATTATCGGCAGAAATCCGGTAAAGAATGTTGCAAGAATCTTTAACAGTGCGGTAATGCCTTACGGAGATGAATTTATTGGCGTGTTCCGCGGCGAGCAGACTAATGGTATTCCTTATATTTATATGGGAAGAAGCAAGGATGCCATTCATTGGGATTTTGATGAAAATAAGATACCCTTTGTGGATGAAGAAGGCAAGCCTTTCATGCCCAGATATGCATATGACCCCAGACTGGTTAAGGTAGAGGATACCTATTATATTATTTGGTGTCAGGATTTTTACGGCGCTGCAATCGGTATGGCAAAAACTACCGATTTCAAGACCTTTACAAGACTCGAAAATCCCTTTATTCCCTATAACAGAAATGCCGTATTGTTCCCCAGAAAGATTAACGGAAATTATATGCTGCTGAGCAGGCCTTCTGACAGCGGTCATACTCCCTTCGGCGATATCTTTGTAAGTGAAAGTCCTGACCTTGTATATTGGGGCAAACACAGACATGTAATGGGAAAAGGCAATGAATGGTGGGAGTCGGTTAAAATCGGCGGCGGCGCAGCTCCTATTGAAACAAGCGAAGGCTGGCTTCTGTTCTATCATGGCGTAAGCGGAACCTGCAACGGTTTTGTTTATTCCATCGGCGGCGCTATTTTAGACCTTGAGAATCCTTCTATTGTGAAATACAGATGTGAAAACTTCCTTTTGACACCTGAAGAATGGTATGAAGAAAGAGGCTTTGTTCCTAACGTATGTTTCCCCTGCGCAACCATTCATGACCCGGAAAGCGGAAGAATTGCTATTTATTATGGCTGTGCGGACAGCTATGTAGGACTTGCTTTTACACAGTTTGAAGATATTATGGCTTATATCAAAGAGAACAGTGTAGTAACAGAATCTGATACGGAAATCGGAAGAAGATAATAGTTGCACTTGCGTGTGCAAGAAGAAAGGGCTTGCCATAGGGCAGGCCCTTTTTAATAAAGAGTAAAGGAGATTGGTGACATGGCATACAATGTACATCCTGAAAAGGGAATGATTAACAGGGGAAACTGGTATCGCATAAAGGAATGTATGAAAAAGGCAGCAAGAGGAGAAAAGATAACCACAGGATTTCTGGGTGGTTCTATTACGCAGGGAAGTCTTTCCTCTGCCCCGGAAACATGTTATGCCTATTTGGTATATGAATGGTGGAAAAATAAATTTCCGAAATCTGAGATTACATTTATTAATGCCGGAATCGGAGGAACAACTTCTCAATTTGGCGTTTCAAGGGTAGAAGACCATCTGCTTAAATATAATCCTGACTTTGTACTGATAGAATTTGCTGTAAATGATGACAATACAGAGTTTTTTGAGGAAACCTATGAAGGACTTATCCGCAGAACTCTTGGCGATAAATGTTCGCCTGCGCTTATGCTGATGAATAATGTACGGTATGACAACGGAGTGAACGCGCAGGAAATGCATCTTAAGGTTGCAGAAGCTTATGAGCTTCCCATGGTAAGCATGAAATCCACAATCTGGCCTGAAGTGGAGAGCGGAAGAATTCCTAACCGGGAAATTACGCCGGATGATTTGCATCCCAATGATGCAGGTCATCAGCTGGTAGCGCAGGTAATTACTGCATTCCTTGACAGTGTATATAAAGATATTGAAACGGAAGAAAAGCCTTCGGATTTCGGAGGGAGGACGCTGCCGGATGCCATTACGGCCAACGCTTATGAAAAATCGGTGCGTTATCAAAATGATAATTCAATACCTGATTCGCGGGGATTTGCTGCGGATAACGGGCCGCAGAATGATATTCGTGAGGTTTTCAGAAAAGGATGGACAGCCTGGAAGAAAGGGGATACCATTTCCTTTACCATAGACTGTACGGGCGTTGCCGTACAGTACAGAAAATCCGTGAAAAAGCCTACCTGCATTGCAAAGGCAGTAGTAGACGGCAGAGAAAATGAAGCAGTGATACTTGACGGTAATTTCGATGAAGATTGGGGAGATTGTCTGTATATTGATACAATTACAAGGCACATGGAACCGGGAAAGCATACGGTAGAAATAACCGTAATCGAAGCTCATGAGGATGATGCAGTGCCGTTTTATCTGGTTTCGGTAATTGGCTCCAATTAATTGTGAGAAGAGGGGTAAGGTATGACAAGGGAAAAAAGCGGGAACAGAGTACGTAAGAAGGCAGAAGTAACCGGGGAAGAAAAGAAGCTTATCAAAGAAGAAAAGAAGCGCATCAGGGAAGAAAAGCAGGCTGTGAAAAAGGCCGTTAAGGACAAAGCTGAGAAAAAGATTAAGAAGAAAAAGCAGGATACGCAGTTTGCGGTTCAGATTGTAAAGGATGTGCGGGGAAACAGCCGGCGCAGTATTATGCAGACACTTCTTTTAGGATTTCTGGTTCCGGTTATTTTAATGATTGCTCTTGGAATTGTATCCTACAATGCAGCATCATCAGGTATTCTTTCCAAGTACAGGGAATCCGCCATGTCTACGGTATCGGCAGTAGGTAACTACTGTAATCTGGTATGCGATTCCATATCCAGTAAAGCGCTGGAGCTCGTTACAAACAGTGATGTAGGCAACTATTACGAAAAATATTATAAAAAGCAGGACAGCGATGCAATGGAAGCGTTTCGCAGTGCTAAATCCATTATCAGCAATACGAAGTCAACCAATAAATATGTATTCAGCTGTTCGGTAATACCTGACGGCGGTTCCTATTTATCGACCCTGACGGGCGGTATGACATCCAACCCTTACGGCGATTTTACCGAAACAGCGGAAGGAAGTTTTTTTGCTGAGAATGCATCCATCAGAAATAAATGGATGGGGTATCATACATATTTGGATGACAATATGAATAGTACGCCGGAAAAATACGCCCTTGTTTTTTATCAGAGAATGCTGAAAAATAATACGGTTCTTGTACTGGACGTTGATATGACAGTGGCTGTAGAGATGCTGAATCAGATGGATTTCGGCGACGGAAGCATCAGGGCGCTGGTATCGGAGGATGGCAGAGAGGTGGCATCTGTCCAGGGAAAAGACGGAACTGCGGAAGAAACTTATTTTTTAGGAAATGAATTTTTTGAAGAATCAAAATCGGCGGAAGAAACAGGCAGCAGGGATGTAAAGGTAAACGGTAAAAGATATGTATATATTTATACGCCGGTGGGAAAAACAGGAGCCATGATATGTGCGCTGATTCCCAGGAGTAACCTGCTTGGACAGGTAGGAACGATTAAATATATTACGATTATCATGGTGATTTTAGCAGCCGGCGCGGCTCTGGCTATCGGAGCATATATATCCATAGGCATCAGCAAAACGGTGAAGTCCATGACCATGGGACTGGCAGCAGTGTCGGAAGGCGATTTGTCCAGGGATTTTGTGACAAAAAGAGAGGACGAGTTTAAAATACTGACTTCCAGTCTGAATGCCATGATAGAGAGCATGAGAAACCTAATGCAGGATATGAAACAGTTTGGAGCCAAGGTAAGCGATCTTTCCATGGATGTTTCCGAAAAAACAATAACTGTCAGCACTTCCATGAGCGACATTGCGGCTGCCATGGATGAAGTGGCAAAGGGCGTGCAGAATCAAGCTGAGGATACGGAAAGCAGTAATGAGAAAATGATGGATTTTTCTGATAATATCAATGCAGTGACAGAAAAGACATCTGATATGGGAGCTTCTGCGGAAAAGGCAATTGATGCTGTGGAAAAGGGAAAGGTAATCGTTCAGGATTTAAGCAGTAAGTCGGATATTACGGTTGCGCTTACAAAAGTGCTGGTAGAGGATATCAGTGCAGTACAGCAAAGCTCTGAGGAAATTAAGAGCTTTGTGGATGTGATTAACAGCATTGCCGGGCAGACAAATCTGTTGTCATTAAATGCTTCCATTGAAGCAGCGAGAGCAGGGGAAGCGGGCAGAGGCTTTGCGGTTGTGGCAGAGGAAATCCGGAAGCTGGCTGACCAGTCCAGGGAATCGGGCAACAGGATTTGTGAAATAGTGGAAAATATAGGAAGTACTACGGATAAGACCACAGATTCTGCGAGAAAAGCGGAGAATATGGTCAATGAGCAGGCAGCGGCGCTTTCCCAGACTGTGAAGGTATTCGGTTTAATTCAGTCCTGCGTGGGAGAACTGGTAGAAGGAATACGGACTATTACGCTTCGATTGGAAACCATAATGGAAGAAAAAGAGATGGTGCAGGGTTCCATTCAGAATATTTCGGCCGTTTCCGAAGAAGTGGCTGCTTCCACCCAGGAGGTTACGGCTACGATTGGAGAGCAGGTTTCTGTTATCCAGAATTTAAAGGATGAGGTAGAGAAGTTAAAAGAAGATGCGCAGCAATTGAATGCATCCATTGAGAAATTTAAGATATCATAAACAAGGTTCGTGATATTATGAGCGGCGGTTATGCCGGGAATATAAAATTTATCACCGGAGAAAATGTATGGCTTCAAAATTGTTATGGAATGACGGCTGGGAGTTCTGTGAATGCAAGCTTGATGAACAGGGCTTCCGGATACCGGAAAAGGCATCGTGGGAGGCAGTGGATATACCGCATGACTGGATGATTTATGATACGCATAATCTGTATCGAAGCTGTGTCGGCTGGTATCGTAAAAGTCTGAATATGGAAAAATTGAAACCGGAGGAAGAAATTGTCCTCCGGTTCGATGGAGTGTATATGGATGCTGCGGTTTTTGTTAACGGAAATCAGGCGGGGAATGGAAGTATGGCTATTCTGCCTTTGAAGTAGAAATTACTTCTTTTCTGAAAGCGGGAGAAAATTTTATTCCCGCGTGCAATGAGTCAAAGTCATGCTTGCATGACCTTGACGAATGCCGCGAGGGTCAATACCCCGCCCCTTGGGGCGCTTCAATTTCCATGCCCCGCTGCTTGCGGCGGGGTTATTGACTTATGTACGCGCAGTTTATCAGGAGCCTAATACCAGATGGTATTCGGGAGCAGGAATTTACCGTAATGTCTGGCTGAAAAAGCGGAACAGAAATCATATTGTATCAGACGGAATTTATATTACGCCTGTGAAACAAGGCGATGACATCTGGAAAGTGGAAGCTGCTTTGATTTAAACTGGTTTCAATATTATACATAAATTATATCAACTGAAAAGGGAGGATCTAAAACATGTTTCGTGATGATTTTGTGTGGGGCGTTGCGAGCAGCGCCTATCAGGTAGAGGGAAGAGAAGAGGGAGATGGATGCGGTAAGAATATCTGGGATACCTTCACAGAAGAAGGAAGAATTCTGGACGGAAATGATTCCCGGACAGCCTGTGATCATATGCACAGGTATAAAGAGGACTATGCGCTGATGAGGATGCTTGGCATTAAAGCGTACCGCTTTTCCATGAGCTGGGCAAGAATTCTGCCGGAAGGAACCGGAAAGGTGAATGAAAAGGCTGTTGCCCTGTATAGAGATATGATACTTACCATGAAAGAAAACGGTATCGAGCCTTATATTACAATGTACCACTGGGAATTTCCCCAAGCGCTTCAGGACAGAGGAGGCTGGCTGAATGAGGAGGTTATTGAATGGTTCGGTGAATATGCCAGGGTGATAGCTGAGAATTTCTCCGATATCTGTGAGTATTTCATTACTTTAAACGAGCCTGAATGCTTTGTAGGTCTGGGGCATTTGTCGGGAGTTCATGCGCCGGGCAAAAAACTGCCTTATAAGGATGTATTTCAAATTGCCCATAATGCGCTGCGGGCTCACGGGCAGGCCGTTATTAATTTAAGAAAATATGCATGCAGACCTATTAAGGTGGGATATGCTCCTACCTGCGGAATGGCATATCCTGCAACAAATAAGCCGGAGGATATTGAGGCGGCAAGAAAGACTTTATTTGGTTTTTATCAGCCCATGGATAACTGGACCTGGAATGTGGCGTGGTTCAATGACCCTGTTTTCCTGGGTAAATACCCTGAAGAGGGCCTTAAAAAATTTGCGGAGTATCTGCCTGAAATTACGCAGGAGGATATGAAACTGATTTCCCAGCCTCTTGATTTTATGGGACAGAATATTTACAATGGCTATATGATGAAACAGGGAGCGGACGGAGAACCCGAATATGTGGACAGACCGGCCGGGCTTGCAAAGACGGCGGCGAACTGGCCCGTAACGCCGGAGTGTTTTTACTGGGGCGTGAAATTTTTGTATGAAAGATATCAGTTGCCTTTGTATATTACGGAAAACGGCATGTCCTGTCATGATGATGTTTCTCTTGACGGCAGAGTTCATGACCCGAATCGTCAGAACTTCCTGGATTTATATATTTCAGCCCTTCAGAAGGCAAATGATGAGGGTGCGGACGTAAGAGGCTATTTCCTTTGGACCTTCCTTGATAATTTTGAATGGGATAAGGGATATACGGAAAGATTCGGAATTGTATATGTGGATTTTGCAACCCAGAAAAGAATAGTTAAGGATTCTGCATTCTGGTATCAGAAGATTATTGAATCCAACGGAAAGGAGTTAACAATCAACAAGAAGATAAGACCTGTTTTATTTTTAAATCCTGTATTTAAACAGATGATTTGGGGAGGCAGCCAGCTTCGGGATAAGTTCGGCTATGAAATTCCCGGGGATAAAACGGGTGAGTGCTGGGCGGTCAGCGCGCATCCGAACGGTGACTGCGTGGTAAAGGAAGGCATTTATAAGGGAAAGACTCTTTCACAGCTCTGGAAAGAAGAGCCGGAATTATTCGGCAACAGTGACCTCGACAGATTTCCGCTGCTGGTCAAGATCATAGATGCAAAGGATGATTTAAGTATTCAGGTACATCCTGATGATAATTATGCCAGAGAACATGAAAACGGTTCCCTTGGAAAGATGGAATGCTGGTATATTCTGGACTGTCCGGAGGGGGCATCCCTTGTCATAGGACATAATGCAGGATCAAAAGAAGAACTGACGGAGATGATCAGACAGGGAAGATGGTCTGAACTGATTCGTGAAGTGCCCGTTAAAAAGGGAGATTTTATACAGATTAATCCCGGTACGGTACACGCGATTAAAGGCGGTCTGATGATTCTGGAAACCCAGCAGAACAGCGATATTACTTATCGTGTTTATGATTATGACAGATTGACGGACGGTAAGCCCCGCCAGCTTCATGTGGAGCAGAGCATTGACGTGATTACGGTTCCTGCTCCTTCGGCCGGGGACAGCGTAAAGTCAGCGCTTAATCTGCCTGAAAATACCTTAAATGAACTGATTTCCTGCGATTATTATAAGGTCTGGAAATTAGAGGTAACAAAGCCGGTGTCCTTTGAGCAGACATATCCCTTTATGATAATGAGCGTTATTGAAGGGGAAGGGCTGGTTAACGGACAGATGATTAAAAAGGGCGACCATTTTATTCTGCCTGCAGGAATCGGTGAGGTGGAACTTCATGGCAATATGCAGATTATTGCATCTACGGCCAATTAGGTAAAAAGATATGAGGAAGGTATTATAATGATTAACGAACAATATAAAGAAATGTTAAAAGGAAAATCGGTTATCAGGGAGCTGTCTGAATTTGCCACAGCAAGAGGAAAAGAAATCGGCTATGAGAATGTATTTGATTACAGTCTTGGAAACCCCTCCGTGCCGGTACCAGAAAAGTTTACGGAAACTATGATTGATTTGCTGAAGACCAAAGGCTCCATGGAGCTTCACGGCTACAGCCCCAGCCTTGGGATTACATCTGTAAAAGAAAAAATTGCGGCATCCTTAAATAAAAGATTCGGAATGGATTACACAGGAAATCACATTTTCCCTACCACAGGTGCGGCAGGAGCGGTGGCTCATGCCGTGCGCTGCGTGACAAAACCCGGAGATGAAGTACTTACCTTTGCGCCCTATTTTCCGGAATATAATCTTTATATTAATATGACGGGAGCGGTTTTACAGGTGGTTCCCGCCAATACGGAAAATTTTCAGATAAATTTTGAAAAACTGGAAGAAATGCTGAATGAAAAAACGGCAGCTCTTCTTATTAATACGCCGAATAATCCTTCGGGAGCAGTATACAATACGGAAACATTAAAAGCTCTTGCGGAGTTATTAAACAGAAAACAGAAGGAATACGGGCATGATATCTTTATTATATCCGACGAGCCTTACAGGGAAATTGTATTTGACGGAGTGGATGCACCGTACGTTTCAAAATTCTATGACAATACTTTGTCCTGCTATTCTTATTCAAAATCATTGTCATTGCCCGGTGAACGTATCGGTTATGTGGCAGCGAATCCGAAATGCACAGATGCAGAATTAATCAGCGCCATATGCGGGCAGATTTCCAGAGGAATCGGTCACAATTGTCCGCCCTCTATCATTCAGCTGGCAGTGGCAGAGGTGCTTGATATTACTTCCGACATGAGCGTGTATGAAACCAATATGAATATTTTGTATAAGGAGCTTATTTCACTTGGGTTCGATTGTGTGAAACCGGGAGGAACCTTTTACATTTTCCCGAAAGCTTTGGAAGAGGATGCGGCTGCCTTCTGTAAAAAAGCTCTGCAGTATGATTTAGTGCTGGTTCCCTCCGATAGCTTCGGCGTGCCCGGATATTTCCGTATGGCTTATTGTATTGATGCGGAAAAGGTAGAACGCTCTTTAGAGGCGCTTCGGAAGTTTGTAAGAGAGAGCTATTAAATAAATGCGTGGATTTTCGGCTGTTTAAGAATAGAAAGAAGTGGTGATTATGTATCAGGCCGGGCTTGTTTTGGAAGGCGGAGGCATGAAGGGTGTTTATACTTCCGGCGTGCTTGACTTTTTCCTCGATAAGGGAATTGAATTTTCATCCTGCTATGGTGTTTCCGCAGGCGCCTGTTCACTGTGCAGTTTTTTATCAAAGCAAAGAGGCAGGGCGTATCATGTAAATGTAGATTATTTGGACGACAAAAATTATTGCAGTGTATACAGTCTGATTAAAACGGGTGACTTATTCGGAGTGGACATGTGTTATCACAAAATACCGGATAAGCTTTATCCTTATGATTATGAAGCTTATAATAAATACCAGGGTACCTTTTACAGTGTTGTTACTAACATAGAAACGGGATGTCCCGAATATATTCCTATTAAAGATATGAAATGCGATATTGATGCAGTACGGGCATCGGCATCGCTGCCTCTTGTATCGCGCAATGTAAATTATCAGGGCAGTTTATACCTGGACGGCGGAATATCCGATGCAATTCCCCTAAGGAAGTCCATTCAGGATGGCAATGCAAAAAATGTTGTGATTATGACAAAGGAAATCGGGTACCGAAGGAAGCCTTCAGCGATGGCTTCCCTGATTAAGCTTCGTTACAGGAAATATCCTAAGGTGTATGAACTGATGAAAAACAGACACAATTCTTATAATGAAACATTGGATTTCATTGCGGATGAGGTCCGAAAGGGCACTGCTTTCCTGATTCAGCCCAGGAAGAGCAGTAATGTGGGAAGGATTGAAAAGGATCAGAGCAAGCTTAAAGCGCTTTATGAAGAGGGATATGCGCAGGCGGAGGAGTGTTATGAGGATTTAATCAAATTTCTGGAGGATTAAAAAATGTTGGAATTTTTTAAGGCAGTGCTTTTTGGAATTGTGGAAGGAATTACGGAATGGCTTCCCATCAGCAGCACCGGGCATATGATACTTTTAGATGAGTTTGTTAAGCTTGATGTAACGCCTGAATTTTGGGAAATGTTTTTGGTAGTAATTCAGCTCGGGGCAATTTTGGCGGTAGTAGTATTGTTTTGGAACCAGATTTGGCCCTTTGGAAAGAAAAATAACCGCAGCCCGGTTGCAAGGAAAGGCCTCCTTTCCTATTGTAAAAAAGATATCTGGCAGATGTGGTTTAAAATAATTGCGGCCTGCGTGCCGGCGGCAGTTGTAGGTCTTCTTTTTGACGAGTTTTTTGAAAGTCTGTTTTACAATGGCTTTTGCGTTGCCATTGCGCTGATAGTGTTTGGCGTGGGTTTTATTATTATTGAGAACAATAATAAGGGTAAAAGAGCAAAAATTAATTCTTTATCGGAAATTACCTATCAGACAGCTCTGATTATCGGCATTTTTCAGCTGATTGCGGCGATTTTTCCCGGGACCTCCCGCTCAGGAGCCACTATTTTGGGAGCGCTGCTGATTGGAGTGTCCAGAACCGTAGCAGCTGAATTTACTTTCTTTCTTGCAATTCCCGTAATGCTGGGAGCCAGCCTTCTTAAAATGGTGAAATTTGGTTTGGCTTTTACCGGCAATGAACTGATGATTCTTGTTACAGGTATGGTATCGGCATTTGTGGTATCTGTTATTGTAATCAAGTTTCTGATGGGATATATTAAGAAGCATGACTTTAAAATATTCGGATGGTATCGTATTGTGCTTGGAGCAGTTGTTCTTTTATACTTTCTGGTATTAAAATAAAAACTGAAAATCATACAAAAAACCTGAAATCAAATAAAAAGTTGACAATTTTTTAAATATGGAGTACACTGTTTCCTAAGAAATAAGGTTTTTTGAGGAGTAGAGTTTAGTTACCTGTTCATAATGGATATGTGTGAAAGGAGTCATTGATATGGCAGAGGTTAAAAAAGCAACTAAGGCGGCTGTTAAAGCAGCACCTGTTAAGGAAGAAAAAAAAGCAGAAGTAAAGGCAGCAGAAACCAAGGCAGAAGTTAAGGAAGCGCCTAAGGCTGAAGTGAAGGAAGCACCTAAGGCTGAAGCTAAAAAGGCAGCTCCCAAGAAAGCAGCAGAAAAGAAAACGCCTGCAAAGAAAGCAGTTGCAGCTAAGAAAGAAGCAGTAAAAGAAGCAGTTCACTTCCAGTTCAGCGGCAAATCATATACATCTGAAGACCTGTTAAGGATTTGCAGGGATGTTTGGAAATATGACTTAAACGGTAAGGAAGAAGATTTCAAATCTGTTGAATTATATGTTAAGCCTGAAGAAAATACTACATATTATGTAATTAACGGAAATATTACAGGAAGCTTCTTTATTTAAACAGAAAACATTAAATTTTAAATTGAAGTATAGGAAAGTGCAAGAGCAGACTCTGTTTTGACAGGGTCTGTTTTTTCAGTCAGAAGATATCTGTAAATTGTATTTTTATTATTTATAATTTTTTAATAATTATTTTTAGCTATATGTGTTGACAATAAATAGGGTAAGTGATATTTTATGTTAAGAAGATGTTAGCACTCTAATGAGTCGAGTGCTAACAAGAAAAAGTTTTTATAGAAGATATGGAAGGGATGGTGGAGATGCAGTTAGATGAAAGAAAAATAAAAATCTTGCAGGCCATTATCCGAAATTATCTTGAAACCGGAGAGCCGGTTGGAAGCCGAACCATTTCCAGGTATACGGATTTAAATCTGAGTTCAGCAACGATTCGCAATGAAATGGCGGATTTGGAGGAAATGGGATATATTTTACAGCCCCATACTTCTGCAGGGAGGATTCCTTCTGATAAAGGGTATCGGTTATATGTGGATACCATGATGGAGCAAAAGGATAAGGAACTGGAAGAACTGAAGGAAATGATGCTTGAAAGAGAAGATAAAATGGATAATCTCTTAAAGCAGGTTGCAAAGCTTTTAGCAGTGAATACCAATTATGCGACTATGGTATCTTCTCCTACGGTTCACAGGAATAAGTTAAAGTTTATCCAGCTTTCCAGAGTGGATGTGAATCAACTGCTTGCAGTAATTGTAATGGAAGGAAATGTAATTAAGAACAATATCCTTCGGGTGGCAGATGAATTAAATGATGAAACGATTTTAAAGCTGAATATTCTCCTTAATACACATTTAAATGGTCTGGCGTTGGAAGAAATTAATTTAGGAACCATATCTGCATTGAAGCAGCAGGCGGGAATTCACAGTGATATTGTAAGTGATGTGATAGATGCTATTGCGGAAGGAATAACGGCAGACGAGGATTTGGAAATTTATACAAGCGGTGCCAATAACATTTTCAAGTATCCCGAGCTGGCCGACCAGAAGAAGGCAAGTGAAATTATTAATACCTTTGAAGAAAAGCAGATGCTTACAGAGCTGGTTCAGGAAACTCTTTCAGATGAAGCCAATACAGGTATTCAGGTTTATATCGGAAATGAAATGCCTATTCAGACCATGAAGGACTGCAGCGTGGTAACCGCTACCTATGAACTTGGCGAGGGCATGAGAGGGACCATTGGTATTATAGGACCCAAGCGAATGGACTATGATAAAGTAATCGGCACCTTAAAGACAATTACACATCAATTGGATGACTTATATAAAAAGAAATGACAAAGGAAAGGGATGAAAGCAGATGGAAGATGAAAGAAAAGAAGATTTACAGGAAGATAGTACGATAGAAAATACGGAAAATGAGGAAGAAACAATAAAAACGGAGGATTCTCCGGAACCGATTGCAGGAGAAGAGGACGCAGAGTCTGCTGAGGAGAAAGCTGAAGAGGAACAGGATGAGAAATCAGATAATAAACTCTTCAAGAAGAAACAGAAGGCAGATAAAAAGCAGGATGCCATGAAGGAAAAAATTGAAGAACTTGAAGACAGGGTAAAGCGTCAGATGGCTGAATTTGATAATTTCCGCAAGCGCACCGATAAAGAAAAGACTGCCATGTTTGAAACAGGAGCAAAAAGTGTTATTGAAAAGATACTTCCTGTAGTGGATAATTTTGAAAGAGGGCTTGCATCCATATCTGAGGATGAAAAAGGTAAGCCTTTTGCAGAAGGAATGGAAATGATATATAATCAGCTTATTTCAGAGCTTGAAAAGATGGAAGTAAAGCCGATTCCCACAGTGGGTGAGAAATTTAATCCGGAGCTGCACAATGCAGTAATGCAGGTGGAAAGCGATGAATATGAATCAGGCGTGGTAGCCCAGGAATTACAGAAGGGTTACACCTACAGGGACAGTGTGGTAAGGCACAGTATGGTGGCCGTTGTAAGCTAGAAGCCGGACACGGATTTGCAGGTAAAAGTTTTTGAAACATAAATAAATTCAATGATGTAGGAGGAAACAATCATGAGTAAAATAATTGGTATTGACTTAGGAACAACAAACAGCTGCGTTGCAGTTATGGAAGGCGGTAAGCCCACAGTTATCGCGAATACAGAAGGAGCAAGAACAACACCCTCTGTTGTGGCGTTCACTAAAACGGGAGAAAGATTAATCGGCGAGCCTGCAAAACGTCAGGCAGTAACCAATGCAGAAAAGACAATCGCATCCATCAAGAGAGATATGGGTACAGACAGAGGACGTACCATTGACGGAAAGAAATATTCACCTCAGCAGATTTCCGCTATGATTCTTCAGAAGTTAAAAGCTGATGCAGAAAGCTATCTTGGTGAAAAGGTAACAGAAGCAGTTATCACGGTTCCTGCTTACTTCAACGACGCACAGCGTCAGGCAACCAAAGATGCAGGTAAGATTGCAGGACTTGACGTAAAGCGTATTATCAATGAGCCTACAGCAGCAGCTCTTGCTTATGGTCTTGATAATGAAAAAGAACAGAAAATTATGGTATACGACCTGGGCGGCGGTACCTTTGATGTTTCTATTATTGAAATTGGTGACGGTGTCATTGAGGTATTGTCAACTAATGGTGATACACGCCTTGGCGGTGATGATTTTGACCAGAAGCTGATTGACTGGATGGTAAGTGAATTCAAGAATGCAAACGGCATTGACCTGTCCCAGGATAAAATGGCCCTTCAGAGATTGAAGGAAGCTGCTGAAAAAGCAAAGAAGGAACTTTCCAGTGCAACTACCACTAATATTAACCTTCCCTTTATCAGCATGAATGCCAGCGGTCCTCTTCACTTTGATATGAGCCTTTCCAGAGCAAAATTTGATGAATTAACGCATGATTTGATAGAAAAGACTGTTATCCCGGTACAGAATGCAATGAAGGATGCAGGCCTTACCAATGCAGATTTGGGCCAGGTACTCCTTGTAGGCGGTTCCACACGTATTCCTGCCGTACAGGATAAGGTAAGACAATTAACAGGTAAAGAGCCCAGCAAGAGCCTTAACCCTGATGAGTGTGTGGCACTTGGAGCCTCCATTCAGGGCGGTAAGCTGGCAGGCGATGCCGGTGCAGGCGAAATCCTTCTTCTGGATGTTACACCGTTGTCACTGTCTATTGAAACAATGGGTGGTATTGCAACCAGGCTGATTGAAAGAAATACAACGATACCTACTAAGAAGAGTCAGATTTTCTCTACAGCAGCAGACAATCAGACAGCCGTTGACATCAATGTAGTACAGGGTGAA
>CAZDPE010000004.1:0-55168 GCA_964507235.1 uncultured Lachnospiraceae bacterium
GCCTTACAGCGAAAAAAGACCATTTGGGAAACTAACGAATTATTGTTCAGTCACAACTTTACAGTTTTGGGCTCCTTAAAAGAATAACGGAAAAATAATTATAAGCGCACGCACATTTGTTTTAATATATCAGAAAAAGGAGCTGATGCTTCAGCAGACTCATCTGCTTTTGCAGCAGCTCCTTCTTTCACGGCAATAGACTTGTCCGCCAGGCAGACCATCTATTTTTTTCTGGTTTGTTTTCAATCAGGCCTTTCCGTCAGAACCAAGTACATGCACAATCTTATGAGCAACCATATCCTTAACGGCCTGACGAGCCGGTTTCAGATACTGACGAGGATCAAAATGATCCGGATGCTCTGCAAAATATTTTCTGATGTTACCGGTCATTGCAAGACGGATATCGGAGTCAATATTTATCTTACATACAGCAAGTTCCGCTGCTTTTCTTAACTGCTCTTCAGGAATACCTACTGCATCAGGCATATTACCGCCGTACTGATTTACCATTTTTACAAATTCCTGAGGTACGGAAGATGAACCGTGAAGAACAATCGGGAATCCCGGAAGTCTTTTAATGCACTCTTCCAATACATCAAAACGGAGTGGAGGCGGAACAAGAATGCCGTCCGCATTACGAGTACACTGTTCAGCGGTGAACTTGTATGCGCCGTGAGAAGTTCCAATCGCAATTGCAAGAGAGTCACATCCTGTTCTTGATACGAACTCTTCTACTTCTTCAGGACGAGTATAGCTTTCATGTCCGGCTTCTACAACAACCTCATCCTCGATGCCTGCCAGAGTACCAAGCTCAGCTTCAACTACAACGCCATGAGCATGTGCATATTCAACTACCTGCTTGGTCAGCGCGATATTTTCCTCGAAAGATTTGGAGGAAGCATCAATCATAACAGAGGTAAAGCCTCCATCGATACAGGACTTGCAAAGCTCAAAGCTGTCACCGTGATCCAGATGAAGAGCAATCGGAATTTCCGGATTTTCAGCTACTGCAGCTTCTACCAGCTTAACAAGATAGGTGTGGTTCGCATAAGCTCTTGCACCTTTGGAAACCTGCAGAATAACGGGGCTCTTTAACTCTCCTGCGGCTTCAGTAATTCCCTGAACAATTTCCATATTGTTCACATTGAAGGCACCTACTGCATAGCCGCCATCATAGGCTTTTTTAAACATTTCTTTTGTTGTAACTAATGGCATGATCTTATCATCCTTTCTTCTTTTAAATTAGACATATATTGCCTGTATATGTATCATATTACATTTTTGCCAAATCAACAAGAACAGTTTTTGTTTTTTCTATCGTGTTATGTATGCTCCTGCTTATAATACTAAAGACGGTGCAGAATATACCCTTGTTCCAAGTTCATTATCCAGCATATACAAACTCTTTGCATCATCACCAAATAATTCAAATTTCTTTACAAGTCCTTCTGCATTAGACTCCTCTTCACCCTGTTCCTTTACAAACCAGTCAAGAAACTGCATGGTGCGGAAATCCTTTACAGAATATGCTGCATCATAAATGTTATGTATCAGGCTTGTTACATACTGCTCATGCTTTAATCCTTCTCCCAGCACTGCCTTTGCACTTTCCAAAGCAATACCAGGCTTATCAACTGCACTCAATTCTACCTTTTCACCATTATTCTGGAGATACTGAATTATCAGCATTGCATGGTCACGTTCTTCCTGCGCCTGAATTTTGTACCAGTTGCCAAATCCGTTCAGCCCTTGGTCATAATAAAAATTGGAAAAATCCAAATATAAATATGCAGAATAAAACTCCTTGTTTACCTGCTGATTTAATAATTCTACTACTTTTTTATCTAACATCTTAAAACCTCCCTTTTTGTGAATTATTATACCTCTATCTTTTTTATGTGTAAATAAAAATATCTATTCCTGAATATAATCCTCTTATCATGCGCATCCTATGAAAGAAAGGATGGTGCTTTATGGAAAAAGACAACAATATCAAAACCACACCCGGAGGACAAAAGCCTGCCGATTTATATGATGATGGAAACATTCCCGGTGAAGACTTACCCAGGGATGTTATACCGGATGAAGTTCCCCGAAAGGATGGCCCCGGTGGTGAAAATTAACTCTGAAAGGAAATATATTCTAAGAATTTATTTATGATTTCTTTAGTTTTTCTTTCTATTTCAGAAACACTTTGGACACAATTTTACCGTATAGTAATTAATATCAAATGAAGCCGCCGGTGCCGATTCAGTATCGTGTGCCGACCGGCTTCGACAAAAAATTACAGGCCCTCCTGATTACATAAAAACCGGCATCAAAAAGATGCCGGCATTTTTCATTCATGGAAACAGAAAGCTTGCAAAGCGTGCTTTCTATTGTTCTTCTAAAGGCTTTATCCTTCCCAGAAATCTGTAAGCAGCTGTCAATAAGCCAATACTTATTATGATACAACAGACAAAAACAGGAATTTCAAGCTGTTCCGGAAAAATTCGGAAAAAGCAGTCTATAAAATTACCGGACAAATTAATTACTCCGTGAAGAAGCATACAAATCCAGATATTACGATATTTTCCATAAACATATCCCAAAACCAGTCCCAGGAAAAAGGCATAAATTCCCTGTACCAGATTCATATGCATAATTCCAAAAGCCAAAGCCTGAATACAATTCGCCGCAAAAAATTTCGTGCTTACTTTTCCTGCAATTTTTAAAATAATGCCCCTGCATAACAATTCTTCTACCACCGGAGCCAGAATTACCGTGGTCAATAACGAAAGCCAGGTCGTTTCCGAAACTCCTGCCGTTTCCATTAAATCCATGTAACTTTGCAGAAGCTCCGGCTTTAAAAGATACAGAAGTGATAATGCGGAGCTGGTCAGAGCTTGAAGAAAAACACCGGAAAAAATAATAATCACAATATTTTTTCCATTAGGTTTTTCTACGCTGTTTAATCTCCTCTTTCTTCCGTAAGCTAAATAATACCAGATTCCAAATATAAACAATGCTATCAGCTGATAAATCAGGACAGTCAGAAGCGGATTATTTAAATATTCATGATACATTTCCATTATCAGGGCATTTTTATCAGATATGCCTTCTGCCATTGCCTTAAAAGCATAAAAAAGCATTACAGAAAATGCTCCTGCAAACTGTATAACAATACAAAGCAGCATAGGGAGCATGGCCGCAATAAACCAGCCAATCCTTTTTAAAATATTCATCTTTTGAATTCTCCTTTTGCAATAAAGCAGTTTCATTATAACATTTGGAATGCTGTCTTTCAATAATCCGATTTTATAAAACACCTCATTCCAAAAAGCTCTGCACGTTTTATTCCCTTGCCCCCGGCAGCCTGTACCTGAAAAACCGCTTTGACAACTGCTTTAAATTCAGAGGAAACAGCGGATATACATAGCTTTTTCCTGACATGGTTTTATTGGAAACAATTGCTGTAATCATCAATATGATTGCTGCAATATAACCCCACACGCCAAAAACTGCCGTTAAAATTAAATTAATTATTCTCATAAACTTAATAGCGTAGCCAAGTTCGTAGTTGGCCTGGGTATAATTTGCCATTGCAACAAAGGCCATATAAAGCATTACCTCCGAATTAAACCAGCCGCTGTTAACCGAAAATTCTCCCAATACCAATGCTGCCATAACACTTAAAGGCGTGCTCAGCATATTGGGAGTATTCACTGCTGCCAGCCGGAGTCCGTCTATAGCAAGCTCCAAAATTAAAAACTGCCAGATTAAAGGAATATTAGTGGGCTCTTTAACCATAATGAATTCAAATCCGCGCGGAATCCATTCCGGCCTCTGCATCAAAAGCAAAAAGGTTGGAGTCATCAGATAAGTTATGATTGCAATCAAAAATCTGGACAGCCGTAAATAGGTGCCCGTTATCGGCGGAAAATAGTAATCATCCGCTTCTTCTATAACATCAAAAATGGAAGTAGGCGTAATCATGGCCGAAGGTGAATTATCCACCAGTATTACAATATCTCCCTCCAGAATCTGGGCAGATGCAGTATCCGGCCTTTCTGTAAATTTAAACTTGGGAAATGGATTGTACCATTTCTTTTTATAAAGACATTCCGCCAGGCTTTCCTGATTCATGGTAAGCGCATCCACTTGAATTCCCTGAATCCGCTTTTTAATCTGTTCCAAAAACTCATGATCTACTCTATTATCCATGTAGCAAAGTACAATATCCGTTTGGGAACTGTTTCCTGCATGAAACATCTCCATTCTAAGATGAGTACTTCTGATTCTTCTTCTGATTAAAGCTGTATTGAATACAATAGTTTCTACAAATCCGTCCTTAGAGCCCCTTAATGCCTTATCCTTTTCCGGTTCTGACACACTTCTGGCAGGATAGGTTCGGGAATCAATCAAAAGACATTTATCAAATCCATCAATAAACAGCGCAAATACGCCTGACATAATAAAATATATAATCTGCTCCCAGTTATCCTGTAAATCCACTTCTACATAAGGAATACAGTTTTTAGACATCTCATGTGCGTCCGCAGGCATCTCATCTTCCTTAATATCCATAAAATACTGAAGCATTTTCTGCATCAGCTCATCTTTGCAAAAGCCGTCGATGAAATAAATACAAGCATCTCTGCCGCCCACCTTAATCACTCTGTATACCAAATCAAAGTTTTTGTCCACATCCAGCCGTTTATTTAGGTATCTCATGGTTTCCGGCAGGGATGAAGTCATCTTTTCCGTGCTGCCCGCATCATTTTTTATACCGTTTATATCCATAAAAAACTCCTTCCACCACACATTTTGTTTCTATACCATTATGTGGTAAAAGGAGTTATTTTATACAGATTCAGCTGATTTTATTGTTTCCCGGTACTTCCAAACCCGCCTCTGTCTGTGCCGCTGAGTGCAGCCACTTCCATAAAATTAATTTTAGGCTGATTTTCCATAATCCGGAATTGACAAATTCTGTCATTACATTCAATATGAGTATTTCTTACGGCATATACGGGCATAAACCACTGGTCGTTATCGCCGCAATAGGAACAATCCACCACTCCCTGATGATTAGTCTGAATAATTCCAAAATTCTTAAAAGTAGAACTTCTCGGAACAATATGCGCCTCATATCCTACAGGAAGCTCCATGGCCACTCCCAAAGGAATCAATTTAAATTCACCCTGCTTCAAATCAACCGATTCAGCCGCACGCAAATCAATCCAGTCGGATTTACCGTCTATATAGGTCAGTTTTTCAATTTTATCTGTAAAATATTTAATTTTGATTGTTTCCATGTATTTTTATCCTTATGTAATATTTTAAGTTTTCAGCGCTGTCCCTATTGTGCATAATCATTGCAGTGAAGAACCGGCACGGACGTGTCTGTCTGCTTCAGGGTCTTTTGTACATCAATGACCCTTTGATTGCTGCTTCCCTTCCAAAGCAGTTTCACATCCTTCTTATCCGCTTCAAACTCTCCGTCTACCAGCACATCCACATACTGCATAATGGCATAATGCTGAATATTTTCCCAGGAATCTCCCGTATATAGCCATATTGTCTTATCAGGATATTTCTGCCTGATTTCCGACATCAGATTTCTTACCTCCAGGCGGTTGGCAGAATGAAGAGGATCCCCTCCTGAAAAAGTAATTCCTGAAATATAAGGCTTATCAAGCTGGTCAAAAATTTCCCGCTTTGCTTCCTCGTCAAAAGGAAGTCCCCCATTAGGATCCCAAGTAACGGGATTATGGCATTCTTTGCAGCAATGAGAACAGCCGGCTACCCAAAGTACAACGCGAAGTCCGTCACCGTTTAACATATCATCTTTGGTTATATTGTGGTATCTCATTTGTTACATGCTCTTCCTTTCTGCAATTTCAGCCATTTTTGCTTCATTTAATCTTGTGTCGCCATGCACTCTTGAGTAAGACAGATATCCGTTCATGCGTTCAATCTTGGTAAGATTTTTGCTTCCGCAGACAGGACAAACATCCATTTCAAGTTCCTGATGACCGCAATCATCGCAATAAGCCAAAGAAAGATTCACGCCTTCATAAAATCCCATATCCATAGCTCTGCGAATCAGAGTCTTAATAGCTTCCAGATTGTAATCAATAGGATATTTTACATATTGAATCTTTCCGCCATTTGAAAGCTCCCAGAAGCGGTATTCCAAATCCTGCTTTTCAATCGGCGTAATATCCTCTGAAACATGGCAATGAAAACTGTTAGATACATATTCTCTGTCCGATACTCCTTCAACAATGCCGTATTTTGCACGGAACTGCTTTACCTGAAGACCACACAAACTTTCGGCGGGCGTTCCGTAAATAGCATAAAGATTACCGTCTTTTTCCTTAAATTCATTAATTTTTTCATTGATATGTTCAAGCACTTCAAGCGCAAAACTGCCGTCTTCCACCAGGGATTTGCCATTGTACAATTCCTGAAGTTCGTTAAATGCCGTAATGCCGAAGCTTGCTGTAGCCGATTTCAAAATCGGCTTAATCTTATCGGTAAGTGCCAGATGCCCTCCAAGAAAGCCTCCTTCACAATAAGCAAGAGGATTTGTGGAAGCCCTCATTTCTCCTAAATAGGCATAAGTTCTGATATGAAGCTGGCGGATTAAATTCAGATAATAATCAAGCACCTCATAAAAGTCACGGCTCTCCTGCCTTGATTTTGCTAAAATCATAGGCAGATGCAGAGAAACGGCGCCGATATTAAAACGCCCTACAAATACAGGAACGTCCTTATCATCCGCCGGATGCATGCCGCCTCTTTCATACCATGGAGAAAGAAATGCGCGGCAGCCCATAGGTGAAATTACCTTGCCGTACTGTTTGTACATACTTGCAATATAACCCTTTCCTGTTAGGGAAAGCCAGTCAGGATACATTGTTTTTGCAGAGCACTTTACACCTGCTTCAAAAACGTCTTCCAGTTCCTTGCCTTTTCCATGCAGATTTTCATCATATAAAAATACAATCTTAGGGAATAAAACAGGCTTCTTACACTCCTTTTTCCCCTGGCCTTTTCTTCGCACATTTAAAAGGGAAATTGTCGCCAGTCTTGCAAAACGGCCTGTTCCGATTCCTGCCGTTACGGTAATAAAGGGATAGTCGCCGCGGCTGGACGCCACGGTATTAAATTTATACTCCCAGCCCTGAAAGCCCTGCTCAAATTCTCTTTTTACATCTGCATAAGCTTCTGCCTCTGCAGTTTCTGTATCAATACCCAGCCTCTGATATTTTTCCAGACTCCTGCGATATGTTTTTTCAGCATAAGGCTCTAAAATCTTATCTACTTCAGGAACCGTAAAACCTCCGTACTGCTGGCTGGCTGCACTTAAGACTATATCCCCGATAACGTCAAACGCCACATCCAGGGTTTTAGGTTCATTATACCAGATATTTCCCATTTCAAAGCCGCCTGATAAAACGCTTGACACATCAAACAAACAGCAGTTCATTGTATCACGTCTTGCTGACATATCATGGACATAAATATATCCGTCGCGGCACGCCTGAATTTCTTCTGTCGTCATAAAAAATTTCTGATACAATTCCTTATTAAACTGATTAAAAATCAGACTTCTTTTTGTGGAAACAAGAGCGCTGTCAGTATTGGAATTTTCTTTATCCCCAACATACATAATGGACTGGCTTTTTTTGTAAACATCGTCCATCATGCGGACAAAATCCTGTTTATAATTTCTATAATCACGGTAGCTTTTTGCCACAATCGGCTTTACTTCTTCCAAAGCGCTTTCAACAATATTATGCATAATCGGAATGGGAATTTCATCCTGTTCCAGTTCATTCACCTTATCCACTACATACTGACAGATATGGCTTTTTTCTTCCTCAGTAAATTTTGTAAGCGCACGATATGCACTTTTTCCTACTGCATCAATAACCTTCTGAACATTAAAATTTTCAAGACTGCCATCCTTTTTTATTACCTTTACAGTTCTTTCCGGCTTGTATATTTTACCGTACTCAGAAACCTTTTCTTCCAATTCAGGACTACTGTTCATTTCATTTCCTCCATTCTTATTCTGTATGTAGCTGCTCAATACCGTTATTTACAGAAGCCTGTTTCCCCATCTCATAATGCGTAAAATACCGAATCTAGTAACACAAGGTAAAAATTCATCTATATTTAGTGGTATGTTTATTAGTATAATAAATCAGCTCTTTGATGTCAATGACCTGTCATACGAAATCCCTGAGCTTTTATTTTCCCACATATTCCCGAATCGCGAATTGCCTCCACGGCCTCCTTTATCTGCTCCACCGGCATAGTAAGTGCAAAACGGACATGTCCTTTTCCCAACCTGCCAAAGCTACTTCCAGGTGTGCAAAGAACACCAGATTTTTCCAGCAGTTCCATAACAAATGCCACATCATCCGTATATCCTTCAGGAATTTTACCCCATGCAAACATGGAGCCTTCACTGTCAGGGATATTCCATCCTATTTTCCGCAGTCCTCCGCAAAGAGCATCCCGCCTTCTTTGATATTCCCGGCATTGTTCCTTAATAAAATCATCCGGCCCCAGGAGTGCTGCAATGGCGCCATACTGAACGGGCAGAAATGTTCCGTAGTCGATTTGGGAACGAAGCTTCTTAAAATTCTGAACAAGGTACTCATTTCCTACTAAAAATCCCATTCTGGCCCCTGTATAATTATAACTTTTTGACAGAGAATAGAATTCCACACAGATATCCTATGCGCCATCAAAAAACAAAATGGATTTTCCGGTATGTCCATCATAAATAATGTCCGAATACGCATTGTCATGCACTATAATAATATTATTTTCCTTTGCCCATGGAATCAATTCTTCATAAAAACTGTCGGGGGCTATTTTACAGACAGGATTCATCGGATAAGAAACTATCATAAACCGTGTCCTTTTGCAGATTTCTTTATCAATAGCTTTCAAATCAGGAAGATAATGGTTTTCCTCCGTAAGAGGATAGGTAACAATATCTGCCTGTGCAAGGGAAGGACCTATTGCAAATATGGGATATCCGGGATCCGGTACCAGCACAACATCTCCCGGATTACAGAAAGACAGTCCTATATGAGTAATGCCTTCCTGGGAGCCATATACGGAAGTAATTTCCTTTTCTTCCAGAACAATACCATAACGCTTCTGATACCTTCTGATAACAGCCTGGGTAAGTTCCGGTAAATCCTTTAATGCATACTTATAATTCTCAGGCTTTGAAGCCGCTTTTGCAACTGCTTCCATAATGTGCGGCGCAGGCTTGAAATCAGGTGTTCCTACTGAAAGGTTGTATACTTTTTTCCCCTGTTTTTCAACCTCATCCTTTTTTTCATTTAAAATCTGAAAAATACCTTCTTCATAATCTTTCATCCTGTCTGCAACCTGTAATTTCATCTCAACGCCACCTTTATTCTTCATTCTTTTTATAATTATCTAAAATATTTTGTATATAACTGATATAATTCTTTTTAACTTCTTCCGGAGAGATTATTGCAACTTCACCTCCAAGCCCTGAAAGCCAGCCATAGAACTGGCTGCTGACAGCAGCCTTTATTCTGACACTGACCCGGTCATTTTCTCTTTTTCTAATATCAATTTCTTTACCAAACCGGTCAATAATAACTCCAATCATGGATGCAGGCAGTTGAATGGTTACAGTTTCTGCCCTGCCGCTGAACATTCCGAAGGTTTTATTGGTATATTCCGCAATATCCAAATGCTTAAATGCTTCCGCCCCGGAACGTTTTTCACCTTCAACTCCCCTGATACGGCTCATTTTATCCACCCTGAAATGCTTGATTCTTTCCTCTTTATCATCATAAGCTATCAAATAATAATTTTCATCTTTCCAGGTTAAAGCAAGCGGGCTGACCCGGTATTGCATCCCCTCTCTTCTTGGCTGTAATTCCTTTTTCAGATTCCATTCCAGATAAATAAAAGTAACAGGCATGTCTTCCTGTATGGCTTTATGTATTTCATCTACATTGTAATAAATACTTTCATTTTCTGTCTTTATTCTTCCCGCAACCAGAACTTGCCTTTGCAATTTTTTAGCTTCAAAAGGACCTGCCAGTTTTTCGATTTTTTCAATCAGCTCTTTTGATTTTTTCTGGGTAATAAAACGTGACGCCTGTACAGCATCAACTAAAAGCTTCAATTCAGGCAGCTCAAACTCTCTGCTTGCCAGATAATATCCGCCATTTTTGGCTTTGCTGTTTACAATATCATAACCGAAATTAATGAGGCAGCTGATATCATCATAAATACTCTTTCTTTCTGCACTGATATTATAATATGCCAGTTCTTCTATCAAATCCTTAGCCGGCATCGGATGGTTTTCATCTGTTTTTTCATTTAATATCTTAAGCAGATATAATAATTTCATTTTTTGATTAGTGGATTTCGCCATTTAATATATTCCTTATTTCCCACAAATTACAGATTTCATAATCAATACGAATATTCAGGTTCTTTTCTTTTTTATCGGGATTGTACCAACAGCAGTCAATTTCCGCATTATTTCCTCCCTGCATATCGCTCGTCAGGGAATCTCCTATAATAATTGCCTTATCCTTTTGAAAACCGGGAATTTTCTCAAAACATTTTTCAAAAAATTCTCTGCCTGGTTTGGGAACGCCTATGGATTCAGAAATAAAAATATCCTCCATCAGCTTATCAAGGCCTGACAATTCCAGTTTATTTTTCTGTGTCCATGTTACTCCGTTGGTAACTACAAACTGCCTGTAATCCTTTGCCAATTCCTCACACAGCCTATAGGAATCATCCTGAAAATAATATACGGATCCAAGCGCCCTCTGATATACTGACGCAAATTCTTCTATCTGAATATCATCTATAGCCAGCTTATCAAACAACGTCCTGAAACGGCCGAGAAGAACCTCCTGTTTGGAAATTTCTCCTTTCTCCAGTCTTTTCCAATAGGAATCATTAATTCGGGAATAAAGATGTACTGTTTCCGTACCTGTTTTTCTTCCAAACTGCTCAAAGGTATATCTCAACGCATAATCTTCGGATTTAACGAAATCAAGTAAAGTCTGGTCTATATCCCAAAAAACGAATTCATACTTTCCCATTCTTTTCCCCAAAGCACCTTTCTGTTCTTTCCCTCTTCTCCTCAAAAAGCCCGGAACATGCCTTCCATTGCTGAACAAAAAAAGTGTCCAGCCAATGAACACTTTTTCATATCTTTCATTCTGATGTCTTCTCTGTTTCCGGTAATTTGGCATCCTTATTTTTTCTTAATTTAATTCCTATGAAAACAGCCACGCCTGCAATTACCACAATAATTGCCATTAATAATAAATAGGATAAAAATGAATTTGCAAATAAAACAGCATTACCCATGCAACACCACGCCTTTCTAAAATTGCCTTTATTTTCATATCATATCATCATACAGATTTTTCGTCAATCAGCTGCTCTTTAGATTCGACAGCTTCCCAACTGCCCTTCATAATGAATTCAGATGCCATATTCTCCGCTTTTTCTACGATTTCATTATCATATCCCATTATACCGAGCAATTTAATGGCGTTGCGCGTCGTTGCCCGCCCAGTCATTATTTTATAACTGAAAAAGATGTCATTGTCTTCAATATTCTCTTCAAAATGAAAATTTTTATAATCCTGCTGCAGGATATGTGTAAGCTCAATATCATGTGTAGCAGCAAAACACAAACAGTTATTCCCGCTTAAGCTCTTTAAAATCTGAGTGGAAGCTGCAATTCTTTCCACCGTATTGGTTCCCCGCAATATTTCATCCACAAAACAAAGCACCGGCCTGCCTTCCTTCTTCAGTTCATCCAATATCCGTTTCAAGGCTTTGATTTCCACCATATAATAGCTGTCGCCGCCCTGAATATCATCCCGGATCGTCATGGAAGAACATATCCTGAACATACCAGTCTGATAATTATCCGCCATGCAGGTATGAATGGTCTGTGCCAGAATATTATTAATTGCAATTGTTTTGAGGAAAGTAGATTTCCCCGAGGCGTTAGAGCCGGTTATTAAAACACTTTTATCCACAAAAATATCATTCTTTACAGGATTTTCTATAAGCGGATGATAAATATTCTTACCCCTGACCGCCTTTTCTTCTGTAAACTCGGGAATACAATAATCTGCATGGCCTTCGCGAAATGCCCCGATTGCAATTATTGTTTCTATTTCACCGACAAGTGTCAGCATCTTATCAATGTCGGTAATATGTTTTCTCACCTCAGAAAGCATATTGTTAAACTTTATCAAATCAAGATGAAATACCATTCTGAAATAATCCAGGAAAATTTCCAGAGGATTCCCGGAACCGGACATTCTTTGGGGTGACATCAATATAAAAGAACCGTGCCTGAAGCCCGTAAGCCCGCTTGAAGCTGTCTTCAGACATTCAAATTCTTCCTTCAGTACTGGAATTTTTTTCCGGCTTAGCCTGTCCGTTATATCAATCAAACGGAAAATATAGGAAAAGCTGATAATATAGGGGTCTATTTCATTTTTTACCTTAAAATAAGACAAAATATTATAAATAAACACACCTGCCAGAAGAAGCAGGCCCATGGGAAGATTCAAAACCATTACAGCAATGCCTGCCAATACTGCCGCCAATGCCGCATAGTGTTTGAAATTTTTCCTTTCGCCCAGTTCATCTAAATAATCCAGATAATCATAAATGGAAAATTTACCCATTCGTCCCAGCTTTGCAAACAGAAACTGGCATCCCACTCTTTCATCTGCATGAGTTCTGAAATATTCTATTATACTTTCTCTGTTTTTAAGTACTTCATCCTCTAAAAAAGGCGTTCTCAAAGTATAGTACAAATATTCTTCACCGGCAGCGGAAAAGGTATAATTCATTTTTTTAAATACCTCATCCATATTTAAATCATTCCAGGTGATGTCATCAATATGAAAAGCGTTTTTATGCTTTTCATAGTAATGTGAAATATTGGCAAATTGTTCCGGTTTATACTCTTTTTGCGGCAATGTGCCATAGTCTTCATATAATCTTCTGATAAAGTCCCTTTCTTTCTTTTTATAATCTGAATAGCCCCTTATCATAAGTATTAAAACAAGACCAAGCATTACTGCCGCAAAAATAATATATTCCATATACTGTCCTTCAAATCTATTTATACTGTTTTATTCTGTAATAAACTGCTTCACGCTTTCTTCCAGTTTATTTGCTATCTGGTTCAGCAGACTTGCATTTTCAGCAATATCAGTCATAATAGCGCCTGCTTCAGCTGCCGAAGCGGAGGTTTCCTCCGTACTTGCCGCATTCTCCTGTGCAATTGCTGTCAGGTTCTGCACTACATCTACTACCTTAATTCTCGCTTCGTCCAGTTTTTCGGTTTTGTCTGCAATTGTCCTGATGCCTTCAATAGAATTGTCAATGCCGTTCTTTACATTCTGGAAAGCATCTTCCGTATTGGCAACATTCTCATTCTGTTTTTCAATAACAACCTTCACTTCTTCCATGGTTTCAACAGATTTCTGAGATTCTGCAATCAGGATATTGATAATTTCTTCAATTTGTCTTGCTGATTCATTGGACTGCTCGGCAAGCTTCTGAATCTGGGCTGCAACCACGGCAAAGCCTCTCCCCTGTTCTCCGGCCCTTGCCGCCTCAATGGAAGCGTTCAGGGACAGCAGATTGGTTTCTTCTGCAATTCCCGCAATAATTTCGGTAGCTTCCTTTATCTTAAGCGCCGATTCATTGGTAACATTCGTCTGCTCATAAATAACCTGCATAGAATCCTTTGTCTTCTGATTGACTGTATTTAATTCCTTTAAGATATCCATGGCGGTATTACCGGCATCTCTCATGGTGCGCATGGAATCCCGGAACTTTTCCACTTCTTCATTTGTTTCTTCAATCATATTTCCCATTACAATAACATTTTCAGTTGCTGTCTGGGTTTCCTGAGCCTGGGAAGTAGCGCCTTGGGCAATTTCTGATATGGCCTTTTCCACCTGTTCCATGGAAACGGAAGTTTCATCCGCGCTGGTACTTAAGGTTTGGGAAACATGATAAAGTTCCCCGCTCTGTTCCGTTATTTTCTTAACGACTTCCACAAGTTCACTTCTCAAGTGCTCTATGGATCGTCCCACCATGCCGCTTTCATCTTTTTTCCTGGATATCGCTGCCTGGTTTTCGTCTTCCCTGAAATCAAAATTGGAAATCCTGCCCACAACAGCTGTGATTTTCTCAATAGGCTTAACAATCCAAATCGCAATAATAAGCGCAATAGCAATACACAATACTTCTGTAATGACAGCGCTCTCCGAACATCTTTTAACAATCCTGTTCATATCTGCAAACACTTCGTCTTCATCTGCTGTAATGACAAGAATATAATCGGAATTACTGCTGATATAAAACGCCGCATATTTGATTGCACCCTTAAATTCGTATTCGATCACATCTGTTTCCGGTTTATTCCCCTTGCCAATTTCTTCTACCAGACTGGTAACTGCCTGATTTTCTACCGGAAGTCCGATTTTTTCCGTTGTAGGATGATACAGCATGGTACCGTCTGCGGAAACCACATAAGCATAACTGGAATCCATATCTTTGATTTTAATGCCGCCTACCGCAGCCTCAAGCTGTTCCGGCACAAGGACGGTTTCCAGCCCGGCGGCGCTGACCTCTCTGTCCAGATTCTGGCCGGCAATCAGCGTTACGTCCTTCATATAATGCTGGATCGTTTCACTCATATTGCTTTTCATAAGGGGGATTATAAACCACATATTCATTCCAGTGGAAACAGCAATGGCTAAAAATACCACCAGGATAATTTTTACTTTAATTGAATGAATCAGATTTATTTTTTCTTTTGTTTTCATCCTGTAAACTTCCTTCTCTTCAAAAATTTATATTAATTGTACCAGAAATTTACCAATAAATAAAGTAACCTATTTGTATTTTTCTATTATTTTATTTGCCTTTGCATAAATATCTTCAGGTCTTTCTTCTGTCAGGAAAATTCCGTTTTGATAAAGAATTTTTCCGTTTATCATGGTCATTTTAATATTCTGCTTGCTGCCGCTGTAAACAAGATTCTTTGCTATATTATTAACCGGCTGCATATTAGGCTGATTCAAATCAATCATAATGATATCCGCCAGTTTTCCAGCAGCCAGAATATCCGCATCCTCAAGCCCCATGGCATGCGCCCCGTTTACGGTTGCCATTTTCAAAACCTCCGCAGCATCCACCGCGCCGGCATCCTCTTCTCTTAATTTGGCAAGGCCCGTCACCAGAAACATTTCACGGAACATATCAAGACAATTGTTGCTTGCAGGCCCGTCCGTTCCAAGCGCAACCGGAACACCCGCTTTCAGGAAATCCGTAATGGGAGCAATTCCGCTGGCAAGCTTTGTATTGGAACCGGGATTGGATACGGCGAATAATCCTTTTTCCTTCATAACTGCAATATCCTCTTTTGTCATATGAACGCAGTGATATCCGCCTCCGCCGTAATCAAACATTCCTATGGAATTTAAAAATACCATAGGCGTCATATGATATCTCTGCCTGCATCCCTCCACTTCAGATTTTGTTTCTGCAAGATGGGTAAATACGGGAGCTTGATATTTATGGGCCAAATCGGAAATTTTAATTAAAAGCTCTTTAGAACAGGTATATTCCGCATGGAATCCGAGCATAAAGGACTGGAGCGGGCTTCCTGAATTCAATTTCAAATAAAGTTCCTCTATCATTTCAGGTGACTGGCTGAAATTATTGACACCGCCTGCCTGTACTGCTCTCATTCCCATTTCGTCAAACGCTCTTGCTATGGTTTCCGGCGTCAGATACATATCAAAAACAGAAGTAATTCCGCTTGTCAGATATTCCAGCACGGCAAGCTTGGTCAGTTCATAAATATCTTCCCCCGTTAACTTTGCTTCCACCGGAAAGATCTGATTGTTCAGCCATTCATTTAAAGGCAGGTCATCCGCATAGGAACGCAGCAGGGTCATACCTGAATGAGTGTGTGCATTCTTAAACCCCGGCATTAAAAGATTACCGCAGCAATCAATTTCTTTATCCCACAGCATACAGGGTATCTTCTGCTTCTCATAAACACCTTCCGTATCCTTTCCGTTTCCCACATAAACAATTCTTTCTTCCCTAATCCATATCTCCCCCATGAAAATATCCTTATTCTCTTCCATGGTCAGGATTCTCGCATTATACAGCCTGATGTTCATTCATTCTTCCTCCCCGTTTATCTGCCTAAGTTTCCCGGACCAAAGCTTTCCGGAAGCAGCTGGCTTAATGAATATATTTTATAATCCCCAGTGTTTTTTGCTGCAATTATCAGAAATTCATCGGGATTTACAAACTCCCGCATTACCTGTCTGCACACGCCGCAGGGAAAAGCAAATCCGGATACCGCATCTTCTTCTGTTCCTCCCACAACCGCAATCGCTCTGAATTTACGCCGTCCTTCACTTACCGCCTTGTAAATGGCTGTTCTTTCAGCACAGATTGAAGGACTATATGCAGCATTTTCAATATTGCAGCCGGTATATATCCGCAGTTCATTGGTTAAAACCGCCGCTCCTACCCGGTATCCCGAATAAGGCGCATATGATTTTTTTCTTGCTTCCATTGCATACTTAATTAATTCTTCCACCGGAATATCCGCCAAATTTACTGTTTGATTCATTTTTCCTCACAATTCCGCCGTTTACCGGCTTTTAAGTTTTTCTTTTAAAAAGATATAATAGAATCTGTAATCAACTTCTTAAATAAGGGTGCCGCTTTATCCGCCGCTTCCTGAACCTCTTCATGGGTAAGCGGGTTATCCGTCATTCCTGCGGCCAGATTGGAAACGCAGGAAATACCGCAGATTTTCATTCCCATATGATTTGCTGCAATGGCCTCCACTACAGTACTCATTCCCACGGCATCGGCACCTAAAGTTCTGAACATTTTGATTTCCGAAGGGGACTCAAAAGAAGGTCCGGTGAGCTGAACATAAACACCTTCCTGCAGCGGAATCCTGTTTTTCGCTGCCGTTTTTCTGATTTTATCCTGCAGTTCTTTATCATATACCTTGCTCATATCCGGAAACCGGCAGCCGAGTTCGTCAATATTTGCCCCGATTAATGGATTAGGTGCAAAACAGGAAATATGGTCTTTAATCAGCATAAAATCACCTGCTTTGAAAGAAGGATTAATGCCTCCTGATGCATTTGTCAGAAACAAGATTTCCGCGCCCATCATTTTCATCAATCTGGCAGGCAGCACAACATCTGATATGGGATAGCCTTCATAATAATGAACCCGCCCCTTCATGCATACAACGGGCACCTCTCCCACATATCCAAAAATAAATTTTCCTGCATGTCCGGGAACCGTGGATACAGGAAAATCCTTTATTTCACTGTAATCAATTTCCGCCTTAACCAACATGGAATCTGCATAGTTTCCAAGACCTGAGCCCAGTACAAGCGCAACCTTAGGCGTGAAAGGGATTCTTTCTTTTATGCTTTCATAGCAATCCTGTATTTTTTGATAAACCTGATTCATATGACCCTCCTGTATTTATTCTGATTTAGTCTGATGAAGTAATAGTATCATATTTAAAAACAGGAGTCAAAGACTCCTGTTTCTCCTAAATTATAATGCATACCATACCGCCGTTGCTGTCGTTCACAATCTTCTGCATGGTTTCCTGAAGTTTTACCTGGCTCTCTTCTCCAATCATGGTGATTTTACTGGTAATACCGTCATTTACCAGCTGTTCCACCGTTTTCCCGAAAATATTGGTTTCCCAGATTCCTTCTTCACTTGCGCCGGAATCGGAAATATATCGTATTAAATCCCTGGCCTGCTCTTCACTGCCTACAATAGGTGATATTTCCGTTTCGATATTAGCCCGGATCATATGAATGCTGGGGCTTTCCGCTTTAATTTTTACCCCGAACTTGTTTCCATGCTTAATTAACTCCGGCTTATCAAGAGAAATTTCCTCTCTGTCCGGAGTTACCACGCCATAGCCTTTCTGGCGAACTGAATCCACCGCATGAAGAACTCTTACATACTCTTTTTTCATTTTTGCCATTTCCTTAAGTACCCCAAGGAGCTGATATTCACTCTTTATATTTTCACCGACCAATTCACTCAGCATTTCATAATAATAGGAATCATCCACTTCAAGCCATACACGGATACAGCCGTCCGACATGCTGATACTGTCGGTTTTGCACTTCTTTATAAACTCACTTTCCAAAGCAACCGGATTATTTTTTACATCCCGGATGCACTGGTACTGCTTCATGATTTCCTTTACCTTCGCAACAATATCGGATTTCATCCTATGATTGGCCGGAAGCATTTCAACCCATTTAGGCATATAAAATTCTATCATGGTAAGCGGAAATTCATAAAGTACGTTTTCAAGGATATGATTAATATCTTCTTTCTTCAGCTGCTCACAGTTAACGGGCATTGCCGGTACATCATATTTATCACTGATTTCCTTTGATATTCTTGCAGCTTCTTCGCTGTAAGGCTTCTCCGTATTTAAAAGAACAATAAAGGGCTTTTTCATCTTTTTCAATTCTTTTATCGTTCTTTCTTCAGCCGCAAGATAATTTTCTCTTGGTATTTCTCCAAAACTGCCGTCACAGGTTACCACAATTCCTATAGTAGAATGGTCTGTTATTACTTTCCTTGTTCCGATTTCCGCAGCCTTTGTAAAGGGAATTTCTTCTGCATACCAGGGGGTTTTTACCATCCGCTCTTCTTCATTTTCCATATGTCCCCCTGCGCCTTCAACCATATAGCCTACACAGTCAATCAGCCGTATTTTGGCTTCAATTCCTTCTCCAAGTGTAATTTTTGCTGCTTCCTTGGGAATAAACTTCGGCTCTGTTGTGGTAATGGTTTTTCCTCCGGCGCTTTGGGGAAGCTCATCTACCACTCTTTCCTTTTCATAAGATTCTTCCATAAAAGGAAGTACCATTAAATCCATAAATCTTTTGATAAAGGTTGACTTTCCCGTTCTTACCGGTCCTACCACTCCTATGTAAATTTCCCCGCCGCAGCGCAGCTGTATATCTTTGTACAGGTCGTATGTATTATTGCTGAAATTATCCATAACTAATCCTCCTGTATGTGCTGTTACAATATATGCAGAAAGACGGGAAATATGCCCGCCTTTTGTTTCCGGTCTAAAGGGTAATATCCATAAGCGCTTAAAAAAGATATAAATACTTTCCGTTTTCTTTCAGCCAGTTTTTGCATTGTTTATATTCCGGACAATATATATAAACAAGCCTCCAAAAATCCTCTGAATGATTCATATGAACAAGATGACACAATTCATGTATTACCACATAATCGCAGACTGCATCCGGAGCCATGATAATTCTCCAGTTAAAATTTAAATTTCCTTTACTGCTGCAGCTTCCCCATCTGCTTTTCTGGTCCTTGATACGGATATCCTCAAAATGAACACCAATTCTTTCAGCAAAATCACATGCTTTATGATTCAGAATCTCCGCTGCTTCCTTCCGATACCATTTCTCGAGATGCTCTTTTTTATACTCATAATCCGCTTCATAAGGCACCCATAAAAGCAGCCTGTCCATAACGCTTTTTACCTTTGCCCTTTTTCGTTCTTCTCTGATTACGGTAAGAATCCTTTTTTCCCCAAGGAAAAAAAGCACATCTCCGCTTTCAAGCTTTAAGCGTATTTCATTCTCCTGTTCCTTGGCATTTTTCAGCCTGATGCGAGTTTCTTCAATCCATTCCGATTTTTCAAGAAGAAAGGCTTCAATTTCATATTTTCTGACAAAGTAAGGCGCTTTTACTACAAGATTGCCACCTCTGTCAAAGGAGATGGCAATTGTTTTTCTTTTGCTTTTTATTAGTTGATACTGCATACTTACCTCAAATGGGTTCCCCGTATTTTAATCCGAAAGAGCCGGTTGCAATAAAAAATCTGCCGAATTGCCTGCTGTCACCATCAATACTGTTGATATCTCCGAATTTCTGAGCATCATTATTAATTTTTTCCCAGGTTGCCCCATCATCAAAGGAACGGAAGAAGCCATATTCCCCCTGAATCAGGCCGCAAATATAAATCGCTTTATTATCCTCTATGTAACTGCTTTCCGGAGAAAGAAGGCCAAGCCCCATTCTGAATACCATTTCACCTTCTTTTGTCAGTCTTTCACCTTTTACAATATTTCCTTCACAGTCCATTTTCAGCTTCCATAGTCCAAAATGACTGACTGCAGCATAAAAAATGCCTTCTCTTCCTGCTTCTCCCCGTATTTCCGTTTTATTGGCGCAGTCAATCAATCCAAATATCATCTGACCGGAAGGAAGGCCCTCTGTTTTCGCCTGATAAAAGCTGTTTCCTGAATCAGTGCTGATATAGATAATAAAATCATCACCAAACCCATAAAAAGTTGCCGGATTTACTCTGTCTGAATACACCTTCATATGCAGCCTGGAATAAGAAATATCTTCTCCTTCAATATTATAAACAGACACTTTCTTAAAGCTTTTTCCCTTATCATTGCTGACTATAATTCCTTTCATAAAAAGGTCAATATTTTCCGCCACGCAGTATACTATTGTTTCAGCATCACTTGAAAGCGCCACCCATCCCGCATTTACATTAGGGCACTCTATTTGTCTGAACCTTTCATCCAAATAATCTGAGATACCATAAGGCAGCGAAAGACGCTCGAAGCTAAGACCATAATCTTCGGATAAAATCAAACCGCCCTTTGTCTTTCCTTTCCAGTTTCCTCTGGGGGTCGCCGCTACCATTTCAGGATGTATATCCGAAAAATCCGCATTAATACAGGTAATATATCTGTTTCCTTCTGCGTCTGCAAAAGAATTCTCACAGGGTTTATCTAAATCGGTAAAAGCAAATCCGCCCAAATCACCTACAATATCGAGAGCCTTTACCGGACCTGCCAAGGGGCTGTAAATATTCAAATGAACCGTTTCCTCGATGCCTTTGCAGCAATCCTGAAAGCTTCTGGTATCCTTTGTAAAATCCGTACCCTTAAAAACACCGGTTCCACTGTTAAACCAGACCTCATCCGGGCAGAACGGATTGATTTTAATATCGCTGAGCCAATGCAGCAGACTGTGGCCGCCGTTATATTCCGGTTTCATATAGGAGCTTTCAAAATGCAGATTTTCCAATGACAAATCAAAAAGCGCTGGTTCCCAACTATCTCCGAAATCACGGGAAATAAAAACCATATCTCCTTCCTCTCGGCAGATAGTGCTGGCCGCCAATAGACCGGGCATGGTCCTGCAGCTGCTGATTCCGCCAAAACCAAAAGGATATATGCTGTTTCTATCAGCTTCATACGCTCCTTTATCTCCGTAAAGGCAGGTGGGCGTAATATCTTTATATTCCATGATTCTGCCGTTGCTATCAAAGGAATATCGGATAATCCTTCCTCCAAGCACATCGCCGGAATCACAGCTGTAACCCATCTCGGTTACATAAGAATGCTCGCCTGTATTTACCAGGGTAACATAAAGATAAGTGCCGTCATAATCATAACGGTGCGCCACATACCCGCTCCATTTTGAGCTTTCCACCACAATACTCTCAGGCATTATAAGCGGCTCAAAACTTTTTCCACTGTCATAAGAAATATACAGACTATGCCCCCGCATCTTTTCTGTCCCTGTTGCAACGCCTGCCGTGCCTGTGACTACAGCCTTCCCGTCAGGAGAAACCCATACCATGGTCAAATAAGTTTCATCGCCTGTGGAAAGCTTACTCCAGGTATCTCCTAAATCGCCTGAATAAAGCAGTCCATCCTTCTGGCTTGCAAAATAAATGCCATTCTCAGCGACAGGATCCATTACAAGTCTTAAACCGGTTCCCCGCCCGTTCATATTTCCATGCACATAACAGGGAAGTTCTTTATGAATGAATGTTTTTCCAAAGTCCTCCGATATACTGAGTTTTCCCTTTTGATTCTGTTCTTCCTGATGATTAATTCCGCTTGCAATAAGCAGTCTTTCCGGCGTGTGTTCATCTAAACAAAGGGCTATGGGAAAGGTTTCGCTTAAATCAAACATATCGACCGACTCAGTCAGACTTATCCACCTTTCCTGTTCATAATCATAGCGATAACTGCCTCCTATATCGGTTCTGATATAAAGTAAATTTTTCATCACAGGATGGAACAGAAATCCTGTCACATAGCCGCCTCCCGGAATAGGAAGATTTTTATACTCATATGCTGTCTGTTTCATAAATTCAGACTCCTAGTTTAAAATAACCCTGCGGAAATTTTTCTTACCGCGTTTTACAACTGCGCCTTCTCCTGCAAAGGTATCCTTGCCAAATGCTGCTTTTACATCTGTTACTTTGTCACTGCCGAGTGTAACTCCGCCCTGCTCAATGGCCCGCCTTCCTTCTGAACGTGACGCCACAAGACCCGCCTTGCAAAGCACACTTATCATATCAATACTTCCGTCCGTAAAATCCTCTTCCGTCAATTCTGAGGTGGGCATATCTGCTGCAACCCCGGCGCTGAACAGTGCTCTTGCGCTTTCCTGCGCTTTTTTAGCCTCCTCTTCGCCATGAACCAGATTCGTCAATTCATATGCCAGAATTTCCTTTGCCTGATTTAACTGGCTGCCCTCCCACTTATCCATTTCATCAATCTGCTCTAAAGGAAGGAATGTCAGCATACGCAGACATTTCAGCACATCCGCATCAGCCACATTTCTCCAATACTGATAAAATTCAAACGGTGAGGTCTTATTGGGATCAAGCCAGACTGCTCCTTTTTGTGTCTTTCCCATTTTCTTTCCTTCTGAATTAAGAAGAAGGGTAATTGTCATCGCATAAGCGTTTTTCCTCAGCTTCCGTCTGATCAGCTCTGTACCGCCAAGCATATTGCTCCACTGGTCGTCGCCGCCGAACTGCATATTGCAGCCGTATTTCTGAAACAGTTCATAGAAATCATAGCTTTGCATAATCATATAATTAAATTCAAGAAAGCTTAAGCCTTTTTCCATTCTCTGCTTGTAGCATTCTGCACGAAGCATGTTATTAACGGAAAAATGAGGTCCTACTTCCCTTAAAAATTCAATATAATTTAAGTCCATAAGCCATTCTGCATTATTGACCATAAGCGCTTTTCCCTCTGAAAAATCAATAAAGCGGCTCATCTGCTTTTTAAAGCAATCACAGTTATGCTGAATAGTTTCCACTGTCATCATGGTACGCATATCGCTTCTGCCGGATGGATCCCCTATCATACCGGTGCCGCCGCCGATTAATGCAATGGGCTTATTTCCCGCCATCTGCAATCTCTTCATCAGACAAAGAGCCATGAAGTGGCCTACATGAAGGGAATCTGCGGTAGGATCAAAGCCAATATAAAAAGTTGCCTTTCCATTGTTAATCAGCTCTTTGATCTCTTCCTCATCCGTTAATTGGGCAAGCAGCCCTCTGGCTTTTAATTCATCAAAAATCGTCATTGTTCTTTCCTCTTTTTCTTTCACTTTTCTTATCAGTCATAACAGCTATTTATTGCTGATTAGCTTCATCATCGCCTGGTTAAGTCCGTCCACCGTCAGTTTATACATGGGAAACATAGCCTTTACGGCTGTTTCCGCTTCCCTCCAGGGCGCATGTCCCGGAGCCATCTTGGGATTCAGCCATACAATTCTCTTATAATGTCTTTTTAAGAGCTGCAGCCATTCATATCCCGAAAGTCCTCCATTAGGTCCTCTGTAATTTCCGGTGGTTGAATAAAGCTCCTCAGGCGCCATGGCAGCATCTCCTACTATGATTACCTTATAATCGCTGTCCAGATTCCGAAACATCCATTCTGTATCAATCCATTCCCCGTTTTCGCATTCCGGCGTTTTATATAGCTTGGAATAAATACAGTTATGAAAATAATAAACCTTTACATCCTTATAATGATTGGATTTATGGACAGACTGGAATAAATCATTTAAAAGCGAGCTGTAGGGAATCATGGTTCCTCCGGAATCCATCAAAAGCAGCAGCTTCACCGCATTTTTTCTGGGACGTTCCATTACAATCTGAAGACAGCCTCCATTATTACAGGTTTTGTCCACAGTGCCGTCAATATCCAGTTCTGTTTTGGGAATATCCAGCTTGGTAGAAAACTGGCGCAGCTTACGAAGAGCCAGCTGAAACTGCCTGTTTTCAAGCACCCTGTCATCACGAAAATCCCTGTATTTTCTGGCTCCGATTACTTGAAAGGCGCTTTGATAGCCTGTGGCGCCTCCTACACGGATTCCGCCCATATTTCCGCCCATATTTCCGAAAGAGGTTTTTCCCATGCTTCCAATCCAGAAGCTTCCTCCGTTATGCTCGCTGTCCTGATCCCTTAAGCGCTCCTTAAATTTAGCCTCTACCTCATCCTTATCAAGGTCATGAAAAAGCCCGTCCTGTTCGTTCATGCGGAACCTGTCCTCTTCATCCACCATGTCAATCAGCTCTGATTTATCAAGCCATTTCATCATGTTTTTGGAAATTTCATTTTCGGACTGAACGCCTTTAAAAACCTCTTCAAAAGCTATATCAAATTTATCAAAATCCGTTTCGCTTTTTACAAGAATCATTCTGGCCAGATAATAAAACTCCGTAAGAGAACTTCCTGCAAGCCCTTTATCCAGGGCATCCTGTAAAGTAAGCCACTCACTTAAAGTAATATGGAGCCCTTTTGCCTTACAGGTATAAAAGAAATTGGTAAACATTTTTTCTCCGCCTTTCCGTCAGCGTTTAATTAATCCTCTGCCTGAGTCCTTCCAAATCTTCATCCTTTTTTACAATCACTCCCACAAAAGGCAGTTCGCTTTTGATTCTGTCTGCTGGAATTCCGCCAATCTGCAGCGCATTAATCCAGTCAATCAGCTCAGAAGTGCTTGGTTTTTTGCGAATATCTTTTAAAGAACGAATCTGATAAAATACGTCCATGGCATTTTTGAGAAGATTTGCTTCTACATCAGGATAATGCGTTCTGACGATTTCTTCCATTAAAGCTTCATCCGGGAAATCAATATAATGAAAAATACATCTTCTTAAGAAAGCGTCCGGAAGTTCTTTTTCCGCATTGGATGTAATAATTACAATAGGACGCTGTTTTGCTTTTACGGTTCTTTTTGTTTCATGGATATAAAATTCCATCTGGTCAAGCTCCCATAAAAGGTCATTGGGGAACTCCAAATCCGCCTTGTCAATTTCATCAATCAAAAGAATTACCTGTTCTTCTGATTCAAACGCCTCACCTAGTTTGCCGAGTTTAATATATCTTGCAATATCATCTACACCCTCTTCACCAAACTGTCCGTCATAAAGCCTTTGAATAGTATCATACATGTACAGGCCATCCTGAGCTTTCGTAGTGGACTTAATATTCCAGATAACCAGTTTTTTCCCAAGGGACTTGGCAACTGCCTGTGCCAGCATGGTTTTGCCCGTTCCCGGCTCCCCCTTAATTAAAAGCGGCTTTTTCAGGGCAATTGCCACATTCACGCTTGCCATAAGCTGGTTTGACGCCACATATTCCTTGGTACTGCTAAATTCCTGCTGCATAATCTGCTCCTTTCTAATGTCATGAATTAAAAATCAACATATAATCTCTGTTCTTCATCTGTATAATAATTGTATGAATAGGTATCTTTTTCCTGCTGCTTGTCTTCGTCCCGTTTTCCTTCCAGGGCTGTTCCATGCTCAATCGGACCGGGGCTGTGTATACATTTCCCTGGACAGTCCTGAATAATCCGGCTGACTTAATGCCTGATTCTGCTCCTGATACTGATAATGGTCCCCAAATTAATTCCGCTTTACCATGGAATTTCTACACTGTTTTGATATAGATTCCGTAAATCGATATTTTCCACCTTCTTGTCCCGAAGCATTAACTCCTTTACAGCAGCATCCGCTCCGACGCCTTCAAATAAGACCTTATTTACCTGCTCCACAATGGGCATGCTGACATTGTACTTTTTGGAAAGTTCATAGCCTGCTTTTGCGGAGTAAACACCTTCCACTACCATTTTAACCTCATTCATGGCCGCTTCCATCGTGGCACCCTTCCCAATCAAAATGCCCGCGCGGCGGTTTCTGGAATGCATGGAGGCGCAGGTTACAATCAAATCGCCGATGCCCGTCAGCCCGTAAAAGGTTTCTATTCTGCCGCCCATGCTGATTCCCAGTCTTGCAATTTCAGCGATACCCCTGGTAATCAGGGCTGCCTTGGTATTATCGCCATAACCAAGACCGTCAGCAATGCCGGCAGCCAGCGCCACCACATTTTTGAGGGCAGCACCCAATTCTATTCCGAGCACGTCAGAACTTGTATATACACGGAATACTTCATTCATAAATAAATTCTGCAGATATTCGGCGGATTCCTTTTTTTTGGAACCGACTACAATAGTTGTCGGAATGCCTCTTCCGACTTCTTCTGCATGGGACGGCCCCGAAAGCACCGATACATCGGCCTTGGGAATTTCCTCTTCAATAATTTTCGAAAGGGTCATCAGGGTAGCTTCCTCAATTCCCTTTGCCACATTGACAATTTTCTGTCCCTCGGCCACATAAGGGGCCATCTTCACCGCGGTACTTCTGGTATAAGGCGACGGAACCGCCAGTACAAGCACATCCTTGCCTTTGACCGTCATTTCCAAATCTGTTGTAAAGACCATATCCTCCGGCAGCTTTACCCCCGGCAGCTTTTCTTTGTGTTCATGCTCTTTTTTCAGCATTTCAATTTCATCTTCCATAACAGACCATACGGTCATATGATTTCCGTTTTTATAAAGAAGAAGCGAAAGCGCCGTTCCCCAGCTTCCTGCTCCGATAATACCTATTTCTGCCATTCCAAAATACCCCTTTCGATTATCCATATTTTATCTATTTTGCATCATTTTTCTTAAATAAATATGTCTTTCTTTCTTCTCCCTTTATCAGACGCTTTATGTTTTCCCTGTGCTTATAATAAGCCATAATCATCAAAAATGCCGTAATGATATACATTTCAATCAAAATCGCCTGACTGGTTTGAAAAAGGCCCGCCTGCCCTGAAATTATCATCTGAATCATAATTCCCAGATAAACCAGAAGGGAACCTAATGAAACATAATGAGTAACCAGAAATGCTCCAAAGAACAAAATGACGCCTACCGGAATAAAGGACGGGTGAAAGGATAATACAAGCCCTGCTGTGGCGGCGATCCCTTTTCCGCCTTTAAACTTGAGGTAAAAAGGAAAGTTATGCCCCAATATGGCTCCGGCTGCCGCATACAGCTTCAAAAGATAAAGCTCCTCCGGATGAGCTTTTCCAAATAATAAGCTGCAGATTACAACTGCAAGAATTGTTTTAATGATATCCCCTGCCAGCACAATAAGTCCGGCCCTGGTGCCTAACACACGCAGGGTATTGGTAGTTCCCGCGTTTCCGCTGCCATACTCCCTGATGTCAATGCCATGCATCTTTCCATAAATGAATGCCGTCTGAAATAATCCGAATATATATCCGATTACGATACAATATAAACGTTCCATTTTATTTATTTTCCTTCCTTTCCCTGATAATGAATTTAAGCGGTGTTCCCTTGAATCCAAAGGCTTCCCTGATTTTATTTTCTATATATCTGGTATAAGAAAAATGCATCAGTTTCTTATCATTTACAAAAATAACAAAGGCAGGCGGCTTTACGCCTGCCTGTGTGATATAAAAAAGCTTCAGACGTTTTCCCTTATCTGACGGGGGCTGCTGCAAGACCACCGCTTCCGCCATAATTTCGTTCAATACGCCTGTTGCAATCCTCATGGCGTGATTTTCGGCTACCATGTCAATCAAATCATACAGCTTATTGATTCTCTGACCTGTCTGTGCCGAAATGAAGGTGATTTCAGCATAAGGCATATAAGAAAGGATTTCTCTTATTTTAGCAGTATACTTATTTACAGTCTTATCTGTCTTTTCAATGGCATCCCACTTATTTACCGCAATAATAACAGCCTTGCCTCTTTCATGGGCAATTCCGGCAATTTTGGCATCCTGCTCCGTAACGCCTTCCACCGCGTCTATCATCAGGACAACAATATCCGCTCTTTCCACCGCGCTGACCGTACGCACGATCATATAACGTTCCAAATCCTCTTTAATTTTATTCTTGCGCCTTAAACCTGCCGTGTCAATAAAAATATATTCCTTCCCATTATGTGTGACAGGCGTATCAACGGCATCTCTTGTAGTTCCTGCAATATCGGAAACAATCAGCCTGTTTTCTCCCAGCATTTTATTAATCAGGGAAGATTTTCCCACATTGGGCTTTCCTACAATAGCCACCCGGATTTTATCATCTTCCTCTTCTTCCATACTTTCCTCGCCGAAATAGCTGATTACTTCATCCAGCATATCTCCGATGCCCATCTGATTGGAAGCTGAAACAGGGTGGGGATCCCCGATGCCAAGATTATAGAATTCATAGACATCCGCCATATATTTTTCAAAATTGTCCACCTTATTCACAACTAAAACTACCGGCTTGTGAGAACGGCGAAGCATATCCGCCACCTTGGCATCCGCATCTACAAGCCCCTGCTTTACATCCACCATAAATAAAATAATATCTGCAGTATTAATGGCAATTTCAGCCTGTTCCCTCATCTGTGATAAAATCACGTCATTGCTGTCCGGCTCAATACCGCCTGTATCAATTAGTGTAAACGATCTGTTCAGCCAGTTTACATCCGCATAGATTCTATCCCTTGTTATGCCGGGCGTATCCTTAACAATTGAAATTTTCTGTCCTGCCAATACATTGAATAATGTGGATTTTCCCACATTGGGTCTTCCCACCACCGCCACAATCGGCTTTCCTTTTCTTCCACTCATCTATTTAATCCTTTCCAAGAACCGCGTTAATGAAATCATATCCGCTTGATTTTACAATATCTGTCTTTACTTGTAAAGCTTTTTCAAGCTCTGAAACCGTCACATCATCCAGAAAAACGTCTTCCCCGCTGCGAAGTACATTCTGAGGCAGAAGAAGCCTCTCACCCAAATGATTTCCTTTCAGCTGCGCAATAATATCCTGTCCTGTAAGAAGGCCCGAAACCGTAATCATCTCTCCGAAAAAATCATTGCGGATTTCATATACATGAACAGAAAGTTCCGGCAGCAGCTTCATGACCTCGTCAGCCATTTCCTTAATAAATCCGTAGGCCAGCCTTCCTGTTGCCAGGGAAATATCCTTTGACTTAATCTGAACTTTATTTTCCTGTATATCCTGCTTTAAAAGCTCCAAAGCATCCTGAAATTCATTCAGCAAAAGCCTCAGCATTCCCACTCCGTTTTCAAGCTGCAGATAACCGTCATAATTTTCTTCAGGCGGAAGCTCTTCCTCCGCAAGAATATACCATTCATCACTGGCATGAATAAAATGAGTGCCGTACTTTTCAAATGCCTCCTTCTGAAAACCATGTATGATAGAGAGCACTTCCTTTGCGTCCTCCCTGTCAAACGGTTCTAAAGGATAAAGTCCCTCCCTGTACTTGGAAAGTCCCACCGGCACCACAGATACGCTTTCAAGATGAGGCAGATATCTCATCATTTCCCGAATGCTGAAAATAAGCTCATCGCCATCATTTACGCCTTTGCACAAGACAATCTGGCCATTCATGGTAATTCCGGCTTCATAAAGCCTGTCCACCCTCTTCAGCGCGTCCCCCGCAAAACGATTATTCAGCATTTTGCAGCGAAGGAGCGGATTCATGGTCTGAAAGGATATGTTAATAGGTGACAAATGATATCGAATGATTCTTTCAAAATCATGCTCTGACATATTGGTTAAAGTAACATAATTTCCTTGCAAAAAAGAAAGCCTGGAATCATCATCCTTAAAATACAGCGTTTCTCTCATGCCCTTGGGCATCTGGTCAATAAAACAAAAAATACATTTATTGCGGCAGGACCTGTAATCATCCATAAGCCCATTGTCAAAAACAATGCCAAGGTCTTCATCCTCATCCTTATCCACTTCTAAAATCCATTGTTCCCCATCGGGCTTTTCAATAAGAATCTCGATATAAGTATCCTCTACATAAAACTGATAATCAAAAATATCCTCTATTATTTCATTATTGACAGCCAGAAGCCTGTCGCCAGGTTCTATTTCAAGTTCCATAGCAATGCTTCCCGGCAGCACTTCCTTAATTAAATGTCCGTTTTGCTTCTTTCTGCTCATTGCTCATCTGTCTTTCCTGTTCTTTTCAATTTATTTCCCTTTCCATTTTACTAGAAATTTCTTGACGTGTCACTAGCATAATGATATAAAATAAAGTGAAGTTTTTAATAGCAATTACTACATATCTTTTGGAGGACATCATTCCTAACTTACGCGAATTGGAAGCCGCCATTCCGGTTGCCCCCTTAAAACTGATAGTGCTTGAATCTGCTGCGAAACTCGGGAATCAGGTAAATCATCATCTTATAAATTTCAGAAAAGATGTTAAAAATATAGCTAAAAATGACCCTGCTTTTGAAGGCTATGTATCTGACAATTTTATTGCGGATGCTGCCTGCTACCGCTTTGGCACCGGCGAAGGCAAGGGTGTCATTGCAGAATCTGTCAGGGGAAAAGATCTTTTTATTCTTGTTGATGTATGCAATCACAGTATTCCTTACACCATGAACGGATATACAAATTACAAATCTCCTGATGATCATTATCAGGATTTAAAAAGAATTATTGCCGCCGTTAACGGCAAGGCACACAGAATCAATGTAATCATGCCCTTTTTGTATGAAGGCAGACAGCACAAAAGAAACGGCCGTGAATCCTTAGACTGTGCTTATGCAATTGAAGAATTAAGCAGCATGGGCGTCAGCAATTTCATTACCTTCGATGCCCATGACCCAAGAGTCCAGAATGCAGAACCCCTTCGCGGTTTTGATAATTTCACACCGCCTTATCAGTTTACTCAGGCGCTTCTTCGCACAGAGGACAGCCTTTTAATTGACAAAGACCATTTAATTGTTATCAGCCCCGATGAAGGTGCCCTTGACAGGGCTGTTTATTTTGCCAGCGTTCTGGGTGTTGATACAGGTATGTTTTATAAACGCCGTGACTATTCCAAAATTGTAAATGGGAAAAATCCAATTGTTGCGCATGAGTTTCTCGGTGATAATATCGACAGCAAAGATGTCATCATTATGGATGACATGATTGCTTCCGGCGGCAGTATGCTTGATACGGCCAGACAGCTGAAGGCCATGAACGCCAAACGTGTTTATATCTGCTGCACTTTCGGATTATTTACGGAAGGGCTGGCCAAGTTTGATGAAGCTTATGAAAAATGTTATTTTGATAAGGTTATCACAACCAATCTCACCTATCAGCTGCCGGAATTAAAATCCCGGCCCTACTATGTCGAAGCTGATATGAGCAAATTTTTAGCTTCCATTATCGACTTCATGAACCATGATTCTTCTATGGCAAATGTTTATACTCCTACCGAAAAGATTCATGAATTTCTTACCAAGTACAATAACAGGGAAATTTTTATTGAAAAAGACGACCCTGCATAAGAAAAAGGATATTCTTTCTGCCAGCTGATGACTTTAAGAATATCCTTTTTTTATTCATGACAATAGAAAGTTCGCGAAGTGTGCTTTCTATTGTTCACTATATAGAAAGCTTATTCTGAAGTTCTTCTGTTATTTCTGTTCTAATAAGGGAAAGGTCAATATCACTTTGAACAAATCCCCATCCACAATAATTTCAAATCTCCCGTTCATAACCTCAGTCAGATTTTTGGCTATGGAAAGCCCCAGCCCGCTTCCCTCCGTGGTTCTGGATTCATCTCCCCTGATAAAGCGCTCTGTCAGTTCATCGGAATTTACCATAATAGGACTTTTTGAAATATTCCGTATGGATACCGCGGCCCGTTTTTCCTTTTTTTCTTCACTCATTTCCGCAATATCTATATAAACGCGGGTTCCTTCCAACGCATACTTGCAGATATTATGAAAGAGGTTTTCAATTACCCTCCATATCCTTCTGCTGTCGGCCTCTATGAAAATACTGTTCTTTCCTGTTCTGAATACGGGTATAAGGCCTTTCTGTTCAAATTTTTCCGAGAACTCTCCAATCGTCTGGTTCAGCAGTTCAATCAGATTAATTTTATCCCATTGAAGGACAATATTTCCTGATGAAATTTTAGATGCTTCCACCAAATCGTCCGTCAGCTGTTTTAACCTCTGTGATTTTGCATCAAGGACCTCTATATATTCCCGTACCTTGGGATTATCTACATTTTCCCTTTTTATCAAATCCACATAGTTAATGATAGAGGTTAAAGGCGTCTTAATGTCATGGGACACATTGGTAATCAAATCAGCTTTCAGCCTTTCATCCTTCATACTGGTGGCAACTGCGCTCCTGATTCCTTCTCCGATGCCGTTTACCTCTCTGGCAAGAACCAGATTATCCCCGTAAAGCTTCGTTTCATCTATCTTATGCTCCGTATCCCCGGCATTAATCCGTTTAATGCTCTCTAAAATCTGCTGTCTGCTGAGAGATGATTTATAAAGAATCACGCCAAATACTATGTCTATGACTATCACTAAAATTAATGCAAAAACAAAAACTCTTTTTTCAAAACGCATCCCTATAAATATCAGAGCCATCTGCAAAAGGACAAAAACTCCGTAGGGTATCCATACCCGAAGCACTACAGCCGAATGATTATACAGATATATGGCTTCTTTTCTGATAAATACGCACATTTTTTTAAGCAGGCTGTTCTTCCACAAAGTACCGGCCTTTATTCTTCTGACAAAACTATAATAGATAAAGGAAATTGACAGACTGATTAAAAGCGCCAGTATGGTGATAATAACAAGCAGCATGTAATTTCCCGACAGACCAGGTACATAGATATAATCAATTGTATAACTTATCACTGCCGGAAACAGTACTCCTGCAATTACAGCAGCTGCAGCCATAAACTCCGTCGGCAGCTTATCCTCACGTTCAAGTCTGATTACTATCCTTCCATCTTCTGTTCTTCCCGCTCTTCCCTCCAGGAAGGTAAGCGCGCCCCAAAGCATAACATAACCCAGAATGAGCAATACTGCTATAATCAGATACGGCCAGCTGTAAGGAGAGTAATTATCATATTGAGCATTGGCATCCATAAAGGCGTCCTCTACTGCATAGGGGGTTTTAACGCCAATCAGAATCTGCGTATCTTCCGGATAGGCATATTCGTATCCGTTCAGTATATGTCTTATGGTTGTTTCTTCGATTAAGGTATTGGTTTCATACACCATATGATAGGGGTCATAAATGATATATTTTCCGCATTCTTCCTTCAGACTGTTCTCCAAATCAGAAAGCTTATTTGAAACTACATGCTGATTACTGAAAACCTGAACATTTTTTCCAATCGTCCTGCGGATATAATAAACTACATTACTTTCTGCGGCGTCATAATAATCATTATACTTCAGATATTCCTGATAATTGATTGCCAGATCTTCAGCGGCCTTTTCCACATTATCACAAAGTTCATAATACTCATTCCAGGAGGATACATAATTCTCAATATTCCTTCCTTCAATGGTATGATAACGATTGTATAAAACAGTCGCATTGACATCATCCCTGATATTGCCGCTGTCTGACATAATATTGCCGGATACATCCACAATATGAGTATAACTTTCAACATCAGAGTTCAGATAACTAATGGTTCCGCCTTCATAGCTTTCAGCCTTTTCATCCATTACCGTTACAGTCCGGTATCTGCTTAAAAACTGATCCACTTCTTCTGCCGGCATATAAACCTCATTATATTCAAAACCGTTCTGCGCCCATTTTATTAAATCATTCAGGTAATACTCCGCAGTAATATATTCCTTTTCCATCCCTCCGTACCGGCCGGCAAAGGCAGTCACATCCACTATTTTTTCGGGGTCAAATTCACCGTCTGTTTCCAGCTGTCCCCGGATAGTTCCGTAACAGATAATATCGGTAACGCTTTTTCCCAGAATTTTATTAAAAACTTCGGAATCTTCAAAATCAGTGTCAGAGTCCTTCACAGAAAGCCGGTATAACTCCCTGCCGTTTTTCAGATTTACCTCCACAAAACCGCCGAACAGGAAAAGCGCCCCCGCTACGGCCGCTCCTGCAAAGCATAAATGCTGTAAAATATGCAGCACCGCTCTTCCGCCTTTTCGATTCTTTTTTGAGTTCTTCTTTTTTTCTTCACTCATTATCTCTCTCCCTACTGCTTTTCAACTTTATAGCCGACTCCCCATACCACCTTCAGATATCTGGGCTCTTTAGGATTAATTTCAATTTTTTCCCGGATATGTCTTATATGAACCGCTACTGTATTGTCAGCGCCGATTGCCTCTTCATTCCAAATATTTTCATAAATCTGGTCAATGGAAAAAACTCTTCCCTGATTTTTAACAAGCAGAAGCAGAATATTATATTCGATTGGAGTCAGCTTTACGCTTTCCCCATCCACCGTAACCTCCTTGGTGTCATCATTAATGCAAAGTCCGCCTGCCGTAAAAAGAGCATTATTTTCAACATTCAGATTCCCAAGCTGGGTATAACGCCTTAAATTGGATTTCACCCTTGCCACCAATTCAAGAGGGTTAAAAGGCTTCGTCACATAATCATCCGCACCGATATTCAACCCTAAAATCTTATCGGTATCCTCGGATTTTGCGGAAAGGAAAATAATGGGAATACTGCTGTATTCTCTGATTTTAATAGTGGCCCTGATCCCATCCAGTTTAGGCATCATGATATCAATAATAAGCAGCTGTATATTCTGCTCCTTCAGCATCTTAATCGCCTGTTCTCCGTCATAGGCCTTATATACCTGATAACCTTCCTGATTCAAATAAATTTCAATGGCATCCACAATTTCCTTATCATCATCACACACAAGAATATTAATCATTTCATGCCCTCCGTACCTTTCAACTGTAATAAGTAAAACATATAATTTTTAAGTGTTTCTTAGCAAAAACATTAAGATTTTATTAATTCCATAAAAGCTCCCAGATTTCCTCTTTTCCCTTTGCTTGCCCTATGGGAAAACAAATATCCGCTGTTACAGCAGGTACAAACATCTGTCACCTCCAGATTTTCCGGCAAAATCCCCGCATCCAATAATATTCTCTTATTGGCCTCCCACAAATTGAGCTGATATTTTCCTTCCATCCTTCCAGGAGCTAAAATCCCATGTATATCATCGCGGAACAAATCCTGAAACTGCTGCGCCACATCCCCACTCACTTCGTAGCAATCCCGGCAAATGGATGGGCCGATTGCCGCCCTCACCATTTCCGGCCTGGTTCCAAAAGCTTCCTTCATAGCAGATAAAACAGCTTCCCCCATTTTATTTACAGTTCCCTTCCACCCGGAATGGCTTAGGCCGATTGCCTTATTTTCCGTATCCACAAAATAAAGCGGGACGCAGTCGGCATAAAAGGTTGCCAAAATAATTCCCGGAACAGATGTAATCAGCCCGTCCACATCCGTATAATCTTTGGCTTTTACAACTCCTTTTCCGGTATCCTCTTTTGTTACAAGCCTGATATTGGTTGTATGAGTCTGATCCGAACACACAATTCTGTCAGGAAGTTCTCCGAATATTTCCGCTATCCTTCTGAAGTTTTCATCCACATCCTCTTTTCTGTCACCTCTTGTATAGCTGAGGTTCATGGAAGCATAAATGCCTTCACTGACTCCGCCCTTTCTGGTTGAAAAAAGATGTTTCACTAATCCTGTGCCTTCAATTCCCGGAAAAACAAGATATTCCGTTTCTCCTTTTTTTCTTTGTATCAAAACCGGGGTTTTACCCTTCCTGTTCAACGCTTCAAATTCTGCCTTACACATCCTGTTCATACCCTCTTTCTTCCTTACCAGCTCATACCCTTTCCCTGATAGAAAAAGGCATTTTTATGCCACGTAATTTCATTTTTCAAAATAGCTATTACATCATATCTTACCTGCAGGGAATCATAATTCCTGTGCCTTATACGAAAATAATCGGAGGCACGGCAGATTTTCATCTGCTTTCCTGCTCCGACTGCTTCTTCCGGCATACCGCTTCTTACATCTTTCCGGTACTTTACCTCCACAAAAACAAGACAGTTTTCGTGAATGCCCACAATATCAACTTCTCCCTGCCTGCACCTGAAATTCCTTTCAAGAATCAAAAAACCATGTTCTTTCAGAAATGCAGCCGCTTTTTCCTCATAGTTCCTTCCTGTACTTACACAATTCAATCCTTCACTCCCCTATTTCTTTTTATCCATTTTAGCCTTAATTTTATCCATGGCATCCACAAATACCAAAATTTCCGCAACTACCTCGTAAAGCTCAGGGGGAATCATTTCCCCGATATCCAGCCTTGACAGGGTATCCGCAAGGGAATCATCACGATGAATCGGTACATCCGCTTCTTTCGCCCTTTCAATAATGCGCTCTGCCAGTTCTCCTTTCCCTGAAGCAATGACCTTAGGCGCATCTTCATCCGGATTGTAGGAAAGGGCTATGGCCTGTTTGGGTTTCTTTTTTTCATTTTTCATATCCTGCGCTCCTTTTTTTCTCATGGTTAAGCCCTTGCATCAAAAGAATTACCCGATAAAACGGAAATATTCTTATCCTGATTCAATATTTCTTCCATTACCGTTTCAGGCTCATCCCCATCTCTTTTTATGAAAGAAGCATTCATGGAATATCCTCTTTTGTTCAGCCTTTCATTCAACATATCTATGTGCTGCGAAATCAAATCCAAAGCACTGTCATCTCTTAAATAAAAATTTGTGGAAACATTATTATCCCTCATGGTAACATGCACATCCACACTGCCCAGATGTTCCATGTCAAGATGCAGAAGCGCACTGACTTCCCCTTCTTTTTTGGCAAGATTTTTTCTGTTGGTGTAAACATACAATTCTCCGTTTGCTTCCTTACCCTGCATTTTAAGGGGAAGCTGAATATAGGCAAACAGCTGATTCATCTGATTCATAAAATCGATATTGCCGGACAGATTTGACACAGCCTTTACAAAAGGCGTATCCGCCCTGTTTTCCTGTCCCAAAATGCGGTTCAAACGGTTTAACTGATTATTCAGCCTTTGATACAGCTCCTCCGCCTTCTGTTTTTCCGAAACCTCCTCCGGAAAAAGCATCCATTTGCCGGTTATTTCATTTTTAACAAGCTTATTCAGTTCTTTTCCCGACAGAAGCTGCAGAATTCCTTCCTTGTCCTGCAGTACATCCGGTTTTCCGGAAAGCAGTTCATTAATTTGTTTCAGCAATTCTTCCGATGAAACATTTCCGGTTGTATAAGAGCGGATTAACTCTTCCGGCATTCCGGCATTTCTAAGCTGCCCTGCCAGATTCATTAATTCCTTTCCTGTAAGTCCATCTTTTCCTTCCGTCATCCTTATTTGTAAGGAAATATTATCCCGGGGCCCTGAAATTTCTTCCTGCAGAGGATTTTCCTGCTCTGTTTCCATTAATTCCATATGGTCCGGAACTTCCGTTTCCAAAAGCTCTGCATCCTGTATGATTACCGTTTCTCCGGAAGCCTGGGCGGTAAGTGAAGATTCATCTTCAGGCATCAAAAGGGAAAACATTTCCTTATACAGCATAACGGCGCCTTCCGTATCCCCAGAAGCTGCCATTTCACCGATACTGTCAGTCAATGCATCTGCAATGGACAAAAGACCTTCTGTCATCTGATGTTCATAATTCTTATATGCTTCCATTTGAAAAATATTATTTTCCGTTACAGGGATTCCCAATCTTGTCAGCTGAACCAGGGTTTCAACATCCGCCTGGGGATTCAGATTGACTGTACGCATCATCTGTAACAGGGATTCCCTGTCGATAGGCATGCCTTCCTTCATCATAGTCTGTACCATTTTAACGGAAGTTTCATTTTCGGGAATACCCGCCATCTGTAACGCCTTTGTTATATTCGGATTGTTTGCAGTATTGGCAAAAAGAGGACTTAATATTACCCTGGTACCTCCAGCATTTTTAATGGCAAAGGTCATCTGCTGTCCCTGTTCTATGGGAATATTACTGTCCAGTCTTGCACGCAGAAGCTGGTTCTTTCCAATCGCAATTAAAATATCATTTCCGTTTTTTTCCACCACTTCTCCCGTTACAGACTGCCCCGGAGTCTTTCCTGAAATCTCCTGTCTGCCGTTTCTCAGGCTCTGCTCCATAGCAGAAGCAGAAATCTCTTTTCCGTTTCCCTCTATATATGATTGGTTTCCCTGTACAAAAAATGAGGAAAGTTTCATAATACCTCCTGCCGCCGATTCAGCTTAAATAATATTTTTAATAAAGCTTCTCCTGTGAATAGGCGTAGGTCCGAATTTTTTAAGCGCTTCCAAATGCGCCGCCGCACCATACCCTTTATTTGACGCAAAGCCATATTCCGGAAAAACACTGTCATATTTTACCATCAGCCTGTCCCTTGTAACCTTGGCTATGATACTGGCCGCTGCAATAGAAATGCTTTTTGCGTCCCCTTTAATAATCGGGACCTGCTTTATATTCACCTTCGGAATTGTAACAGCATCGTTCAGCAGCAAATCCGGCCGGGGATTCAGCTTTGAAACCGCTTCCCGCATAGCCTCATAGGTTGCCTGAAGAATATTAATTTCATCAATTCTTTCAGGTGTCACAAATCCAAGCCCTGTGGCAACAGCCTTCTCCATGATCACCTCATAAAGCTCTTCTCTCTTTTTTTCGGACAACTGTTTCGAATCATTTAGATATAAAATATCACAATCTTTCGGAAGAATGACTGCCCCGGCAACCACAGGTCCCGCCAAAGGTCCCCGCCCTACTTCATCAATGCCGCAAATATACGAATAAGATTCATATTCCCTTTCATAGGCCCTCATTTTTTCGGTCCGTTCCAGTTCTTTTTCATATTCAGACAGCCTTTTCTTTGCCTTGTTTACAAGCTTCATCACTCCGGCGCGTTCATCCTTTTCATAAATACTAATAAAGTCAGGCAGCCTTTTTATCTCAGCTGCCTGCAATAATTCCTTTATTTCCAAAATGCTCTGACTCATATTTATTCCCTCCCCTGATGTTAAGCGTACCGGCGGTCATTTCCCCGATAGCCCTACTGGTGCTTAATGACTCCCATTTTTCCAAGGGGCCATATTCTCACCCACGCTTTGCCTACAAATTCATCCCTGTGAATATTTCCTACCACAGGATCTCTGCTGTCCGAACTGTTATTTCTGTTATCGCCCATAACAAAATATTCATCTTCCCCTAAAGTAACAGGCTCATAAGCCCGTCCCGGGTCTGTAATCACTTCTTTTCCGTAATTTTCTTCCAGCACTTCTCCATCTATATAAATAGTTCCTTCCTCATCAATATAAACAGTTTCACCGGGCATCCCGATAATCCGCTTAATATAAAAAGTCTTTTCAGCATACCGGAAGGGAAAAACAATAATGTCAAAGCGTTCCGGATCAGAAAAGCGATAAGAAATTTTATCCACTATTAAATTATCACCATCACTTAAGGTGGGCTCCATGGAACTGCCGCTTACCTTTGTACGCTGTCCCACATAGGTTACCACCAGAAATGTCAACACTAATACAATTAACAAATATAAGCTTGTACTGAGTACTTCCTTTAATGTTTTATTCACAGCCATTCCTCCGGATGTTCCAATGTAATTTTACCTATTTTTCCGCCCCTGAAATCTTCTATTATCATTCTGGACGCCCTGATAATATCCGGTTCTTCTCCCTTCAGATAACAATGCCTGCTTCTGCAGATTTCTTTCAGCGTATCATAAGCATCTTCAAATACCTGTATTTCAAACCTTTTTTCCAAAAGCCCCGGATATTCCCTGTTCACATAACGTATCACAGATACCGCCAGTTCATCTATATGCAGAATCTCATCATTGATAGAGCCAATCATCGCAAGCTTTTCGCCCACTGCCTGATTTTCAAACCTTGGCCATAAAATTCCCGGTGTATCTAACAGCTCCAGATTTTGATTCAGCCGAATCCACTGCTTTCCCTTGGTGACGCCCGGCTTATTTCCCGTTTTGGTGCAGGCGCGTCCCACAAAAGCATTAATAAAAGTGGATTTCCCCACGTTGGGAATACCGACTACCATAGCCCTGACAGGCCTGTTCTTAATTCCTCTTTTTCTGTCACGTTCTATTTTTTCCCTGCATGCCTCCTGCACAAGCCCCTGAATAGACTTAATCCCGGAACCTGTCCTGGAGTTAATTTCCAGAACATGAAAGCCTTTTTCTTTAAAAAATGCAGTCCATGCTGCATTATATTTGGGATCTGCCAAATCTGCCTTATTCAGCAGGATAATCCTGGATTTATTTTTGGAAAGCTCATCAATATCAGGATTCCTGCTGCTCATGGGAATACGGGCATCCACCAATTCTATCACCAGATCAATTAATTTAATGTTTTCCTGCATCATCCGTCTGGCTTTTGTCATATGCCCCGGATACCATTGATAATTCATAATTTTCACCTTAATCTTCTTTTATTTCACAAACCCAAAACCGTCTTCCTCACAGGGCAGATGAAACCACACCTTTCCGGCTATCGTATCTTTCTTTACAGCCCCAATATTTCCAGAACGGCTGTCTTCACTGTTATTCCTGTTATCTCCCAGGACAAAATATTCATCACTCCCCAGACGTATTTCTGTTTCCGCTATTCCTGAATCCGCCATTTTATCGAAGCTTTCGTCCTCTTCCAAAAGTTCTCCGTTAATATAAACATATCCGCCTATAATCTGAATTCTTTCTCCCGGAAGCCCCACAATACGCTTCAGATAATAATGTGAATTCTTATTTCCATTAGGCAGAAAAGCGATAACATCACCCCGCTTAGGCGAAGTAACCTTATAAATCAGTCTGTTAACCAATACTTCCTGTCCATTATATAAAGCCGGTTCCATGGAAACTCCAATGATACCAGCCTTCATTCCTACGGAAAAAACTATGACAAAAGCAACCAAAACAGCTGCAAAACAATAAAAAACAGTAGAAAAAATCTCCCGAATCATGGACTTGCTTATTTTTTTTTCTTTTTCATAAAAGGTCAGTCCCTTTTTTCTTGCCATATTTCTCTTCAATTCCTTCCTACCTATGCATTTTATCATATTTCAAAGTATAAGAAAAGGACAATCACAAAGCAATTGTCCTTACTGTTTACGTTTTCATTATTTAACGATTTCCTTAACCTTAGCTTTCTTACCTACGCGTCCTCTTAAGTAATTAAGCTTCGCTCTTCTTACCTTACCTTTGCGGACTACTTCAATCTTCTCTACATTAGGAGAATGTACAGGCCATGTTTTTTCAACACCTACACCATTGGATGTCTTTCTTACAGTAAAGGTTTCCCTTGCTCCTGTACCCTGTCTTTTTAATACTGTACCTTCAAAAACCTGAATTCTTTCATGGTTTCCTTCTCTGATTTTACCGAAAACTTTAACGGTATCACCAACGTTAAACTGTGTAACTTCAGCCTTTAACTGGGCATTTTCAATGTTCTTGATAATTTCGCTCATATTTGCCTCCTTGTATCAATTGGATGTTCTTAATACATTCGTAACAGAGGACCATCTCATTTTCGCAACGGTAATAATTTACCACATTCTATTATAAATTGCAAGTACTTTTTTGATTTTGCATCTGTTACATCTGTTACATTTTGGAGTGAAAATGTACATTCCGCCAACTTATGAATGGTATGGCTGAACTGTTACCTGTTGCATCTGTTTCAGCATTTTTTTACGCTGTCTTTCTTCCCGCTTCGCTTTTTTAACGAAATATTCCCTGTTTTCCTCAGCCCATTTCTCATAAAGCTCAGGCCGGAAGGCTTTTGTTTTTTCCAAAGATTTTTCCAATCTCCATTCTTCTACCTTTGCATGATTCCCGGAAAGCAGAATCTCAGGCACTTTTTTCCCGTTCCACACCTCCGGCCTTGAATACTGCGGATATTCAAGCAGATAATTGCTGAAGCTTTCATTCTCACCGGATTCCTGATTTCCCAGCACTCCGGGCACCATACGGGCAATGGCATCCATCATCACCATTGCAGGCAGCTCTCCTCCGGTCAGAACATAATCGCCAATAGAAACATAATCCGTTACAATCTCTTCCAAAACTCTTTCATCAATGCCTTCATAGTGCCCACAAAGAAAAATCAGATCTTCTTCCTTTGCCAGCTCCTTTGCCATACTCTGGCAGAAGATCCTTCCCTGCGGAGTCAGATAAACCACTCTGACAGGTTTTCCTTCCGTTTCACTGCAATTACCCTGCTGCGTTTTTCTTTTCAAAACGGAGTCTTTTACAGCAAGATATGCATCATAAACAGGCTGTGCCTGCATCAGCATTCCCGCACCGCCTCCATATGGGTAATCATCTACTTTTTTGTGCTTATTCGTAGTGTAATCTCTGATATTGACCGCATTCAGGGTTATGGTGCCTGTTTCCAGGGAACGTCCCATAATGCTGGTATTCAGTCCCTGCAGAATCATCTCGGGAAATAAAGTAAGTACATGAAAATTCATTAATCCAAAAGTCCCTCCAGTATATGCACCTTTATTTCATTATTATCTAAATCTACTGACAAAATGCAGTCTTTTATTGCCGGAAGCAATACTTCCCTTCCTCCGCAATCCACAACATAAACATCATTGGCGCCTGTTGTCATTACATCCTTTAAAATTCCGGAAAAGGATGCATCCTCATTTTCAACCTTCATTCCTATCAGGTCGGCAATAAAATACTCGCCTTTTTTTAATTTAACAGCATTATCTCTGGTAACAAACAGGCTTTTCCCTTTATACTTTTCAATATCATTGATATTGTCATAACCCTTAAACTTTAAAATAGCAAACTGTTTGAAAAATTTAACGCCTTCTATTTGAAGCTGCAGCTGCTCTTTCCCTGTATCCAGAATAATTTCTTTCAGCTTTTTAAAACGGTTTACGTCATCAGTCGTGGGAAATACCTTTACTTCCCCTTTTACTCCATGTGTGGAGGATATAATTCCTACCTGCAATAATTGTTCCATAATAATATCCCTTAATTTTTTAAAGGATGTCCTGTAAGAACATCCTTTAAAATCATGCCAGTAAGGCTGCTTGTCTTTCAGACGATTTCTACGTCTACCTTCTTGTTTTCCTTAGATGATGCTGCCTTAACAACAGAACGTATTGCCTTTGCAATTCTGCCCTGTTTTCCGATTACTTTACCCATATCAGATACAGCGACATGAAGTTCAATGGTAATATGTTTACCTTCTTCCTTCTGGGTTACGGTAACCTCATCCGGATGTTCAACAAGTGCTTTTGCAATAACTTCTACTAATTCCTTCATAGTCCACCTCCAAATGGGTTGTCAACAAATTACTATTTCTCAATACCTGCCTGCTTGAAAATTCTGCTGACAACTTCTGTAGGCTGAGCACCGTTTGCTAACCACTTTTTAGCCAGTTCCTCATCTACCTTGAAAGTACTGGGGTCTGTCTTAGGATCATAGGTTCCGATTTCTGCGATACATTTACCATCTCTGGGCGCTCTGGAATCTGCTACTACGATTCTATAGAAAGGAGCTTTCTTCTGACCCATTCTTCTTAATCTGATTTTTACTGCCATTTTTTTCACCTCCGAAAAATAAAAAATATATATTTGAATAATAGTTCCAAATATCTAAATGTAAATCAAAACATTTCCGGCTTTAAAAAGGAAATCTCATTCCGCCAAAGCCTCTGCCTCTTTTGCCGCCCATAAGCCCCGGCATCTGCTTCATCATCTTCTGTGATTGTTCAAACTGTTTGATGAAACGGTTTACTACCGCAATATCCACGCCGGCTCCCTTTGCAATCCTGTGCTTTCTGCTGGGATTCAGGAGCTTGGGATTTTTACGTTCCGCCGGTGTCATGCTTAAAACAATTGCTTCTGTTCTGGCCAGCTGCTTTTCATCTATCATGGACTCAATATCACCAAGCTGCTTTCCCATACCCGGCATCATACTTAAAATACTTGTCAGCCCGCCCATATTCCGCATTTGCTTCATGCTTTCCAGGTAGTCTTCAAAATCGAATTTCCCCTTTTTCATACGGGAAGCCATTTCTTTTTCCTTATTCTCATCAATGGAAATATTTTCCTGTGCTTTTTCTATTAAAGAAAGCACATCTCCCATCCCAAGGATTCTTCCTGCCATTCTGTCTGGATAAAACTGTTCCAAATCAGACAGCTTTTCGCCCATGCCCGCATAAAATATGGGCTTACCTGTAACAGCTTTAACAGAAAGCGCAGCACCGCCTCTGGTATCGCCATCCATTTTGGATAAAATTACGCCGTCAATGCCGATTTTCTCATCAAAATCTTTTGCAACCGTAACCGCATCCTGCCCTGTCATGGCATCCACTACAAGCAACGTCTGATGAACCTCCACATTTTCTTTAATATCCTGAAGCTCTGCCATCATTTCTTCATCAATATGAAGGCGTCCTGCGGTATCCAGAATCACTACATTATGTCCGTTCTTTTTCGCATGCTCAACGGCTGCTTTTGCAATATCTACAGGCTTCTGATTTTCTCCCATGGAAAAAACATCCACCTTCTGCTTTTCACCGTTAATCTGCAGCTGCTTAATTGCTGCCGGCCTGTATACATCACATGCCGCAAGAAGGGGGGTTTTGCCTTTTAGCTTCAGTTTACCTGCAATCTTCGCCGTGGTAGTTGTTTTACCTGCACCCTGAAGACCGCACATCATAATAACCGTAATTGATTTTCCGGGCTGAAGCTGGATTTCCGTGGTTTCAGACCCCATAAGGGCAATCATTTCTTCGTTTACGATTTTGATTACCATCTGTCCGGGATTCAGACCGTTCATTACATCAGCGCCAATCGCTCTTTCTTCCACCGCCTTTATAAACTGCTTTACTACCTTAAAATTAACATCTGCTTCTAAAAGGGCAAGTTTAACCTCTTTCAGCGCGGCCTTTACATCACTTTCCGTCAGACGTCCTTTGCTGCGCAGATTTTTAAATACATTCTGGAGTTTGTCTGTTAAACTTTCAAATGCCATTAATTAAAGCTCCTCCAATACCTGACCGGTTATATGTCTGATGTTCTCAGCCAATTCCTCACGGGAAAGCTGTTCATCCTTCGTAAGCTCATTGATTTCACTCATTTTTGACTTAATCGTCATGAACTTCTGAACTAAATGCAGTTTATCTTCATATCCCTGTAAGGTGTTATCACAACGCTTGATTAAATCGTGAACGCCCTGTCTGCTGATGCCGACTTCTCCGGCAATTTCACCAAGCGACAGATCTTCAAATATGGCATCCTCATATATCTTTTTCTGATGGTCCGTCAATAATTCACCATAAAAATCATATAAAAGACCCTGTTCCACGATTTTTTCCATTGCAATCACCTTAGGTAGGATACAACAAAAAAAGATACGTGTCAAGTATTTTTTCTTGACACATATCTTATACTTTTAATTCAAAGATTGTTATACCCCTGCATCCGACGGCAGCCCATGAATTATTTTTTTGTAAGCCCGGCTGAAAGTAGAATAATCCTTAAATCCGCATTCCATACACGCCGTAGTTGCCGGGGTTCCCGAAAGAATCATATTTCTGGCAGCCAGTATCCTCTTTTCCAAAATATACTGATGCATGGAATAGCCGGTTTCTTCCTTAAACTTCCTCATCATATGGTACTTGCTTAAATAAAAGCAGGAGGACAGACCTTCTATTGACAAATCGCCGGATAAATGGTCATTTATGTAATGAATCATTTCCACTATTTTTTTATCATACCGCGCTGTTTTATGAAAGACATCGCTGTTATCAATACAGCACCTGTTAAGCTCAATCAAAAGCTTCAAAAACAATATTCGGCTATACATTTCTTTTGCATAAACCTGCTCCTTCGATGAACGCGCGAGAAGCTTTATTGTTTCAAATAAGCGGCCGCTGTCAGCCGGGGACAGCCTCAACACATTACTGTCCTCCGTCCGGGACAACTGAAAGCAGATATTTAATTCACTTCCATCTTCTGAATGTTCTGTCAGAAATTCCTCTGAAATATAGAATACATACCTTTCATAGGTTTCGTCCGTTCCGATGAACGGCTTATGAATCTGGCCCCTTCCAATTAAAAGAATATCATGAGGCTCCAGCTTATACGCCTTTCCTTCTATATGATACTCTACATTTCCGGAGATAAACCAAATCAGCTTATGAAAATCATGATAATGGTATTCATATTCTTTCGGCTCTTTGTCCTTTAAATGAAACAGTCTGAATTTTTCTGTTAAATATCCGCTTTTGACAGAATCCTGATAATCTTCCATCCTATATCTCCCACTTCGCAAATCCTCCATTCTTAAGGCGCCTTAATCTTCTTTGCCAAAATCCTTCATGCAGATATTCAAATCCACAGTATCCTTGATGCCGTTTATGGAGCCCTGGGAAGAGTACTGCCATATACTGAATTCATAAGGGAAATAAACCGGCGTATTATAATAGGCAAACCACTTTTCATACTGCTCTATTTTTGTCATGTCGAGCATTATCATAAAGGTTTTCAGATTTCCGTAAATCATGGGCGTATAACCTGCATCTTTAATTGTTTCACAAAAGGCAATGCAATTCCTGGTATATTCCTCCTGCGTTAAGGATGCCGTTCTTGCATTATCGGAATTCACCTCTTCTAAATCGAGTACTACAGGATAGGTAATATCATAAGGCTCAATCATATCAATCACAAATTCCGCTTCTTCTATCGCCTCTTCCTCCGTAGTCGCCTGGGTAAAGAAATACACCCCTGCATCAATTCCATTCCCGACAGCGCCTTCCACATTATCCTTAAAATTTTCATCCGCCATCAGTTTTCCTTCTGTGCTTCCTCTCACTCCGGTCCTGATAAATGCATATTTCACTCCGTCTGCCGCTACTTTTTCCCAGTCTATTTTCCCCTGATATTTGGAAACATCAATCCCTTTTTTGGAAACAACAATATCAGTATCATCCACATATTCAACCTGACCGTTTTCAAGCAGTTTAAAATTATCATAAACATAATCGTGCTTTTTCAGCTTATCTGAGATAGGAAAGAAACGATATTCTCCATCCGCATAAACAACCACATCATCCGGGAAAAAATCACGGAGCATAGCTGTCGCGCTTCCGCCGCCGCTCATTTTGGATTTCAGTTCTTCTAAAAGCTCATCCTTCTGGGCCTGCTTCGCTTCCGCCGCCGCCTCATCTATATATGCATCTAAGTCTGCCTGAGTGTAAATGTAATTTTCTTTTTGCTCCTCAAAAGCCTGAAGCTGTGCCATGGCTTCTTTGCTCTGGTTCCTGAGTCCATAATTACTTAAAAGCAAAATGATGCATCCTGTCAGGGCTGCCAATGTAATAATACAGAAAATAATATTCGTAAATAAACTGATGCGCTGCTTTCTTCTTTTTCTTTTTGCTCTGTTGTCCATATCGAAACCTTTCTTTCGTATTTTCTTCGACTTTCCGTTGTCATAAATTATATACCAAGAATGTTATCTTTGGAAGAACTTCTTAGATTACTTCCCCGAAATAGCTCTTATAACCCTCTCCATAGATTTCGGAAGCGCTTGAAATAATCATAAATGCGGATATATCTTCATCTCTGACAATTTCTTCCACCTTATGCGCCAGCTGCTTTTTCACCACGCACATAATCACTTTTTTTTCCACATTTTTGTAAGCGCCGCTTCCTTCCAGGTGAGTTACTCCAATATTCAGCTCCTGTAAAATCCGTGAAGTTATCTTTTCCGATTCGTCGCTGATAATATAAATCAGCTTTGCACCATCCCTGCCGTACAGCACCATATCAAGCACTGCGGACATTGTAAGTACGGATATAATACTGTACAAAACCGAATCAAAGTTTTGAAATACAATGCCGCTTATGCCGATAATCACTGCATCTATCATCAACATTAAAGAGCCTGTTTTCAAATGCGGATAACGCTGTCTTAAGCATTTCACAATAATGTCTGTTCCGCCGGTAGTTGCACTGTTTCTAAGCACCATTCCCATTCCCGTTCCGCAAAAAATTCCGCCAAACACAGCCCCTAAAACAGGTTCTTCTGTAATCGGATTCATAAGGCTTAATATATTGGTGGAAAAGGAAACCGCAAGTATGGCATAGAGGGTTGATACTGTAAATTTCCATCCGAATTTCCATATGCCCAGTATAATGATTGGAATATTAAGAATTAAATATATGGTACCGGTTTCTGTAGGAACCAGCCTGTTCAGCACAACGGACAGTCCCGTAAACCCTCCCGGAGCCAGATTATTCGGATCGATAAACAAACTGATGCCGACACCATACGTCACACATGCCAATGTGATAATCAAATATTTTTTTATACTGAATTTCTTTTGTTTCATCTGTGTATTTCCTTTCTCTGCCAAGTTCAAAAGCCTGCATACATTTATAGTATGCAGGCTTTTTTGCGAATTATCAAATAAAAATTTCTGAATTATATATTGGTTCTGACCACCTTGGGCTTATATTTGTTTTCTTCCAGTGCTTTTATAATCTGGTTTTTATGCTCCGTACCGAAAGCTTCTAATGTAATGCGAAGCTCAACCGCAGCATTCCTGTTAATGGAAACAAACTGATTATGCTCCAATTTAATTACATTGCCGCTTTGCTTTGCAATAATATCAGAAACCCGGGAAAGCTCACCCGGTTTATCAGGAAGAAGAACAGAAACAGTAAAGATTCTGTCTCTCATAATCAGCCCCTGCTGAACTACTGATGACATGGTAATAACGTCCATGTTGCCGCCGCTTAAAATAGCAACAACTTTTTTTCCTTTTACTGTCAGATGCTTCAGGGCAGCTACCGTTAAAAGCCCGGAATTTTCCACCACCATCTTATGATTTTCCACCATATCCAGAAAAGCAACTACCAATTCCTCATCTTCTATGGTAATGATGTCATCCAGATTTTTGCTTACATAAGGGAAAATTTTACTTCCCGGTGTTTTTACGGCAGTACCGTCTGCAATCGTGTTCACATGCGGAAGCGTTACCACCTTTCCTTCCTTAACAGAAGCCTGAAGACAGTTTGCACCGGCAGGCTCCACACCGATTACTTTAATCTTGGGATTTAACAGCTTTGCAAGAGTGGAAACTCCCGTTGCCAGTCCGCCTCCTCCCACAGGAACCAGAATATAATCCACCAGGGGAAGCTCTTTAAAGATTTCCATGGCAATGGTTCCCTGACCTGTTGCCACTGCCAAATCATCAAAGGGATGAATAAACGTATAACCGTTTTTTTCCGCCAGTTCATAAGCATGTTCACAGGCTTCATCATAGACGTCACCATAAAGAACGACTTCTGCGCCATAACTCTTTGTCCTGTTTACCTTAATAAGAGGCGTTGTGGTAGGCATTACGATAACAGCTTTCACGCCATAGCATTTTGCGGCATAGGCCACACCCTGGGCATGGTTGCCTGCAGAAGCGGTAATCAGTCCTTTTGCCTTCTCTTCATCGCTCAAGGTACTTAATTTATAATAAGCGCCCCTTAACTTATACGCCCCCGTAAACTGCATATTTTCAGGTTTTAAGAACACCTTGTTGCCGGTTTGCGCACTGTAGAAATCACTGTAAACCAGCTTGGTTTCCTGAGTCACCTTTTTTACTACCTCAGATGCCTCCTCAAATTTTTCCAATGTAAGCATTTTACTTTCCATTTCATTTTCCTCCCGGAGTTTGCTCCTCTATTTCAAACAAAGCATTTACAAACTGCTCTGAATCAAATTTCTGTAAATCCTCTATCTTTTCACCCACGCCGATATACTTTACCGGAATATTCAATTCCGACTGGATTGCTACCGCAATACCGCCCTTTGCCGTTCCGTCCATTTTCGTAAGAATAATTCCGGTTAAATCAGCTGTTTCACCAAATTCTCTTGCCTGATTCAATGCATTCTGTCCTGTAGTTCCATCAAGCACTACCAGATTTTCCCTGTGGGCATCAGGAAACTCCTTATCGATAATTCTGTTGATTTTCTTCAGCTCTTCCATCAGGTTTTTCTTATTATGAAGACGTCCTGCCGTATCACAAAGAAGCACATCTGCGTGACGTGCCTTGGCTGCATTTACCGCATCATAAACCACACTGGCAGGGTCTGCGCCTTCCGCTCCGCCTATCATATCCACGCCTGCACGATTCGCCCATTCCGAAAGCTGTTCTCCTGCAGCCGCTCGATAAGTGTCTGCCGCTGCAATCAACACCTTTTTTCCCTGGCCCTTTAAAATACCCGCAAGCTTTCCGACAGAAGTCGTTTTTCCCACACCGTTGACGCCGATAACCAGTATTACGGACTGTTCCTTTTCAAAATCATATGCGGTTTCTCCCACCTGCATCTGTTCCTTTATGCTCTGAATCAAAAAGTCCTTACATTGCACCGGATCTTTAATATGATTTTCTTTCACCTGTTCCCGCAGCCTTGTCAGTATTTTTTCGGTAGCATTTACGCCAATATCTCCCATAATGAGGATTTCTTCAAGTTCTTCATAGAAATCCTCGTCAATAGATGAGAAACCGTTGAAAACTGAATCAATGCCGTTTACAATATTATCTCTTGTCTTACTTAAGCCTTCCTTCAGCCTGCTGAAAAATCCTGCCATCAGTCATCCAACTCCTTATCAATCAGATTTACACTTACCAAAGTGGAAACCCCCTTTTCCTGCATGGTAATACCATAAAGTCTGTCCACCTGTTCCATTGTACCACGTCTATGAGTAATTACAATAAACTGGGTATTCTTGGTAAGCTTATGTAAATACTTTGCAAATCTTGATACATTGCTTTCATCCAGCGCAGCTTCTATTTCATCGAGAAGACAGAACGGAGAGGGCTTTAAGTTCTGAATTGCGAATAACAGAGCAATAGCCGTCAACGCCTTTTCACCGCCGGATAACTGCATCATATTCTGAAGCTTCTTTCCGGGAGGCTGCGCTATAATCCTGATGCCCGCCTCAAGAATATCTTCATCCTCCATCAGTTCCAGCGTACCCTTGCCGCCGCCGAACATTTCTTTAAATACCTTATCAAATTCCCGGCTGATTTCCGCAAATTTTTCATTAAACTGCTTCCGCATGGCGGTATCCAGCTCTTCGATAATGCCCTCCAGCGTTTTTTCGGCTTCCACTAAGTCATCATGCTGGTTTTTCAGGAAATTATAACGCTCCATTAAATTTTTATAATCCTCAATGGCATTGACGTTTACATCACCCAGCTTTTTAATCTGTTCCTTCAGGGAAGCAATTTCCCGCTTCATTGCCGGCAAATCAGTCATTTCTTCATTACGCAGGGCGCCTGCATCAGATAAGGTAATTTCATATTCATCCCACATATAATTAATCTGGGTTTCCAACGCCTCCTGAAATTTTTCTTTCTGGGCGTTCAGCCTGTAAACCTCCTTATCCAGGGCCGACATCCGCTCCGATAAGGTTTCTCTGTCTTGAAAGAAATTCTTCTGCTTTGCGCTGAGTTCTTCTTTCTTTGCAACATCCTCCTGCAGCTGCTTTTCCGTATCGCTCTGAGTAGTGTGGGAAGCTGCAATAGTCTGCTGAATTTCTATAATATTGTTTTCTTTACTCTTAATATCTTCTCTGCTCTTTAAAAGGCCTTCTTCAATTTCGGCAAGCTCCGCAGCAAAACGGCTGATTTCACCATTGATACGATCCACGTTCTGCTGATGGAAGCCTTGCTGCTGAAGCATTTTTTCCACTTCCACATCCCAGGAAGCCACATGGGCTGATTCCTCTGATTCTTCCACACGTTTTTCTTCAAGCTGGGACTGAAACTCTTTAATCTGAATTTCCACCTGTTTTTCAAGAGCTTCAGAATCCTGAAGCTCCTTCTGGATTTCTTCTTTACTTAGGCGGATTTCCTGAATCTGATTTTCAATTTCCCTCTCTTCCGCCTTTAATTCCATAGAGCCTTCGGAAGCTTCATCCTTACGCTCCTGCGCCTTTATCACATTAAGCCGGGCAGTATTTTGTTCAATAAACTTCTTCTGCAGTGCAGCCTTATCCTCTTCCAGACTCAAACGAAGCTTATTTCTTTCCGCCTTAGTATCTTCGATTTCCTGAAGCAGTGCATCAATCTCCTTCAGATACTTTTTAACCCTGGCTTCCATTTCTTCCATTTCTCTTCTTCGTCCCAGAAGATTACTGTTATTCTTAAAAGCGCCTCCGCTGATAGCGCCTCCCGGAACAAGAAGTTCTCCCTCAATGGTAACCATACGAATGCCATAATCAAACTTTCTGGCAATTTTAACTGCATTATCTACGTTGTCCACCACAACAATGCGTCCCAGCATGGCCTTTGCCACATTGCGGTATTTTGATTCCACATTTACCAGTTCATCCGCCATACCGATGACGCCTTTTTCCTTTAACGCCTCCGGATTTTTAAATTCCTGCGGCCTGGTAATACTGGTAAGCGGAAGAAAGGTTGCCCTTCCGCCCTTATTCTGCTTCAGGAAAGCAATCATCCTCTTGGCGGTTTCTTCATCATCGGTAACTATATTCTGAATATTGCCTCCCAGCGCTGTTTCAATAGCCGTTTCATACTTTTTATCCACTTTGATAATATCTGCCACAACGCCGATAATGCCCTTTTCTTTCTCCTTACATTCCATTACCTTTTTGACGCTGCCGCCATAGCCTTCATAGCGTTCCGTCAGATTGGAAAGCGCCTCCAGTCTTGATTTTTCCTGGTGATAGCTTACCTGAGTGTCCCGAAGCTTCTGATCTTTGGCAGAAAGCTCATCCCGAATCAAAGAAAGCTTTTCTTCTTTTGAGCTCTGCGCATCATTTAAAGCTCTGATATCCTCATTAATTCTTTCAAACTCTTCCTCCAGCTGTTTCATGGCAGCTTCCTGCTGGGCTTCATCGGATTTCATCCGAAGCAGCCGGGAAGTAAGCTCAGCTTTACGAATGTTGACCTGTTCCGTCATAGTATCATAACGGCCCAGCTTTGACTTAATGGCAGCCCTTGCATTCAGCGCATCGATAATGGTGTTTTTGCCGCTTTCTATGTTATTATTCAGTTCTTCTATTTTACTTTGAACGGCAAGCAGCTTGCCCCCGGCCTCATTTCTGGCCCTTTCAATTTCCGCAACCTGCTCATCGATTACATTCTTGTCCTTTAAAATACCATCCTTATCCTTATTCTTTTCGTCAATTTCTTTCAGGACAGCGCTTTTTCGTGAAAGCAGATGTTCTTCATTGCTTTTAGCTGAATGAATCTGTTCTTTCAGGACATTGATTTCGCCTTCCAGCTTACCGCGCAGCACACTGGTATCGGTCAACGCGGAACGGTTCTTTTCAATGGTTTCATCGAGAAGTTCTATCTGTCCCTGTATCTGCTCATATTCTTCTTTAATTTCTTCATACTGCTGCGAAGCGGTTTCCAAATCTCCACTGGCAATTTCATATTTTTCATCAGCAGCCTTTAACTGTTCCTGAAGTCTGATATTCTCAAGAAGGAACATATTTACATCAAGGGTTTTCAGTTCTTCCTTTTTCTTCAGATAAATTCTGGCAACCCCGGACTGCTTTTCCAAGGGGCCTGTCTGCTTTTCCAGTTCCGAAAGAATATCACTGACACGAATAAGATTTTGCTTCTCGGTTTCCAGTTTTTTCTGAGCAGCCACTTTCCTTCTTTTAAATTTCACAATTCCGGCTGCTTCATCAAAAAGCTCACGCCGCTCCTCCGGCTTACCGCTTAATATTTTATCAATCTGTCCCTGACCGATAATGGAATAGCCTTCCTTTCCGATACCGGTATCATAAAAAAGCTCGTTTACATCCTTTAAACGGCAGGCAGTTCCATTCAAAAGATATTCACTTTCACCGGAACGGTAAATTCTCCTGGCTACCGTTACCTCATCATAATCTATCGCCAGCTGATGGTCTGAATTATCCAGGGTAATCGCTACATAGGCATACCCTAAGGGTTTTCTCATTTCAGTCCCGGAAAAGATAACATCCTGCATGGATGCGCCTCTCAGCTGTTTAATTCTCTGTTCTCCAAGCACCCAGCGCACTGCATCCGCAACATTGCTCTTACCGCTTCCGTTAGGTCCTACAATTCCCGTAATACCATTATGAAACTGAAATACTATTTTATTTGCAAAGGATTTAAATCCGTGTATTTCTATACTTTTAAGATACATAAAACAACTATTTCTCCCATTCGATAAGTACTCCGTAAGCAGCCTGCTGTTCCGCTGCTTTTTTGGTTCTGCCCACTCCCCTGCCTACAGCCTTACCGTCTATATACGCTTCTATCGTAAACTGCTTGTCATGGTCAGGACCTTTTTCTTCGATTAGCTCATAATGCAGAGTCTGCCCGTTTTTCTGCACTTTTTCCTGCAAAATCGTCTTGCTGTCATAAAAAAGCTGTTTGCTCTCCAAATCAGATAATACAAATTTCAGAATAAATTTTTCAGCTTCTTCAAAACCGCTGTCCAGATATATGGCGCCGATAAGAGCCTCCATTACATCTGAGATAATGGAATCTCTGCCGCGCCCCCCTGTAGCCTCTTCTCCCTTACCCAGAAGAATATATTCTCCCAGCCTTAAATCCTTGGCGCAAAAAGCAAGGGCAGGCTCACATACCATGGAAGAACGAAGCTTTGTCATCTGTCCCTCAGACATGTCAGGATTGTTCAGATAAAAAAATTTGCTGGACACCAGTTCAAGCACCGCATCCCCCAAAAACTCCAGTCTTTCATAATTCTTCTGTTTATTGATTTTCTGTTCATTTGAAAAAGAACTGTGGGTCAAAGCCTGTTTCAGCAGTTCCTTATTTTTAAAATCATAGCTTATTTTCTTTTCTAATTCTTTACTATTGCCTGTAAACATATAATTAAAAACTCCAATGAGCGCCCTGTTAAACGCGCTCCGCTGCTTATTGTAACAAACGCGCTCCGCTGCTTATTGTAACAAACG
>CAZDPE010000004.1:55268-60735 GCA_964507235.1 uncultured Lachnospiraceae bacterium
TGTAACAAACGCGCTCCGCTGCTTATTGTAACAAACGCGCTCCGCTGCTTATTGTTAGAAAAAGCCCTTGTATTACTAAGGGCTTTTCATTGCTCATGATAATCAAGTTTCAGTCTGGTGTATGCTTAATTATTCACTGCGCTTTTAATTAAGTTAACCGCTTCTTCTACTGTGGTAATTTTTTCCGCATCCTCAGCAGGGATTTCAATATCAAATTCTTCCTCTAATCCCATAATAATCTGAAAAACATCCAAGGAATCCGCTCCCAAATCATCAACAAAAGTAGTTTCCATTGTGATTTCTTCAGGGTCGACATTTAACACGTCTGCAATTACTTTTTTTAATTTTTCAAATTCCATAGTTACAATTCCTTTCTTAACTTTCTTCCATAGTAATTTTTTCTTTTATTTTTTCATTAATATTCTGTTCTGTAAATGTAATACACTGCAGAATAGAATTCTTAATTTCCACTGCCTTGGAACTGCCGTGAGTTTTCACCACAAGTCCGTTTAATCCCAGCATGGGCGCGCCGCCATATTGTTCAAGGTCAAAAGCTTTTAATGTATTCTTTAAAGCAGGCTTCACCAAAAGCGCTCCTATTTTGCTGCGAAGCGAGGTCATCATTCCCGCTTTTACTTTTTTAATCAGAGTTCCGCCAACGCCTTCATACATTTTCAAAATAACATTTCCCACAAAAGCCTCGCATACAATAACATCAGCATTTCCTGTGGGAATATCTCTTGCTTCAATATTACCGGTAAAATTAATATCGGGGCAATTCTTTAACAGGGGATAGGTTTCCTTTACAAGAGCGTTTCCCTTATCTTCCTCAGCGCCGATATTTACAATTGCAACCTTGGGATTTTTTACTTTCATAACATTTTCCATGTAAATAGAACCCATCTTGGCAAACTGCACCAGATGCGAAGGTCTTGCATCCACATTAGCGCCGCAGTCTATCAGCAGGGAACAACCCTTTTCCGTAGGAATAAGCGGTGCAAGAGGCGGCCGTTCCACTCCTTTTATCCTTCCTACAATCACCTGTCCCCCAACCAGTGTTGCACCGGTGCTGCCGGCAGAAACATAAGCGTCACATACTCCATCCTTTACAAGATAAAGCGCTTTCACAAGAGAAGAATCTTTTTTCTTCCGGATTGCCATAACGGGAGGCTCTGCTGTTTCAATAATTTCTGTGGCATTCACCACTTCCATTTGTTCTTTATTATATGTATATTTCGCAAGTTCAGCATTTACAATATCTTCCGGCCCTGCCAAAAAGACTTTCACATGAGAACTCTCATTGACTGCTTCCACAGCGCCTTTTACAATTTCCACAGGAGCATTATCACCGCCCATGGCATCTACCGCTACTTTAACTAATTCTGCCATAATATACCTCCATTAATTATACCTATTTAACTATACTAGACCACATTGCAAAAATCAAGATTTTTATTTCAAGGTTTGTCCGCTTCATATTGTAATGAACAATAGAAAGCACGCTTCGCGAACTTTCTATTGTCATTAAAAAAATACAGGGCATTCTGTCTGTAATACAGAATGTCCCATATTTTAATCACAGATATAAACAGCTCAGAATTTATTACTCCTCCAGATGAATTACTCCCATCCAGTAAAATCCGCTGATATTCTTCTGCGCCTTATCTGCCGCCTGCTGAGCAATGCCGTAAAATTCTTCATCATCAATATCATAATCTGTCCTGAGAATTGCTTTTCCATCGGATACAAGAAGACCTGCAAGCTCATCTGAAACCGCATCCTTATCAAAGTAACGTTCTACCGTATGATAATATTCAAGTTCATCTTCATACGCAGCATATTGATTAAGACTGCTATCCATTACAAAGCTGTCGTTTTCCACCAGCGTTCCATAAGCCGCCGCATCGGAAAGATTCAGCAAAGCATTATGAATCATATCATTGTCATTGTTAGTAGCATCTACAATATACCAGCTGTCTTCCAGCTTCACTTTATTCCAGGCATGAGGAACACTTCCGTCCAGATAACCCGTTACAACAATACTGTCAAGTCCTGCCGCATCAGAAAGTAGTTTAAATGATGCCGAATAGCTGGCGCAAACTCCCACGCCATCTACCAGTATTCCATAAGCTGTAAAGGAATCATAAAACTCTTCATCCACCTGAGTGAAGGAATATTTTTCGGCGTTTTCCAATGCCGCATCGTCATAGCAGGCATTATCGCAAAGATAAGTATTTATTGCCATTTCCTTCTCCACATCGCTCATGCCGTCATCAATAATTTCTGCTACTATTTCATTCACCTTTTCCCTAATAATATCCTGCTTTTCAGCAGTCAATTCACGGTCGAAATCATATTCCACATATAATATTCTCTGTTCCGGATCAATGCTTCCCCCCTGCACTCCCAGAATCAAAGGATTTTGATACTGCGCTTCAAAAAATGCATCAACAATCTGCTGGGTATCCGCCGCTTCCGGAAAAGCGGAAAGATCAATCTGATTACTTGTTTCAAGCATATTAATGGCAATATATTCACTCATTGCAGAATTAGCAGTTATCTTAACTTCTACCTTTCCGTTTGAATCTGTATTATCCTTTTCTTCCTCCGGTTGATTTGGTTCATCCTTTTCAGTTTCCTCATCCTTAACAGCAGAGCTGTCCTCCACCGTCAAAGACGGAGCTACGGTTCCGCCCTTATTTATTAATTTTTCCTGACGTTCCTTTATTGCCGCAATATCCGCCTCAAAGGTATCCCAGTTCACATCATATACCGCGAACTCCCGTACAAAAGGGGTCTGGAGCATTTTCCCCTTCATATGAATCCAGTTTAATTCCTCATCCTTTTCAATATTGTCAAAGTCATAACTGATTACCTTCTGTGCAGTACTTCCGTCGCACATAGTCACACACAGAGCAGCTGGAAGATCCATGATTCCGCTGATATCAAAAAAGAGTTCTTCATTGCTGTGACTTGCCATTTCGGTCGGCAGCATACGAGCTAAATCCATGGCATTAAACAAATTGCTGGCAGGAGAGCATCCGTTTGCATTGTAGGCAAGCACACCATAATATTCACTGTAATACTCGTCATAGTCATCCTCAATTATATAATCCTTAAGGAAACCGTCGCTATCCTCAACATAGGCCGCAAAATCATCAGAAGCAAAATACTGCTGAAATCTGTAATTTAAAGTCAGTATCTCATCATCATAATCACTTTCAAAAGCTTCTTCCTCACTGCTCCACTCTAAGCCCTTCACATCAGCAACGGCATAGCCATAGGACCACAGACCTTCCTCATCTTTATTAATTCTGAACAGCAGATACCCTTCAGCGCCTGGCACTTGTTTCCAGGAAAACCGGGCATAACCATCCTCTGTCTGATCGAAGACAACCTGAGGTGCCTGTGTAATTTCAGAATTAATTTTAATCACCGTAATTACCGGTTTATCCAGTTTTTTACCTGTTTCCAAATCCACGCAGGTCTTCATATAATATTGGGGCAATGTTCCCCACGCATTGCCGTTATCTTCAGACAGATAATTTCCACTTAAATGGCTTAAATCAACATCATAAGAAGCCATTATTTCCGCAACTCCGGAATAGGGCGGTTCGATTGTGAGTATTCCCGCTCCAGAATCATACTCATAGCTTCCCACCTCTACAGGAAATTTCAAATCAGCATCCTGATAAAAAAGAAAACTTTCAGCAGGGCTGATATCTGTATCCCATGGATTATATCCGATTTCCAGCTGGATTGACTGGTCCCTGTCTACTTTAATTACATTACCGTCATATTCTTCCCCTGCGCCGGCATACTTTTTCTTTAAATCCTCTGCAAGTGTATTTTCAGCGGAAGCTGTCCCTGCACCGGAAGATTCTTCACTTTCCTTTTCCGTATCTGCAGCTTTCCCTGAATCTGCATTATTTACCGCCGCTTCCTGTTCTTCTTTCTCCGTGTCAGACACTTCTCCGGAACTGCCGCCGGAAGCGCAGCCCGTTAATAACATTGATGCTGTAAGAACAGTAACAATTCCTTTTTTTAACAATTTATGAAATCTCACTTTCTATTCCTCCTCCGTTTATACACTTCTATTATTAATACTTTGAAGGAGTCAAAAAAGTTTCATTACCAAAATTATTTCTTTATATACCGGTAAAGCTCCTGGATAAATTCCTTCTGCGTTACATTTATTCCTATTACTTCATATGCAACGCCGTCTTTTTCAAAGGTTGCCTGATACCTGATCTCATTTGTATTTAAAACCGTTACATAGATTTTCTGCTCTCCAATGTAAGACCAGTTTTCCTCCGCAATTTCCGGAAGATTGAGGGCTGAGATTTTCTGAAAGCTGATACTGCCGCCGCTTTTTGTTATTTTTTCTTCCGCCTTGCCCGAATCTGCATTTTCACTCTCATCCGCATCCTTGTAATTATCCTGTCCGATTACAACGGTACCTGCATTAGGCTTAATGGAAATAGCCACTCTGTTTTTCACAAAATGAATCACTCCGTCCTTCAGCTCCACTTCATCATAATACACACCTTCTTCCATAGGTGTTACAAAAGATATTCCCATGGGACGTATCAGGATAAAACAGATAACAGCTGCACATAACGCTGCCGCTAAAGCGCCATATTGAAATACCCTTTTTCTTCCTTTTACATCCTTTTTTCTCTTTCCGTTTTCTTCCAACATTTTAGAAAGGGTATCAGCCTTTAAATCTTCCGGTGCTTTGAGCTGCCTGTAAACAGTTTCAAACGTTTTCTTATCCAATTCACTCATGGCTTTCCCCTCCTTCCAGTTCTTTCCGTAAAAGGTTCCTTCCCCTGCTCAATAAGGTTTTTATGCTGTTTTCGTTTTTACGAAGCAAGTTTCCGATTTCTTTAATGGAATATCCCTCATAATAATATAAATATAAGACTACCGAATATTTTTTCGGAAGATTATTCAATTCCAATAGCAGGTTGTTTTTTTCTGCTTCACATCCTGCCCCTCCTAACTGCTCTTCTTGTCCAAACCCCTGTGTTTTCTTATTCCAGGGATTTGAAACAGCTGTTTTGGCGCAATTAGTAACCACCCGAATCAACCATGCCTTCAAATGCTCTTCACTGGTTATTTTATTTTGATTTCTTACAAGTCTTAAAAAGGTTTCCTGAAAAGCATCCTTAGCATCCTCCTCATTTCCTGTTATGGTTATGGCAACTCTGTATATCATATCCGAATACTTCTCTATGGCCTTATCAAACTCAATATGATATTTTTTCTCCGGTGAATTCATAATTACCCTCTCTTAATTAGTTTCATATGCTGCATATTTACCCAAATACAGACACCGCTTTTTTTATTATCTGTTTTAAAACCATTACTCCTCTCCATTTTACCATATTTACGGTTATTATAAAGAAAAAATCAAGGGTTTCAAAACTGAAACCCTTGACACAAAAATCATATAAATTAGTCA
>CAZDPE010000005.1:0-9138 GCA_964507235.1 uncultured Lachnospiraceae bacterium
GTATAGCAAAAAACTATATAATGTATTGGGGGGTTACAAGTAGTATAATAGCATACCCTCCCTTTTGCGTAAATACTTACAATTCACAAATATTACAATTTCTCGCTCTCATTTTTGTGCATTTTATACAAAATATAAAATCTGCTTGTTTGTTCCCATCTCTCCGCTATTGCTGAAAAAAGCTTTCGGGAGAATTATCCTTTGTTTCAAACAACGCTTCAAATTCTGCTCTGCCTATCTTCTCTTTTTCAAGCAGAAGCTCCGCACACTTATGAAGAACATCCGTATGCTCCAGAATAATCGCTTTTGCCTTCTTATAACAATCATCAATGATACCTTTTACTTCTGTATCAATTTCTCCGGCTACCAGCTCACTGTGATTCTTGGCATGTGCCAAATCTCTTCCGATAAACACTTCATCATCATCGCTGTTATAATTAATCACGCCGATATTCTCTGACATTCCGTATTTTGTAACCATATCTCTTGCTGCATTTGTTGCCTTTTTGATATCGCTGGAGGCGCCTGTTGTAATATCATCGAAGATAATTTCTTCTGCAATCCGGCCTCCCAGGGAAACCATAATATCCTGCAGCATCTTCCCCTTGGTAATGAACATTTCATCCCTTTCAGGCAGCGGCATTGTATATCCGGCTGCACCAAGCCCTGTAGGAATAATGGAAACGGTATATACAGGCCCCACATCAGGAAGCACATGGAATAAAATAGCATGACCCGCTTCATGATAGGCGGTGATTTTCTTTTCCTTATCCGTAATAATCCGGCTCTTCTTCTCTGCACCGATACCCACCTTAATAAACGCTTTTTTAATATCTTCCTGCTTTACAAAGCTTCTGTTTTCCTTCGCTGCTATAATGGAAGATTCATTTAAAAGGTTTTCCAAATCTGCGCCTGTAAATCCTGCAGTGGTCTGTGCAATCTGCTTCAAATCAACATCCTCTGCAAGGGGCTTATTTCTGGCGTGAACCTTTAAAATATCTTCCCTGCCGCCAACATCCGGCCTGTTTACACTGATTTTTCTGTCGAAACGTCCCGGACGCAAAATAGCAGGATCCAGAATATCCACACGGTTTGTAGCCGCAAGCACTATAATTCCTTCATTGACACCAAAACCATCCATTTCAACAAGCAGCTGATTTAAGGTCTGCTCCCTTTCATCATGGCCGCCGCCCATACCGGTGCCTCTCCGCCTTGCTACAGCATCAATTTCATCAATAAAAACAATACAGGGAGCGTGCTTTTTAGCCTCTTCAAATAAATCTCTGACACGGGAAGCACCCACGCCCACAAACATTTCAACAAAATCAGAACCGGAAATACTGAAAAACGGTACGCCCGCTTCTCCTGCAATCGCTTTGGCAAGCAGTGTCTTACCTGTACCGGGAGCGCCTTCCAAAAGCACACCCTTGGGAATTCTGGCACCTACTTTTGTAAATTTAGCGGGTTCCTTTAAAAATTCCACGATTTCTTCCAATTCTTCCTTTTCTTCCTTAAGACCTGCCACATCCTTTAAGGTTACCTTTCCGTCACCCATGGAAAGTCTGGCACGGCTCTTGCCGAAATTCATCATTTTGTTGTTGCCGCCGGCGCTTTGATTATTCATCATCACGAAAAAGAATACCATTACAATCACTGCCAGCAGCACCGGAAATACGCTGGTTAAGAACCAGTTTTCTTCCTTCACTTTTTCTACCTGGGGATTCAAGCCGTAAGAGGTAAGCAGCTCTTCAATTTCCCTTACATCCGTTACATACAGGGTTTTATGCTGCCCATCCGAAAGGATTACTTCCACTTCGCCTGTAGGCGTTTCCCTGTTTGGCTGGATGCTGGCAGCAACCACTTCCTCAGCCTCCAGGCTCTCTACCAGTTCTCCCCTGGTATATTCACTTTGTCTGACATTCAGCATACTGGTCCACACTACCAAAAGGAGCAGTCCCAGGATGAGAATAAAATACATACTAAAACCACGGTTTTTCATATTCAATCCAGTTTACCTCATTCGAACTCAACAATACCAATATACGGAAGATTCCTGTATCTCTGGTCATAATCAAGACCATATCCGACTACAAATTCATCTGGAATCTGAAAGCCTGTATAATCCACATTTACGTCAACCACTCTTCTTTCCGGCTTATCAAGCAATGTGCATAAACGAAGACTTGCCGGTTCTCTGTCTTTTAACATCTCCATCAGATAATTCAGGGTTCTTCCCGAATCTACGATATCCTCAACAACAAGAACATCCTTATCCTTAATGGATTCGTCCAAATCCTTCACGATTTTTACTACGCCGCTTGATTTTGTTTCGCTGCCATAGCTGGATACTGACATAAAATCAAGAGAAACCGGTACAGTAATTCTTTTAGCAAGTTCACACATAAAAAAGCTGCCGCCCTTTAATACACAAATCAGATGCACCTGTCTGCCTGCATAATCCTTACTGATTTGCTCTCCGATTGCCTGAATCCTTTCATCTACTTCCTGCTCCGTTAATAAGACCCTTACCTTTTCAGCCACTTCTATGACTCCTTTCTTCCTTAAGTAACTCTTGCAGCTGCCTTCACTTTGCACCTGCAGCTATCGATTCTCCTTATCTATTTTTACCTCTAAAATATTTAAGGTCGTTTCCGACACTTTATAATATTCACTGATTCTATACCCGGGCACCCACATGATATGGGAACCGTCTGCAAGTACATAAAAAGAATCTCTTTCTGCCTTTGGAATTTTTTCATTAACAAAATAATCCTGAAGGGATTTATGTCCCATTCTTTCATTTATTGTAAGAAAATCGCCTTTTTTTCTGACTCTGAAAGCGATAGACTTTGTTATTTTATCATAATCAAACCATTTCGTATATGTTTTTTTAGGAATATTTTTACATTTTTCATATGCAAACACTGTAAATTCCGCCATCCCCAGTCCCGGAATCCATAAGCTTCCGGGTACGGAAACCGGATATTCCCTGCTTACTTCCCCGCTGGAAGCAATTTCCGGGTTTCCCGTCCTGTCCTCCTTATCAATCATTCCCACATCATATTTTTTATAAACAGTGATTCCATAAGGAAGATGAATTTCCTTACATCCATCTGATGCAAACAGCCTTTTTATGCTATGGATATGATTGGAGGTTATGTCTTTTCTCCCCTGCGTAATTTCCTCAAGACAGGACAGCAATATTCTTCCCTGCAGGTAGGAGTCCTCTTTCCAGAATTCCGGAAGTGCAATTGTAAGGACTTCTCTTCCCTGCCTGCACTCAGATACAACACATCTTTGTTTGGCAATATCGGTCTGCCTTACAATAAACTCTTCTGCCTCAAGTAAATTGTCCCCTGCCTGATTCATATGCGCTATAGCCCCACTGCATATTTTCTCCTCAGCATAGGGCAGAATATGATGTCTGATTCTGTTTCTGGTATAAATATCCTGATGATTGGTACTATCCGTCTGATAATTTATGCCCCGTGTTTCCAGCCATGCTTCTATTTCCTGCCGCTCCAGGCACAAGAGTGGGCGTATAATATTGCCGCTCACCGGCTTAATGCCGCTGGCGCCTGTAAGCCCTGTACCCCTGAAAAAATGAAACAGCATTGTTTCCGCACGGTCATTGCTGTTATGGGCAACAGCAATTTTCCCCTTCTCTCCTACATTTTCCCTGTTCAGTGCTTCCCGAAACGCCTGATATCTGATTTTTCTTCCGGCTTCCTCCTCTGACAGGCCATATTCTCCAGCATAATTTTTTATATTTATTTCTGTAAGATAAAAAGGCAGATGATTCTCCTCACAAAGCATTTTCACATAATCTGCATCTTTGCCCGCATCCTCACGTATGCCATGGTTCACATGCACCACGGCGAGCCGGAAAGGAATTGTTTTTTTCAACTGAAGCAGCACAAAAAGGAGGCAGACAGAATCTGCGCCCCCTGAAACTCCTGCAGCTATAGTATCGTTTTCTTCTATCATCCGATACTTTTGCACATAATCAGATACTTTTGCAATCATATTATTACTATAGCCGAATCAAGTACAAAAATAAAGCCTTAATCCTCCTCTTTTTTCCAAATTCCTATTACAAGTACCGTCATATCATCCCTGATATGCCCCCTGCATTGATGAATGCAGAAATTTAAAATGGAATTTGCCATTTCTCCCGGGTTTTCAAGATTACTGCTGCCGATTATTTCCGAAAGCATATCCTCCCCGATTCCCTGAGCAAGAGCGTCCGGTATGCCGTCTGAAATCATCACAATATAATCTCCATCCATTAGTTTTCTTCCCACAACCTCCATGTCAGGTTTTTGAAAAATTCCCATAGGAAGATTGCCCGAAGATATCCTGTCCACAAGATGCTGCCTTTTGATATAAGAACATGCGCTTCCTACCTTTACAAAACGGCATTCTCCGCTGTATAAATCAATGCTGCACAAATCCAGGGTTGACATATTGGAATTTTCACCCCCGGATACCAAAGAACTGTTAATCATTTGAATGGCTGTTTCTGTTTGAAATCCTGCCTCCAGAAACTTTTGCATCAGCTCTACTACTTTAGTGCTGTCGGCGCAGGCCTTATCGCCGGAGCCCATACCGTCTGACAAAACTGCCGTCTGATTTCCCGCTCCTGTTTCAAAAAAAGCATAATTGTCCCCTGATATTTTTTCCGTTTCCTTAACGGCCTTGGCCACTCCGGTCAGCACATGATATTTCGCTTCCTCAACATAATAAAAGGTTTTCCACTCCTCCCCCACAAAAAACGGATTATCTCCCGAACCTACAAGCCTGATGCTTAAAAGCACGGAAAGCAAATCGCCTATTTCTTCCGAAGAAAGTGTATTTTTCTTTCTGTTTTTCATAGAAATGGATACTTCCATTTTTCCTGATTCATTTTCTATCAAATAAAGATTTTTTATCTGAACATCCACTTCCTTCAGCGCATGTGCAATCTGCCGGAAGCGCCTTTCACTCATAGGCTCGCAATGTCTTGCCTCCTCTGCCACGTTGGTCATTATCTGCGCCATTTCCTGAAGATGCTCTGCCATCAGGCTCTTGTTTTCAATGAGCTTCCGCTGCCATATGTATTCATTCCTGTCCTCTTTAAGGATTTCTTCTCCTTCGCTCTTTTCACCTTCTGTTTCTTTAAAAGTATCTGCAAGTTCTCTGATGGAGTCGGCATAAGTTAACAGCTTCCGCCTTCCATATTCGGGTAATATACTGTCAAAGGAATTTCTTCCGTTTTCAATATTTTTTTTCATACTTACTCATTCCCTTCTTACATTTCCCTGCATCATGCGGCTCTGATATCCGCAAGATTTACAACTGCAAATCTACGGGTATCAATCATATCAAAAAGAATGAGCAGTATTTGTCGAAAATATAACCTCAAAATCTGTAATGCATCAACAGAAATCGCAGCAGAAGCCTGTCGAAGCAGACATTCCCCGGAAAATCTGTTCAAAAGTAAAGACAGGCATGATTCCTATCATGCCTGCTAACGATTCTCATCTTTAAAAATAATTTCACCTTCATTTACAAGACCCAGCTTATCCTTTGCCACATCCTCAATATATTTCTTGGTCTGTGTATATTTCTCATATTCATCTATTTCTTCAGAACGCTCCTGCTCTGCTTCTATCTGCTCCTGAAGCATTTGCTCCTTCTGTGCATAATAAGCCTGCTTTTCTTTCAGCCCAGCACTTTTAACAGCAACCACTATCATAAGCATAATAACTACCAGAGAAACCAGAAACATACCAAATCTGTTCTGCCGTTTTTTGCGGTAAGCTGCTTTTCTTGCCATGGCCTGCTCCTTTATTCCCACGTGCAATGAGTCAAAGTCATGTTGCATGACCTTGACGAATGCCGCGAGGGTCAATACCCCGCCCCTTGGGGTGCTTCAATTTCCATGCCCCGCTACTTGCGGCGGGGTTATTGACTGCTTATTAATGTTTACATAATATTATATTAAGTACTTTTTTATATCCAGTCAACTTCTTTTTTATATATTTCACAATCTTCCCGCTTCTCCGCTTAACAGCCCTGCTGCCTTTTCCTGCTTTTTTCATAAGAAATCCAAAGGGCTTTAAAATAAAGCATAAGGTTTTAAATACAATATGAAATATCCATGAAAGAGCCTTTGAAATCACATTAATGATAAGCGGACTTAAGGTTTTTTTGTATGCAATCATGCCCAGCCCGGCGCCTGCTACGGCAAACCACCTCAATATGCCGTTATTTTCCTCATAAAGCACATAAAAAACACTGATTGCGCAGGCAATCCAAAAAATGAAATCTTCCAGAGAAATGAAAAGCATATTATGTTTAATCAGTCTGCGCAGAATCAGAAAACCGTCATAAACAAAAGTTAAAATCACGCCAAGCAAAAAGGAATACAGCAAAAACGTTACTTCATCAATAATACTCTGACTCATAGGCACCTACTTAAACAGCCTGGAAAGCAGCGATTCTCCCTTGCCTCCCATTCCTGCCTGTTCGGAATAAGTAAAGCTGTCGACTTTCCCTTCAATATCCACCTCTCCCTTATCCAGAGTGAGCCTGTTAACGTGAAGCTCGCTTCCTTTAATCATCAGCATACCCTGATCGGTTTCCAGAATTATTTCATTAACATCAAATGAAAGAACATCAATGATTCCTGTTAAATTACATGTCCTTCTATTTGATAAGGATATTTTATGAGCACGTTTATTTATACTGTTTAAATCCTCCATATTACCTCTCCCATATAATCTTCTATACAAAAATTATATTAAGAGATTGGCCATTATATTCTATAAATATCGGAATAACTCTTTAGCCTCTTCTTTTTTTACTGTTTCCTGTACTGCAAGCACTTCAACCTTAACATCCTTATTTCCAAATGCAATGGTAATAATATCTCCTGCTTTTACTTCCGCTGAAGCCTTTGCAGGTCTGTCATTTATCATAACTCTTCCGGCATCACACGCCTCATTTGCTACAGTTCTTCTTTTAATCAGTCTTGAAACCTTTAAATACTTATCTAATCTCATAACTCATTACCTTTCTCCTGCATAATCGGGCAGGGAAGACTTATCTGACCTGCTCGCCGCGTAAGCCGCACACCGCTGCCGCGCATATTTCATCTGTGCTGTTCTGCGCAGAAAAAAAGGACCCACCACCATAAGCAGGTCCAAAAACATTTTAATTTATGCCTTAAGCGTTAAGCATATCCTTTAAAGCCTTACCAGCTTTGAATTTAGGAGCTTTGGAAGCAGCGATAGGCATAACCTCACCAGTCTGAGGATTTCTTCCTTCTCTGGCTGCCCTTTTGGACACTTCAAAAGTACCAAATCCAACTAATTGAACCTTTCCATCCTTCTTTAATTCTTCTGCTACTACATCTGTAAAAGCCTTTAAAGCCTTTTCTGCATCTTTCTTAGATAATTCAGCCCGATCAGCAATAGCTGCTACTAATTCTGTTTTGTTCATTGCGAACTCCTCCTCTTGATATGAGTGTTATATTTTATTTAGATGTCTCTTGTGAAACGCCTATATATATATATATCGTTTTTGGCTATATTTGTCAAGGCAATTTTGCCTTTTTTAGCGGATTTCCGAGGTTTTTAGTTATTTCCGCTGACTGTTGACTCATTCCCGCTGACTGTTACATTATTTCCGCTGACTGTCGTTTCCTTTTTCACATTTGTTAAGGAATCTCCGCTGACGGTCTGATCCTTTTCAGAATCAACAGGATCCAAATCAGGGAATGAATATGTTACATCCCGTCCGTCATCTTCCACCTCTATGTTATAGCTCTTTGTAACATACCCTACCCTTCTCAATGTAATTGTATGATCTCCGGTTGCCTTATCATAGGTAACAGGTGAAATACCCATGTAAAGGTTGTCCTGATATACTTCTACATCTTCAGGCGCCTGAATTGTAATCGTATTCTTAGTATCGGTTTCTGTAATCTTATTTTCTGATACGGTGGAATCCTCTGAAGCCACTCCCGATGCTTCATTTAAAACTACCCTGACAGTAGTAATTTCCTTATTTACTTCAAAATATTCCGATACCGTATCATATCCTGACAAACTTGCAGTAATCTGATGAAGTCCGATGGGAAGCAAAACTGCATAAGCAGTATCAATTTTTGCTCCATCTACCTGCACATCCGCATTCGCCGGTGTAATAGAAAATACAACCTTTCCATTTGTAACAGGAGGCATTTCTATATCTCTCAAATCAAGAATTGTTTCCTGATCCCTTATAATATTCACATCTCTGGTTTCATCAATTCCATCCCCGGTAAGCCGGACAATATAACTGCCTTCCGGCACTGTTAACAGCATTCCTTCTGTTATTTGCTGTATTACACTTTGTCCTACTTCAATCCAGCCGCCAATTAAGGCTTCATCATTAATCAGATTAAGATATCCATGTCCCTTCTCTACTATTATGCTGACAATATCATGCCCTTCTCCTTTAACGGTCAATGTATCCTGACTTAAAATTTCATCCAGAATAATCTCCTTTTCTCCGGAAAAGGCTTTTGCATTCCGGCTTATTGCATATACATCATTGCCTATCTGCAGAGTGCCGTCATTTAAATTAAGATGATATTTATTTATACCATCATAACTCCATATATCTTTAACCTGCTCAATGCTTCCTGCCTTTTCAAGGTTGCTGTTATATGCTATGGAAATTACTTCTCCCGGCATAAGCTGTGCTATAGTAAGGGCACTGCCAAATCTGTCCTGCACCACTGTAGTGCCGTCATAGCTCAGCGTCTTTTCCTCACCCCCGTTTGTGAGATAAACAGTAAAAGTTCCATCTTCCTGATTTATGTTCTTTAGTATTCCCTGCGCCGAAGATGTATAAATATCCACTTCTTCTTCCTCTTCGGCCAGGTTATCATAAGCGCTTTCAAAAGCCGCCTCTCTGGCCAGACCTATGGTTCCGCAGCCCGTAAGCACCAGACAAATTAAAACTACACCGGCTTTTAAAATATTTTCCTTTTTTAAATTATTTTTCATTATGTACTTTCCCTTCGATTTCCCTCTCGCTTCGCTCGCCAATTCCCTTTAAATACCTCCGCCCAAGCACGCTTTGCGGTTGTCTTTAAAGGCACTTGGC
>CAZDPE010000005.1:9238-55266 GCA_964507235.1 uncultured Lachnospiraceae bacterium
CTTTAAATACCTCCGCCCAAGCACGCTTTGCGGTTGTCTTTAAAGGCACTTGGCTCTGCCCTATACGCACATTATATCATACTTCTGTTTAAATGCCTGTAAAAAATCTGTTTTTTGCTGTTCCTGCTGGTGGATTTTTTCAAGTTTTTCCATATTCTTGCCGGGAATCCACGCTTTGCCGGAGTTATAATAAAAGTTTACTATCTTCCAGAATTTCTCAGGATACGATAATCGATAGTACAATTCCATATAATTTTCCTGTTTCAGGTCATTTTCCTTTTCATATGCTCCTAAAAGCTCAAATCCAACTGTCCTTGACCAGTCACTTTTTTCCAAAAGCTTTCTCATAAACAAATAGATATCCCTCACCGGGCTGTCTATCATACATTTCTCAAAATTAATTATATTCAGCTGCCCGCCCGCAAAAATCAGATTATGATGCTGAAAATCACCATGACAAACAATACCGTAATTTTCTTTTTTCATCCCCTCTGCATACCTGCAGTAATCTGATGCTGTCTGCAATGCAAGCTGAAAAAAATAATCATAACACTGCATCAAATAAATCTCGAAATCTGTTTTTTGCCCTTTTTCCTTCAGAAATTTTTTTACCCTGCGAAGCTCCCTGTTATGCTTTTCAAACTCCTGGCTTACCGTATAGCCGCTGGCTGCAGCAGGCAGTGTTTCATCTGCTGTTGATACCTTGTGCAGCTTCGCCAGCATCCTCATGGCAAGAACACATTCTTCCATATCCCGGACATTGCATTCCCTGCCCTCAAAATACGTTTTTAATATATAACAGGTTCCATCTGTATCAGCAGTAAGAAGCTCTCCTTCTTTATTCTTTATTATTTCTTCTATATTTAAAAAACCCCTGCTTTGAATCATTCGGAGCACTGCATCCTGAAAAATGCTTTTTTCCTTATGCCCCGTAAATTCTTTCAAAATCAGAGTTCCCCGATTGGTTTCACATAAAGCGCAGCCGCGTCCTTTCCAGGTACGAAACACTTCAATTTCATAATTTTCAAGTAAACTGACATATCTGTCATTCACAGCCATTACCCCCAATGTAAGTCATATCCTATCTTATGAGGGTATTTTAAAAAGTATTACTTTCCTTTTGCTTAACTTTCCTTATTTTCTAATAATTCCCACACCTTTTGAAGAAGAATTTCCCTATCGTTTAAAGCAGGCTCTTCCACTACCAAATCAAGCAGTTCTGTGAGCATTTCACCAAGCTCCCTTCCCGGCTTCATGCCTGCACTCTGAATTAAATCCCTTCCGTTTACAGCCAGCGTTTTCAGGGATACGCACTGCCTTTTATCAAGAATATCCTGATAAACCTTGCGGACTTCCTTAATATTTTCTTCTTTTTCATCCCACTGATAAGTGCTCTGAGCCAGTATATCCGCTTCCTTTACTTCCAAAAGAAGGGGAAATACATCTTCTCCTATTTTCATTACCGCTCTTCTCACATTTTTCGCTTTGGGCTCTATATACCAGTCATGATATCTGACCAGCTTTTTTACCATATAAATAGTATCATTATCAAATTTAAGTCTGTGCAGAATATTTCCGGCAATTTCTTCCGAAACATCAGGATGTCCATGAAAATGATAAATTCCTTCCTCATCTATTGTCAGACAGGAAGGCTTCCCCATATCATGAAACAGCATTGCAAGCCGCAGCACTTTATCAGCGCGCACTGATTTCATAGCTTCTAATGTATGCACACCGACACTGTAACAATGGTGCGGATTTACCTGCTCTGTTTCCATGCAGATATCGAACTCCGGAAGTATCACCGCTGTAATTCCGGTTTCATATGCAATTTTAAGATACTCCGGATGGGCTGATACCACTAGCTTAACAAGCTCCGTCTGAATTCTTTCCGCACTGATTTTATTTAAAGCAGGCGCAAGCTCGCGAATGGCTTTTGCGGTTTCCTCTTCTATCCGGTATCCCAGCTGCGCCGAAAATCTCACCGCACGCATAATCCGCAGTGCATCTTCTGAAAATCTCTCCAAAGGACTTCCCACGCACCGGATAACCTGTCTGTTAATATCCTCTATTCCACCAAAAATATCAATAAGCCCCTCATTTTCATTATATGCCATGGCATTAATGGTAAAATCGCGGCGTTTTAAATCCTCTTCCAGATTAGAAGTAAATATTACTTCCTTGGGATGCCTGCTGTCTTCATATTCCCCATCAATCCGATAAGTTGTTACCTCAAAGCCTTCTCTGTCAAGCATTACTGTTACTGTACCGTGTTTAATCCCCGTATCCACAGTACGCCGGAAAAGCTCCTTCACCTGACAGGGTGACGCCGAGGTGGTAATATCCCAGTCATCGGGCACTCTTCCTAAAATGGAATCACGAATACAGCCGCCTATTGCATATGCTTCGTAGCCGGCCTTCCTGATAGTGTCTATAATATATTTTACTTTTTCCGGTAATTGTATCGCGATATTATTCTGCATCCGTCATTTCCCTGTTATTTCATAATAGAGGGAGCCGCATCACTGCCACGCAGCTCCCCTCACTTAATATCTTAATCTTTTAATATGCTCTTCCCCAGTATACCATTTTTTTCGCAGGTTTTCCGCAATATGCGCATGTATCGGACAAACATTCCTGATGGAAAGGCATGCATCTGCTGGAAACTCCCATCTTTTCCTTAATTTCTTCTTCACATGCTCTTTCGCCGCACCACATAGCTTTTACAAAACCTGATTTCTCAGCAAAAATATTCTCAAATTCTTCCCTGTTTGCCGCCACGTAAGTATGCTCTTCCACATGCTTTTTCGCTTTTGCAAGCATCTCAGCCTGGATTTTTTCAAGAAGCTCTGCCACGGTTTCTTCCAGCTTATCTAAAGCCGTTTTAATCTTTTCTCCGTTATCACGGCGGCAAATTACACATTTGCCCGCTTCAATATCCTTCGGTCCGATTTCCACACGCAAGGGGATTCCGCGCATTTCCTGTTCAGAAAATTTCCATCCGGGACTCTTATCGGAGTCATCCACCTTTACACGGAAATTGCTCAGCCTGTCACGGAGTTCATAAGCCTTATCAAGAACACCTTCTCTTTTCTGCTGAATCGGAATAATCATTACCTGGGTAGGCGCAATCTTAGGAGGCAGCACCAGACCGGAATCATCACCATGAACCATGATAATTGCCCCGATAATTCTGGTGGACATACCCCATGAGGTCTGATGAACGTATTTCAGCTTATTATCCTTATCAGTAAACTGGATGCCGAAGGCTTTGGCAAATCCGTCGCCGAAATTGTGGCTTGTGCCCGACTGAAGCGCCTTGCCGTCATGCATCAATGCCTCAATAGTATAAGTAGCTTCTGCTCCCGCAAACTTTTCCTTTTCTGTTTTACGCCCCTTTACAACAGGAATAGCCAGCACCTCCTCACAGAAATCAGCATAAACATTCAGCATCTGCTCTGTTCTTTCTTCCGCTTCCTGTGCTGTAGCATGGGCTGTATGTCCTTCCTGCCATAAAAACTCCCTGGAACGCAGAAAAGGTCTTGTTTCTTTTTCCCAGCGTACTACGCTGCACCACTGATTATAAACCCTGGGCAAATCCCTGTAAGACTGAATATCTCCTTTATAAAAATCGCAGAACAGTGTTTCAGAGGTAGGTCTGACACACATTCTCTCCTGCAGAGGATTTAAACCGCCATGAGTAACCCATGCAACCTCAGGTGCAAAACCTTCTACATGATCCTTTTCCTTTTCAAGCAGACTTTCAGGGATAAACATAGGCATATACACATTTTCCACCCCTGTTGCTTTAAATCTTGCATCCAGCTCTTTTTGGATATTTTCCCAGATAGCATAACCTGCAGGTTTAATTACCATACATCCTTTTACATTGGAATAATCAATTAATTCCGCTTTTTTTACCACATCCGTATACCATTGTGCAAAGTCTTCATTCATGGATGTGATTGCCTCTACTAATTTCTTGTCAGCCATTTTCGTTCTCCTTTGCTTTTACATATTCAAAAGGGCGGCACGCCTTCCGCCCCGTAAGGGACCGGAATCCGGCGGTACCACCCTAATTAATGCATTGTAAACATTCTCTTTTCATACCGTTAACGCCGGTGTTACGCTGTATTTAAACGTCTGTTTCCGCATTCATACAGGACTCCAAGGCAGGTTCCAAATATTCCGCTTAAAAATCTTACAGCTCTTTTGCAGGTGCTTCGCCATGAGCCAAAGCTGCCCGTCAAAGGATTTTCTCTCTGGAAGGTTCCTATCTGTACTAGTCCTCTTCTTCGCCGTGCTTATTGCTTTATTCTTTCAATTGCTGCACATTTCTGCGCTGTATTCTGATTGTAGGCAAAATTTAAGAATTTGTCAATATTCCCTGAAATATTTCTCTCCCATTCCCATAAGCAAAAAGACAAACGGCAGGTTCAATATCTGCGCAAAGCTCACCATATTATGAATCAAATAGCAGAACGCACAGACTGCAAACAGAAAAGCCATGGGATTTTCCTTTCCTTTTCTTATATTTCTGATAATAAAAGATGCAAAAATCCCCACATAAAAACTGACCCCCAGAACTCCGGTGTTTACAAGCCCGGTAAGCAGCTCACAATGAGCGTTGGCAAGTCTGGAATTTCCAAACTCTTCTCTGAGCATAGCCCCTATCTCCGGTATGGAATAAGCATATTTGGAAAAACAGTCCGGCCCTGCACCAAACAGTTTATGTAACAAAGGCATTTCTTTAAAGGTTTCTATGCCTGCATAAAAGGTCGTTCCCCTGCCGTTTCCCCAGCTTCTGCTAAAAGTAAAAAATTCATTTCCTGAAAACAGCGGCAGTTCCCATTTGGTATTTATTGCGGCAAAAAGCAGAAACATGCCCGCAAGGGAACATACAATAACCAGCATCCATTTCCTTATCCGTTCTTTTTTTCCGGCACTTATGTTTTGCTTTTCCTTTTCATTTTGACTTTGAAGCTTCCCGGCTTTTCTTTTTAATATAAAATAAACCGCAAGACCTGCCAGGGAAATCCACAAAGAAAGAGAGGAAGCTGTAAAATATCCACATAAATTATTCACATCATAATTATATTTTCCCGGGAATATGTATCTGAGCATTCTGACAAGCTGTGCAGATATTCCCCACAAAAAAACGGTGAAAAACAGATTTTGCATCCATCTGCTGTTTTCTGCTGCTATCCACACAAGAATAAAAATCAGCCCGGCAAACCACAAAAACACGCTGCTGCTTCCCTGGCTGAAGCCTGCCATAAAGGCTGTCACTATGTAAATACCGCAAAATATCCTTCTAAAGTCCGGCCTGTACTGCTTTTTACTATTTTTCTCTCCGAATAGAAACAGGCAGATTCCCACAGGCGCAATTACGGAAAGATAACCGGTGAACCAGTTAATGTTTCCCAAAGTGGAAATAAAGTCAGGCTGAACAACCTCAAACGCAATGGGATAAAACGAAAAACGGTTGCAGACTCCCAACAGAAAAACAATGCCGGATGTCACCATAAGCGCATAATAAATTTTACTTTCTCCATTCCAGAACCGTGAAATCAAAAAATATAACCCGCACAGCAAAACCAACGGAATACATCCTATGTACCAGCCTTCCGTTCCCCAAAGGGCTTCCTCTTTATGTTCAGTAAATACAAAGGATAAAAACACCTCCGTAGCGTAAAGCAGTACAAATAAATCGGTAGCGGAAACCCCGTCCCAATCAATAAGATAATCTCTTTCATGCCTGATGGTCTTTTTTATCCTGCCTGCAAAACAAATAACAGCTATTAAGGTCAAAATCCCAAAACCAGCAATAGAAACATAAAGGAAAAACTTATTCTTGGCTTCTCCGATATCCAAATAGCCATTCTGCATATAAAAAGGATAAACGCAGAACATAATCAGCAGATATGCAGTTGTAAAAAGATTCGCCGCCTTTTTTATCATAATGCTTCCTTATCCCTGAAAAGATATTTACAGGTTTCACAAATAATCACAAGTCCCACGGGACCCTTAATAATACCAAATATACCAAACAATTTTATTCCTGCAAATACTGAAAATAAAATTCCTACCGGCCAGATTCCCACTTTATTTCCGATTAGTTTCGGCTCCAGAAATTCCCTGAGCAATGCACATATAACATATAAGCATACAATTACGGCCGCTTTCCAGTAATTTCCCGAAATCAACTGAAAAAATGCCGCCGGCATAAGCATAATTCCTGTCCCGATAAAAGGAAGCATATCCATAAAACCTGTAATAATGCCATATGCAATTCCTCCTTTTATTCCGCTAAGCCCTAATGTCAGCGCGCATATGGAGCTGATAATCAAAAGTATTATAATCTGCGCTTTCAAATAAGTTTTCAGGTAGAGAATAATCTTGCTTATAATTTCCAAAACGCCTTTAAAATCACTGTTTTCCCTGAGCAACGTCATGATTTTTTCATAATCCTTCAAAATTAAAAACATTGCTATAACCATAATAACAAAAAAGCCCGCAATTCCTGCCATGCCTTTAACATACAATACGGATTTATCCATAATTGCCGGCAATATCCTGACTTCCATATTTTCAATAAAAATATTTACCTGTTCCAGAACATAGCTTTCCACAGCATTACCGTCTATTCCGAAGCTGCTTTCCATAAAATTACAGCAGGTACCAAGAAATCCATTCAGCTCTTCTTCATAACAGGAAAGCTGCCCCGCAATTTCCCCGCCCTTACGAAACAGAAGGCTTCCGGTCAGCCACACTATCAGTAAAACAATCGCCAATGCAAGAATAAGTATTACGCCCGCCAACACGGATTTCTTTATTTTTTTTGCTGTTTTATTTGTGATTTTATTTAATAATCCGGCAAACAGAAAAGCAAAGATAAAAGGAGAAAATACAGGACTTAAGAATTTCATAAACAGGTAAACGCCCAGAATTACTACAGCAGAAATTACATATTTTCTTTGGTTTTCCGTCAAAAAATTTTTATCCATAAAAAAATCACCCATCCGCCCGTTTTAATTGTTTCTAAAGCTAGTATGAGTAATTTTTTTCAGAATATAATATACACTTTTTAAATTTTTGTGGTAAAAAAGGGAAGAAAAATTTCATCCTCCGGCAGCCTTGTAAAACTCATTTCTTTTCCGGTTTCAGGATGTCTGAACAGGAGTTTATAAGCACATAAAGCCACATTTTTTAATCCTATTTCACGGCACAGCTGCTTATCCTCTGCCGTTCCGTACTTACTGTCCCCAAGAAGCGGCATCCCTGCGTTTGCCATCTGCACGCGAATTTGATGATGTCTGCCCGTAAACAGTTCAATTTCCATTAAAGAAGCTTCCTGCAGAACCTCCAGAATCATTAATGTTTTTATCAGCTTATAATCAAGCACCGCCTTTTTGGCTCCCGGAAAATCTTTTTTTACGGCCACGGATATATTTGTTTTTTTATCTTTGTACAAATAATCCTCCAGCCTGCACCTTTCCTTTTCCGGACGGCCGTAAATGACTGAATAATAATATTTATGGAAAGCTCCCTCCGTTATCTGCCTGCTTAGCGCAGCCGCCGCCTGCTTCGTTTTTGCAAAAACCAAAATTCCCGCAACCGGCTGGTCCAGCCTGTGAACGAGCCCCAGATATGGCTCCCCTTTCCCTTTATTATCCGGTTTTCCTGATAAATAATTTTTTAATTCGCTGACCATATCCTGCTGTCCAAGCCTTGCTGTCTGAGTAGCAATTCCTGCAGGCTTATAGGCAACTATAATTGATTCATCTTCAAAAACAATGTTCTTTTGCATCAGATAGTCCCTGTCTTTCTATTATCTTGGATTATAACAGATATCGAAACGGATATACAATAATCCTCAGCAAAGTATAAAAACATTTTTTTCCAAAACTCATTTCTATTTCTGAATAGTTATTTCCGTAAGCTACTGTTCCGTCCGGCTGCACATGCCTGCTTTGATTCATCTGCTCCTGTGTCTTTTCCCGAAGGTAACTGTTAAGAGCCTGACTGTCTATTACAAGCATCATCTCCGTATCCAGATAAGTACTCCTGATATCCAGATTATAAGAACCCACAATACTGATATTATCATCTATGAGAACTGTTTTTGTGTGCAGGGACTGATCGCTGAACACCTCGTATACTTCCGCGCCTGTATCAAGAATATTGCTTTTTTCGTTCAGATAATCGGTACATCCCCACGGATTAGCGCCATTTTCCACTGCATTCGTAACTATCTGAAGCCTTGTCCCACCGTCACAAAGCCCGGCTATTCCTTCATACATATCCCTGCTGCATATAATATAAGGTGTCTGAATTATCACATCTTCCCCCTGAAGCATATATTGATAGAGGGTATCCCACAAATCCGGTGATTTATTGGAAGGCTCGGCAGGATTTAGAAGTAAGCTTATACCTTCTGCTTCCATGGTATCGCTTTCCCAGTCCGTTTCCTCAAATGCATAGGGATATATCTGCTGAATTTTTTCATAATGAAGCCTTAAATATCCTGCAGCATCCTTCACCTTTTCTGAATTTCCGCTGCCGGCAACATCCTGACTGCAAGGCAAATCCCATATGAAATTGAAATATTCCTGTAATTGCTTTACAGACGCATTAGCTGCTGCCTTTGCATTGTACACCAGAATATCCCTGTCAATATTATACTTATCCCTGTAATTTCCGAGGAATAAATTATTGGTATTTCTTCCGCCTAAAATATAGATTCTGTCATCTGCAATAAGATATTTATCATGCATACGATAATTTATCATCCACGGCTTTAGTAGATTGACTGGATTATAAAATTTTGCTTCCACATTCGGAAGTGAAACCAGCGCTTTAAAATAACTGCTTTTGCCCAGCTTCAGCATACCGTTGATACCATCAATAAACAACCTGATATGTACTCCGCGGTCGGCCGCTTTCACCAGCGCAGACATCATGTCAATACCGCTGTCGTCATTGCCGAAATCAAAGGTCGATAAAACAATTTCATTCTCAGCTGCTTCAATCGTACGAAGCCTCCATATCAGGGCATCCTCATTATCATCAATACAAAGAATATGTTCCTTTTCCGATACCGCTTCCGGTAAAAAAACTGCGGAAAAAGAATTTTCATTTCCTTTTCCCGCCTTGTTATTCATTAATGGGGGCAGCAGACAGCCCAAAACTATAAAAGCAATAAAAAGAATAATTACTGTAAAGAAAATTTTTTTAATTAACAACCACTGTTTCATTATTAAACCTTAAACCGATATCCTACACCCCATATTGTTTCAATATACTGTGGTTTGGCAGAATCAAATTCAATTTTTTCCCTGATTTTCTTAATATGGACAGTTACTGTAGCAATATCTCCGATAGAATCCATATCCCAGATTTCCCTGAACAGTTCTTCTTTGGTATACACATGATTTGGATGCTCCGCCAGGAAGGTAAGCAAATCAAATTCCTTGCCGGTAAAGGCCTTTTCCACGCCATCTACTAAAACTCTTCTGGCAGTTTTATCAATACGGATTCCCCTGATTTCAATAATATCGTTATTCTTCTGATTGGATCCCACCAGCCTGTCATATCTTGCCATATGGGCTTTCACTCTTGCTACCAGTTCACTGGGACTGAAGGGCTTAGTCATATAATCGTCCGCGCCAAGACCGAGGCCTCTGATTTTATCAATATCATCTTTTTTAGCAGAAACCATTATGATGGGTATATTCTTTTCCTCTCTGATATGCTTGCAGATTTCAAAGCCATCCATACCGGGCAGCATCAAATCAAGCACTATCAAATCAAAATCCTCCGAAAGCGCCGCCTTAAGCCCCTCATCACCGGTGTTTTTAATACTTACATCAAAACCGCTGAGTTCCAGATAATCCTTCTCCAAATCTGCAATTGCTTCTTCATCCTCAATAATTAATATCCTGCTCATTCCATTTCCTCCTGTTTATCTCTAATCCTGCATTTCCTTATATTTTCTGATTACAAAATGCATGCAGGTTCCTTCTCCTTCTCTGCTGGTTGCCCAAATATAACCACCATGGTCTTCAATTATCTTTTTAACAATAGAGAGTCCGATACCGCTGCCTCCCTGTGCTGAATTGCGTGAAGCATCGGTGCGGAAAAATCTCTCAAAAATATTCGGAAGATCTCTGGCCGCGATTCCCTTTCCGTTGTCTTCTATCTCTACCCGTATGGAATCAATCTCATCCAGAATCCGGATGTCAATTTCACCATGCTGCTTATCCATATATTTTACACTGTTGCCGATAATATTATTTATAACACGTTTAAGCTGCTCCGGGTCTGCAATTATCACTGCATCCTGGGACACCAGATTGGAATAGTTCAGTTCTATATTTTTTGACTCCAGATCAAGTCCCACCTCTTCGATACAATCCCCGAAATATTCTGCCACATTAATTCTGTGAAAATGATATGGTATTCTGTTGGAATCTATTCCTGAATATACAGTCAGTTCATTAATCAGCCTGTCCATATCATTGGCTTTATTATAAATGGTTTTAATATATTTATCCATTTTTTCCGGCGTATCAGCAACGCCATCCATAATACCTTCCACATACCCTTTAATTGCTGTAATAGGCGTCTTTAAATCATGGGAAATATTACTTACAAGCTCTTTATTCTGCTTTTCCGCCAATATCTTTTCATCAGTGGATTCCTTAAGCCTGAGCCTCATATCTTCATAATTCCGGTACAAATCACCGATTTCACCATCATTTTTATCAGGCAGCATATATTCCAGATTGCCTTCCGCGATATTCTGCATGGCGATATTCAGCTGATTAATCGGTTCAAAAACGCCCTTGCTAATCCACTTTGTTAAAAAGATGCTGGTAATAATCAATATTACCATAATGGAAATGGCCATATCTATAAATAATTCTCTGGAAACAATGGGATTGGCTTTCGTTATAACAAAAAAGCTTCCTTCACTGCCGTCCCTGAAATAAAAATCCATCTGACGCACAAATTTATTCATATCATCATAATAAATTCCCTGCGCCATTTCCGGATTGATATTTTCCTCATCAAATTCCGGAAGCCTGTCAAAAATCTGAGCAGAGGCAATCTGATTACCGGTAAAATATAATACATCATTCTTACGGATAATGATATAAGAAGATTTATCCGATATTTTATCATTGATGGCGGTAAGCACTGCTTCATCCTCTAAAAGAGAGGGGTCTTCATCCAGCTTCTTCTTCACTTCATAAAAAATTTCATCGGACATAACCCTGGAGGCCTGCGTAGGGTCAATTAAAATGCTGTAATCACTGTTTCTGAATCCATATTCCTCCTGCTGCTTGGATAAATACGTTCCTATAGCCAGAAATGCCGTCACTGCCAATGCCAGCGGCAATAAAATGATTGTTAAAAATGTAATTAAAAGTCTTGTTTTAAATTTCATAATCTTTACCAGTTTAAAAAATTTAGTATTCTACGGAAAGTATAACATATTATGTATAAAAAAAATTATAAAAGAAAAGCTTTATATCTAAAAAATTTATAAAGTATATTGACTTATTATGCTGTCCTGCTATAATAATATCAGTAATTGTTACTACTTTTGAAGGAAAGGACTTACTATGAATTTGAAACACAGTAAGCAGCGGGATTCTATTAAAGAATTTCTGACAGGCAGAACAGACCACCCTACAGCGGCTGTTGTATATGAAAATGTCCGGAAAACTATTCCCAATATCAGTCTTGGTACCGTTTACCGAAATCTTTCTCTTTTAGCGGATATCGGAGAAATATCAAGAATTCGCGTAGGCGACAGTGTAGACCATTTTGATGCCGACATTTCTCCTCATTATCACTTTATTTGCAGGGAATGCGGAAATGTTATGGATATGGATATGGACAAGGTGGATTTAGATAAAATTGCCGGCAGGAATTTCAGCGGTGAAATAGAATGCCATACCATTTGCTTCTACGGCAGATGTGAAAAATGCTGTAAAGCCTCTGTTCAGGTAAAAACATAATGTTTCATTATGTTAAATTAACAATTAAAAATATTATAAGAAAAGGAGATTAAGATTATGAAGTTTGTATGTCAGGTTTGTGGTTATGTTTATGAAGGAGATGCAGCACCGGAAAAATGTCCCGTTTGTAATGCACCCGCAGAGAAATTCACAGTTCAGAGCGCTGATAAGACTTGGGCTGCAGAACATGTTGTAGGCGTGGCTCAGGGCGTATCCGAAGATATCCTTGAAGATTTAAGATCGAATTTCAACGGTGAATGTACAGAAGTTGGTATGTATCTGGCTATGGCAAGAGTTGCTCACAGAGAAGGCTACCCTGAAATCGGTTTATACTGGGAAAAGGCTGCATGGGAAGAAGCTGAACATGCTGCTAAATTTGCAGAACTGTTAGGAGAAGTTGTAACAGATTCCACCAAGAAGAACCTTGAAATGAGAATAGATGCAGAAAACGGCGCTACAGCTGGTAAATTTGACCTTGCTAAGAGAGCAAAGGCAGCTAATCTTGACGCTATTCATGATACAGTACATGAAATGGCCCGCGACGAAGCAAGACACGGACGTGCATTTGAAGGTCTGTTAAAGAGATACTTTGGTTAATTAGAAATGCCTTAAAAGCAATTATTTGAAAACCTAAGGGTATGCCGGAGCAATCTGACATACCCTTATTTTTGTGCAAGTGGTTGTGTCTGGATGTGGGTTTGGATTTTTGTCATTCTATTGCAACAAGGTCTGTTCTTTCATAGCGATTATGCCCTTGTAATTGCTTTTTTTCCTGCCGTTTGAGCAGACAATATTTTGCCTGTATCAACTCTATGCATCCATCTATACTGTCTTTTTCCACAACAGCAGACTTCCATATATTGAGAGCAATTCTAAAACTTAATGACAACATTAAAGGCTCTGTCGCTTTGAGAGGCTGTTTCAATTGCTTCCGAGATATCATCAAGAGAAAACTCATGTGTAATAATGGATTCAATATCCCATGCGCCGCTTTCCATAATCTTTAATACATCCGCAACATCCTCCGGCATGTATCCTCCGGAGCCGATAATGCTTTTCTGCGCATAAGTCATGTGCAGCAAATCCAGACTCCGAATTGCATTATTAACTGCTACGGAAACAAAGCGGCTCTCAATTTTGCCATGCTGCATAAATATATCTAAAACGCTTTCCGCACCTGCGGCATCAATAAAAATATCCGCATTAAAGGTCGTTCCCGACAATCCGTATGCATCCCCAAAATACAGGGAGGCAGCAGCATAAAGATCCTGCTTGGCAGTGTTACAGACTGTAAATCCCATATTCTCTGCAATATTCAGCCTGAAGTCAGAAATATCCGCAAGCATTACCTTTTTCAGTCCAAAATACTTAAGGGCTGTTGCAGCGGCTAAACCGATTGTTCCGCAGCCGAATACAATGGCTGTTTCGTTTGGTTTGGGGCCGGAACGTCTGGCAGCCCTGCATCCAACCGTAAAAGGCTCGATAAGACAGGCGGTTTTATCACTGATGGTATCCGGAATAAAGTACAGGGAATGATTCAGCTTTGCATCCGGTATCAGTATATACTCTGAAAATCCGCCGATGGTGCCTGCACGCTTTGTATCATTTTTTGCAAATCTCGGGTACGGATATACCCGTTGTCCGATTTTAAATTCCGTTATATTTTTACCTGCTGCATAAACCTCCGAAATTGTTTCATGCCCAAATTCCATACCTACGGTTATCTTATGACCTGTTCCCGGACCTTTTGTATAAACAGCCACATCTGTTCCGCATATACTTGAATAAATATTGCGAATCAGGACATCATTATCTCCAACCTCCGGAATATCCAACTCTCTGACTTCTACCTTTCCTTTTCCTAAATAAATTCCTGCTTTCATTTCTGATTCTCCATGTTCTTACAGCTTTCAGGTATCACATACTTCACAATGATATCCATAAGCTGTTCTATTGTATCGCTGCAATCATTTTTCAGCCATTGCGTAACCATCGCAATCATTCCGTTTATATAAAAAGAAAGCAGATAGCTTCTTTCAGAAACCGGAATATCAAATCTTTCCATAATCGGATAAAATACATGCCGGAACATTTTCTGATAAGTTTCTTCGCAATAATTCATGAACGATAATTTCGTGATTGCAGTCAAAAACAATCTTTTATGGTCTTTGATGTAAGTAAGATACGGTGTTAAATATTGCGGAGTCAGCAATATCAGTTCCTTTAAGGGACAGCTTTCTATTTTAGCGGCGATGCCTGCGTTTTCCGACTGAAAATAGGATAAAAACTGTTCATTTATATAGTCGATGCTTTCCAGCAGCAAATCTTTTATATTTTCATAGTGCAGATAAAAGGTGGAACGGTTTACACCTGCTTCTTCACAGATTTCCTTAATTGTGATATACTCAAATTCTTTCTTTTCAAGTAATCGAATAAATGCTTCATCCATCCTGATTGCAGTATTAAAATATTTGCTTTCAGATTTATTCAAGGCTTCCCATTCCTCCTTTTATCTGTACCTGAATAACTAATTCTCACTGATTTCTTTTGCTAATTGCACGATTTCATATGCATATTTTTTCTTTCCTTTTTCCAGCAGCTTTCTATAAATCGGATAATTAATTCCCATCGCTGCCAATCCGATTACACCGATTACAATTCCAAGTACTATCTCTAATGTTGTTCCTGCTCCGATTACCGCCATAGAAAGGCACATTCCGACTCCTGTAACCAATGCGGCTATGATGCCAAATGTGTATACAAAGACAGAAGCAGGCATTTTTGCCTTTCTGTCCAGTTTTTTTAATGCCACCACCTTTGCAGTGTCCTTCGGTGCGTATTCATTTGCCAGTGATTCTGCATAAATTTTGTCTGTGTTCATGCTTTTTGGCCTCCTTTTATTTGATGAGTTCATTATAAAGAGGCCGGCGGCGAAACAGAACAACACAGATATTGTTTTGTGTTGATTTAAGAAATATTCTATCCTTTGGCTGTAAAAAATGCCAGTCTGAATTAATTTATTTCTTTACACTAAAATCTTACAATATCCCCATTATGCACTTCCTTCGTGGAAGAAACGATAATCTTACTGTCACTGTCTAACGCACCTTCCACTGCTGCCCAGTTTTCATTCTCATCCAGAACTTTTACGTATACCTCTTCCACATAATATTCCATGCCAAGGATTCCTTCTCTTTCCTTTACAACGTAAACATAGCTTCTGGTATCTGCTTTATGAATCGCCAGCGGTGAAATACAGCCGGAATATTTTTCTCCCGCCCTCGTGCAGGTCATAGTCCCCGATAGTCCCGGAACTCCTATTCCCTCCGGAAGATTAATATAAATTTCATAGTTTCCCGGCATTATTTCACTTTCAGCCAGATAATCCACCGAAACGTCAATTGCCCTGCTGCCGTCCAGCTTGAGCGATACCGTATCATTCAGCCCCACATAGCTTTTCTGCTCTCTGTCCAATGTGGTCTTAAACTGGCAAGGAACCGAATCATCCGCAAGCAACATTACCGCAGACTCAGGAATTCTGCTCCCCGCATTAATATAAATATCCGTAATTAAACCACTCCTGGCTGCAGTAATCAGACCTTCTGCATTTTTAACGGCCTGATACTGCGCTAAATCCTTCTGCAAATCGGAAAGCTCTAATTGATAAGAATCCAGGGCGGCATCCTCATTTTCCGGAAAAAGTATGTCTTCTACTTTCCTTTCTGCATCCTTTACGGCATTATCTCTCGCCCACCGGGCATCCGCTTCCGCATAAGCTGCCGCCTGCAGCGCATCCTTTAACTCTTCATCCGTTCCATTCTGGCTTTCTATATCGTTTTCCGCCTGATTTACTTCCTCCGCGGCTCTTCCGACTAATGTATCATTATATCTGGACAGTGCATCATAATCTTCCCTGGCGCGTTCTTCTTCCAGGGCTTTTTTCTGTCTTGCAAGCTCTTCATTTTCCAAAATCGTATTTATTTGCAGCTGCAGCTTGGAAATCTGTGTCTGCTTTTGAGATATAATCTGATTCAAATCTTCCATATCAACAGTAAATAATACATCGCCTTCCTCTACTCTGTCACCTGCCTGAACCAAAAGCCTATCCACCCGAAGACCGCTTAAAGCGGTAACCGGGTTTTTATCCCCTGCTATTACGATTCCTTCCGCTTCTACTTTGTGCTCCACGTACTTTGACTCCGGAACATCCACGGTGACTACAGGAAGCCTTGACGCATAAATACTTTTTGATACGACGGTGCACAGCCACATAAAACATAAAAACACAAAAAAGCCCAACAAAATTTTCTTTTTTACCTGCATTTTTTCACTTCCTTCATAATTTCTATTCTTTCAGCCCCGAATAAATAATTCCCTGCTCCAGATAATCCTGTCCCCAGATAAAAATAAATACTGCCGGAATCAGGGTAATGATGGAGGCGCAAAACGCATATGCCGCCTGCGCCCAGGTAATTTCCGGAAGATACAAAGAAAGAGGCCACAGCGATTTATCCTCCAAATATGCCATAGGCTGTTCCATTAAATTCCAGTATTCCAAAAAACCCAGCACTAACGCTGATAACAATCCGCTTTTCCCAAGAGGAAGTCCTATTTTCCGAAAAATAGTGATTTCTCCGGCTCCGTCAATCCTTGCCGCTTCACACAGCTGCATGGGAATGCATCTGAATCCCCCATATGTTATAAAAACAGGAAAAGTGGAAAATACTGCCGGCAATATCACCGCTTCCTGAGTATTCAGCAGCATAAGCCTGTTCAGCACTAAATAACCGGAAAGCATGGTAACCTGAAAAGGCAGCAGCATAAGCACCACGTAAAGGGCAAACAGCACTCTGCCTCCTTTTGTCCTGTATATGGCAAAGGCCCACGCTGCGGGTACTCCCACTATTAATTGTCCTGCCAGAATGCATCCTGTCATTTTTACAGAATTCCAAAACAGAACAAAAAACTGAGGTGTTAAAAACAGTAATTTCCCATAATTAGCAAAGGTTGGATAATCCGGTATCAGCTTCCAACTGATATATTCCATTCCTTTTGTATAAATCGGGGACAAATACTGCTTTAATTCCCCGTTCCCCATTACAGAACCTGTTATAAGCAGTATAATAGGCAAAACGGTAAACACAGCCGGTAAAAGGAGAAAAAAAGTGATAATATCCTGCTTTACTTCCATTATCTTTTTTCTCTTAAATTTCATGATTCCACCTCTTTCCTAAGCTTCTGCTTTATCCCATAAATGCTGGAGCAGCATAATTACCGCAAATAGAAATCCGCCTACACAAACTGCTGCCGCTGCCATCTTATCAAAATCAAGATTGACAAACCAATTGTTAAACAAGTGCTGCAAAAGATAAATATCCTGTTCGGGATAAGAGCCTGCCACCAGATAGGCTTCCCTGTAAATTTTGAAGGAATTTAAAAAAGAAAGAATTACAATAGTATACAGACTGCCCTTTAAATTCGGCAGCACAATTTTGAAAAAACACTGCCCTCCGGATGCGCCGTCTGCTCTGGCTGCTTCCAGCAATTCATTCGGAATTCCCAGAATTCCTGCCAGCCATAAGACTACGGTATAACCTGTATTTTTCCAGATATAACTAAATACCAGTACCCAGAAGGCAGCGCTGCTTCCCAGATAATCCTTATGTATTTCTCCCCACAGGCCGCTCCATTCGCCCAGCCGTGACAGAAACAAATTTAAAAAGCCCTGCTTATAAAAAAACATTTTCCAGACAATTACAATAGTTGCCGTAGGCATGGCAAGCGGAAATAAATACAATGATTTTATTAATCCCCCGTTTTTCAATTTACTTAAAGGATATGCAATCATAAGGCCTGCTGCCACCAGCAGCGGTATGCAGACCATGGTAAAGCGAATGGTATTTTTTACTGCTAATAAAAAAGCCTGATTTGTAAAAATTACTTTATAATTCTGAATTCCGTTAAATTCATTCGTTACAGCGGTATGAAAAGACCGAAGCACTACATCCAGAAACGGAATCAGCACAAACACCAGTACTCCCAGAAAGCTGGGTAACAGAAACAGTAAAAAAGCCCTTCCCGTCCTTCTTTTATTTGATTGAAACCTGTGCATTCTCAAATTACACTACTCCTTTATACAAGGATTCTTAAGCGGTATCCTTGCGCTTCAGAACCCCTTCTTACGTTATTATTCCGCCATATAAAGCGAAACCTTCTTATCAATAGCGCTTACTGCTTCTTCAAGGCTCTGTTCTCCCTGTATGTATTTTGCTCCTTCCTCATACACTGCATCCTCCAGTATGCTGTCCGGCACATAAGGAACGCCTGCCTCATTCACCCACTGCCGCAAAATCTCCGTCTGCTGTGCATTCATCCAATATACATCCAACGTAATTATCATTCCTTCACTATTACCCATTGACAGATAGGAATACGGTTCTTCATCAGATACATAAAAATTCATGTCGGGCAGCAGATTTTCCTCAAAGGCGGCTTTATTAATTGAGAATTCTCCGCCTAAAACCCCATTTTCTTTTCCAAGCAGCACGGAAAGCAGCTCTTTGGCACCGGTTATATTTTTTGACGCCGCATTAATGCCTGCCAGTGAATCCGCCCAAAATACATGCTCCATCTGCCCGTTCAGAAGGATAATTTCATTATCTTCAAAGCCTTTGACACGGGGCACTGATGCCGCATCTGAATAATTATATGCTTGATTTAAGGTACCAATCGACAGCCCGGCCCCCTCTGCCATATAATTCATACTGTCTATTCCTCTTCTGAAGTAATCGCTGTCTTCATACATAACTCCGTAGTCCGCCATATAGTACTGATTCAGATTTTCATAAGACTCAACAGACTCTTCAGGAAGTCCCTCCATCTGGGCATCATAAATTCTCTTACAGCACCTCAGAAACTCTGAAACTGCATCCCGGTTCAGTTCCCCTTCTTCCGTTTTCCACGCAGGCGCACAGACCATGGCAAACAGCTTCATAATTCCCTTCTCCGAACATACTCTGAGTAAATTTTTCCCCGGATTGTCCTTTCTCAGCTCTTCCATTGTTTCTGCAATTTCCTCAAGGTTACTCATTTGAGAGGTATATTTTTCTTTACCCAGTACCGCCGGCAATTCAAACTCACAGGGTATGGTATAAATTCCCTCCTCAGTCCTGAAGGCCTCCGCTATATTCGGAATCAGCTGCGCATCTCCGCTTAAACCGTCAACAAAAGAACTCAAATCAAGCAGCAGTCCCTTTTCTATATAGGAATCCACCGGCATATCATCTAATATAAGTAAATCCGGACCGTTGCCTGCCATAATCTCCGTATTCAGCTTTTTCAGCGCATCTTCTCTGGTCATGGAGCTGCTCTCTTCCATGCCGACTTCATATTCAACATAAACCTCCGGATTCGCTTCCTGATAAATACTGATCGCCCGTCGCAGTGTGCTGTTGTCCTTTAAGCTGTAAGCCTTTACTTTTTCAGTCGGTACGGTGGGCACCTCAGAATGGTAGGTAAAGCGAACCAGACGTCCCTGGTTAAATAATGCCAGAAATTCATTGTTTTCAAGAGCTGTCATTGCCAAAAGACCATAAGCGGGATTATTAAAGGTGCAGAGGCTTCCGTCTATTATCTGCTCCATAACGCTGCCCCCGATAACATGACGGTGCAGTCCCTTTTCTCCGGCCAGATAAATCACATCCTCTTCATCATTACCCGGGAAAAAATATAAATCATACCAGCTGCTTCCGTTAAAATCCCGGTTTCCGTAATTCTCATTTACAAAATCATTTAATACCTCATCCTCTATGTATTCCTTTGTTTTCATATCATAAATGAGCAGACCGTCATAATCATAGCCATCTATTATCATCTTATTTCCCACAAACTGAATCAGCTGCGCATTTCTGTCCATAGAAATAAATCTTTCACTGCTCCCATCTTCTTTTATTTCATAGATATTGCCCCCGAGTGTTCCTGTAAAAATCCTTCCGTCTTCTGAAATTGAAACAATATTGGGATACCGATCATCTTCCGTAAGGGAAATCTCTGCAGGAATTTCCGTGCCGTCCGGCTTTATTATTTTCAGCTCAGGATTAAAATCATCATCGCCTTCGCCTGCATTATAAATAACAGCCGCGGTGCCGTCTGCTCCTACTGCCAAGTCCAAAATATACATTTCATTTTCTATCATTTCAGTATGCCAGCCCTTTTTATCCGTTTCCCAGATAACTCCATTATCCTTTGAGGAAATAAAATCCGCATATTCATCCGTAATCAAAAGCTTCCCGTCTGCCAATTTGAAAATTTTATTATTATAACCGGAAATACCGGTATCCAATAAATCCGTAACCTTCTCCAGATAACGCCCCATAACCACATCTTTCGTTTCCTCTCCGGCATCCGGCTGTGCTGCATTACTGCTGCCCGGGGATTCATCTATAAGGCCGCTGTCATCCGTCCCGGCGTTATTATTGCTGCATCCGCATATTGCCGTTAACAGCAGACAGAACAACAGCATTAACGATATCATTTTATTTATTTCCCTGTTTTTTCTCAATTTCACAATCTCCTTTCACGTTTTGCTCCCTTTCTTTTAAAATTTGTAATGGTATCAGCATAACAGCCTTACCTCTAAAAATTCTCTAAAAACACAATTGCAATTTCTAATGTCGTTTATCATACATAAAGAATATTTAGAGAATAATTAAAGATAAGTATGCTATAATCAAAAAAATAATAAAATTTCTATGGATGAATACGGAAAGGAAGGCCTCATGAGAATTCTATTGGCGGAAGATGACGAACAGCTAAATAAAACCCTTGCTTATCAGTTGGAAACGGAAGGTTTCAGCGTCGATACCTGCACCGACGGCGAAGAGGCCTTATTCTATGGAAAACAGAATATTTACGACATTATTTTACTGGACAGAATGCTGCCTCATATGGAAGGCACCCGGATTCTTACTTCTTTAAGGGAAAAGGGTATCGTTACCCCTGTCATTTTAATTACAGCTCTGGGAACTTTAACCGATAAGGTGACAGGACTTGACCTTGGCGCTGATGATTATCTGGTAAAGCCTTTTGCTTTTGAAGAGCTTCTTGCCAGAATCCGCTGCGTTGCAAGAAGACCGCATATCCTTACCGGAAATGATGCTCTGGCTGTTTCGGACATTGTTTGGAAAAGTTCAGAAAATATACTTTCCGGTCCTTCAGGAAGCTGCACGCTTTCTAAAAAAGAGGCCGCTCTCCTGGAAACTCTTTTACGCTCAAAAGGTCAGATTCTTCCGCGGAATACCCTGCTTTTGAAAGTCTGGGGTCCTGACAGCGACGTTGAAGAAGGAAATCTCGATAACTATATTCATTTTTTACGCAGACGTCTGCAAATAGCAGGAAGCAGCCTGCAGATTAAAACCATGCGCGGAATTGGCTACAGCCTGCAGGAGAAATAATTTATGTTCAAAAAATTACATTTACGGCTTACCCTGCTATGTGCGGGTATTACTGCCGTTATTATGATTATTATGTCGCTTTGTTACCTGTATATCTCAGAAAAAGGACTCTATCAAAATCAGTTTCAATCCTTTAAAAATGATATTAATACCATTACCACTAATTTAGAGCAGCAGTCCGTTATTTCCATGGAATGGCTCTCCAAAATGGAAACACAGGGAAATTATCTTATTTTTATTTTAGATAACGGAGTTCCTTTTTTGTATAACCAGCTAAAGGACGATGATTCAGCATTTTCCAGAAATCAGCTTTTGGAAGAATGCCTTAATGCTTATAACAATATGTTTATGATTGAGCCTTCCCGGCAGACAGATTCTTCCTATGTATCCTATCACTCTGAATTTGAATTTACTTCAAACACAACTGACAGGAAATATTTCAGCAGTGTTATCAACCTGGGAACGGCAGCTTCTCCTCTGGAAATAGTTGTTCTCTCTTCCCGGGAAAACCTGGAAGCACAGATATGGGCACAGCGCCAGCGTTTCATTCTGATTGATATTGCTGCAATTTTGCTTCTTACCGCTTTTTCTTTTATCTTTACCGGAAAACTTTTACGCCCTGTTATGGAAAATCAGCAAAAGCAGATTCAGTTCGTTGCTTCTGCTTCCCATGAACTGCGCACACCCCTCGCCGTTATTTTATCTGCTGCCGAATGCTGCAAAACAGCTTCTCTTGACAAACTGGAGGGATTTATAAAAACCATTCAAAATGAAAGCATCCGCATGTCAGCTCTGGTAAATGACTTACTCACTTTATCGCAGTCTGACTCTCATGGTTTTTCCATCAACAAAAAACCTATTGAATTGGACACACTGCTTATGAATTCCTATGAGGCCTTTGAACCTTTGGCCAAAGAAAAATATATTGCTCTCCATATCAGCCTGCCGGAGAATGCGCTCCCTTTATGCTCTGCCGATCCGGAACGCATCAGTCAGGTAATTTCCATACTTCTGCATAACGCCATCAGCTATACTCCTGAAAACGGAAAAATAGAATTAATTCTAACCCATGATAAAAATCATTTTTATCTATCCGTAAAAGATAACGGCATCGGAATCAGTGCCGCAGACAAAAAGAAAATATTTGACCGCTTTTACCGGGCAGAAAAATCCCGAAGCACCAAAGGGCACTTCGGGTTAGGATTATCTATTGCTTATGAAATTATGAAAGCACATGGCGGCAATATCCTCGTGTCCGATGCAGAAAATGGAGGAAGTATTTTTACGGTTACGCTTACTATTTGAATTTTTTCCATAAATCATACGAAAGCGTCCACATTTCCGCCTTCTGCCAAAACAGGCACCTCTGTAATTTCTACAGGCATTTCCATGCCGGAAAGCTGAAGGGAAATCCCTGCGCTTCCCTGACTCTGTTTTTCCTTTTCAAGTTCGTCAAACAGTGTCCTGAGATATTTCATATTAGCTTCGACAATATCCCGAAGCTCTTCTGCTCTGTGCTTCTTCTTTAAATTCTCCAGTTCCTTCGGAGATATATCCTGTTGAATGCTTCCCAGGAGTTCTTCCTCTAACTCATTTAATCCTGTGTCTTTTTCCAGCTCCTCCATCAGTTCCTGGAACTCCTTCATCAGCTCCTCCAGTTCTTCTTTACTTAATTCGGATTCCTGCTTCCGCTTTTCGTCGGTATCTGCCGAAATGATGCTTTCATCCGGCTCAGACGTACAAAAATCCTGCTTCTTTGCCCGTTCCTCTTCCTTTAAATGCTTCATTTTCTTCCGGGCAATCCGCTCCATTTTCTGTGCATGAATGATTGCTCTTTCCAGTTCCTTTTCATCATAATCGCTGTTTTTCCATTTCTTTTTCAGCATTGCAACTTTTCCCTGGACCGATACTACCACCTGTCTTGCACAGCCGGAGGTCTTTGCCATTAATATTTGAGAAGAAACTTGCATAAAACTGTACTGAGGGCTTTTCTTTTTTTTCTTACCCTGTCTGGAAATACTGAGCGAACCTGTTATTGCCCCGTCCGCATTCTTAAAAGTTATTACCTGTCTGCCGGAATTACCTGTACCAATCCCAATACCCATATCCTTATCCTCCCTGATACCATGCCCGGCGATAATTCCATTTATCGCATATAAACGGCATTTTTATGAGTTCATTTTATATATCGGCAAAATACAGAAAAGTACAAGATTTTATTTTAACAGCTTCTTTTTCATGACATAATTTAAAGCTTTCGTCACATATCATTTATCGAATTTTACCCTGCTTCCAGCTTAAATCCTTAAATTCAGCCTGATTTCCCCGCTCATCAACTGCATATAATCCCATCACCACACCGGTAAAACCGCCGGCAGCCTCCGAAGACAGATACTTCGTACGGGCGCTTCCAAGGAAAATTCTTTCCTCTCCGTTCCTTATATAAAAATAATATTTCAAAGGATCAGAATCTGCTTCCAGCCTGATGTCCCTGCTGTTTTTCGGCAATTCTATTTCTTTCAGGACTTCACGGGCATCACCTACGGCCACACGAAGAAGAACTTTAGAAGCATCGTCCTCTTTAATCACTGCCAAATCATAATGCTGGTCTTCATCCATGTAAAAAGTAATTCCGGCCTCTTTCGCATTTCCTCCTACAGTTACCTTTAACTCCGTATCAAATTCTGACTGGCGGATGCCAATAAAGGAAGGGGTATCCGCTTTATCAAGAGTAATTTCTGTTCCCTTCAGTTTTATTATTCCATCCTCAAACTGATAATTTTCCTTGCGATAATCCCGCAGATAACACCACCTTGGATTTTCCGGACTCATCTCTTCAGGCGTTACGTCATAAATTCCTGCCTTCAAAGAATCTGCTGTAAGATTCACCTCCGTCCACTCTTTAACAATACCGTTTTCACCGGCAGTAAACCAGCCATCCTCCTGCCAGCGGACAGAAGCCATATAAACCTCTCTTCCCAAATGATGATAGGGCAGCCACTCTCCAATCTGGCGGAATCCAAGGCATACTATAAAATAATTTCCATTTTCATCTTCTATCAAATCCCCATGGCCGATTCCCTGGATAATACTCTGATTTCCTCCCAGATTTCTGTTAGTAAGTACAGGATTTCCTGCAAAAGCTTCAAAGGGTCCGAAGGGTTCTTTGCTTCGCGCATAGGTAATCATATGCCCGTATTCCGTACCGCCCTCCGCAGCCATTAAATAATACCAGTCACCGATATGGTATAAATGAGGCGATTCCAGATAACGTCCCCCGTTACCGCTCCATACAGGAATGCTGTCAGTCAGCTTTTCTCCGGTTTCCACATTAATTTCACACTGCAAAATACAGGGATTTCCGTCTGCACCCGTTCCGTTGCTGGTAAAATATACCTTTCCGTTATCAAATAATAAAGACGGATCAATACCTTCCTGCTCCACAAATATCGGGTCTGACCATTCTCCGCAGATGTCCTTGGTGGTAATATAAAAATTCTTATTGTAAGTATTATTATTTGTTACCATATAGAAGGTTCCGTCATGATACCGCAGGGTAGGGGCAAATACGCCTCCGGAGCTCGGCACTTTATGAAGCTCCACCTGATTGTTTCTGGTAAGACAATGTCCAACCTGTTTCCAGTTCACCAAATCTACGCTTTCAAAAACAGGCACTCCCGGAAAATATTGAAAGGAACTGCACGCTATATAATACTTTCCGTTGGCTTTACAGATGCTGGGATCAGGATAAAATCCCCTGATAATCGGATTTTGTATTTTCATAAGATATTCTGCCTCCTCCTATTTATTCCTTTTGATGATTGCCACGCCCGCTTTATCGAGCTTTAAACTATCTCCTGACTGATAACTGATACCGCTTATAATATCTGTTCCTGCATCCTCAATAATAATCTCCGCAGCTTCTCCTCCATGATTTAACAGAAACAGAAAACTGCCCTTTTCGTTTTCTCTTACAGCGGCTTCCACCCCTGCAGGCACATCTGCAACAGGGCAGATACCCAGTTCTTCACAGATTTCTCCGAGAAAATCCTTATAAAATTCGTCACTTGAATGTGATGCCACATAATACGCCTTTCCTTCTCCGAAATGATTGCAGGTCAGAACAGGCATACCCTCATAAAAATCACTTTCATAGGAGGCCAGACCTTCTGCACCCTGCAGATGCAATAAGTCGCAAAGAACAGATGCAGGATATGTTTTTCCTTTGTAGGTAAAAGAATTTGACTCCTCTTCGGGCAGAGCATCCGATTCCTCCGCCCAGATACCCAGAATATCCTTTAACCTTCCCGGATATCCTCCTAAGACCACAAGATCATGGTCTTCTACATAGCCGCTGAAGAAGGTAGTCAAAAAGCTCCCTCCGTTTCTTACATATTCACGTATTTTTTCATCATAACCATCCTTACACATATAAAGCAGAGGGGCAATAACCAGTTTATAACCGGTTAATTCTTCATCTACACTGACAAAGTCAACAGATATATTTTTTTCACTTAAAGCTTTATAATAGGCTGTAACTTCAGAACAATAATTAATAAGCCTGCTGGGGCCTGCGGAATATTCTGCTGCCCACCAGTTATCCCAGTCAAATATAATTGCTGCCTTTGCATTTGTCCTGCTGCCGAGAATGTCTTTTCCGATTCTGTCAAGCTCTTCTCCAAGCGCTGCAATCTCCCTGAACACTCTGGTATTTTCCGTTCCTACATGATCTATTACCGCACCATGATATTTTTCGCAGGCGCCGATACTTCTTCTCATTTGGAAAAACATTACCGTATCTGCTCCATGGGCTACTGCCTGATAGCTCCAAAGCCGCATTATTCCGGGACGTTTCAGTTTACAGTATATATGCCAGTTGCTGACACTGGGAGTCTGCTCCATAAGGGCAAAGGGCTTTCCTCCTTTTAATCCTCTCATTAAATCATGCTGCATGGCAACCTGCGCCGGGAACGAATCATAAGCCGGATAATTGTCCCAGGAAATGAAATCCATATATTTACCCCATTTGAAATAGTCAAGGGGCTTATAGGAACCCATTAAGTTAGTCGTAACAGGAATATCCGGCGTATACTTTTTTACTGCCTCGTATTCCATGCGGTAACAATCAAGAATGCTGTCGGAATTAAAGCGCTTATAATCGAGGGAAATACTCTGGAAATTCGTGCGGATGCCGTCCCAGTTAAATTCCTCCGATAACATATTCGGAGCCACAACATCCTCAAAATCATACATGGTATGGCTCCAGAAGGCTGTATTCCAAACACGGTTTAATTCATCAATAGTCTTATATTTCTCTTTCAGCCAGATACGGAACGCCTTCTCACAGTTCTCACAATAGCATTCGCCGCCGTATTCATTGGAAATATGCCACGCCACAATATTGTCATAATCCTGATAACGCTGCGCCAGTCTTTCCGCCAGCGCCACGGAATATTTTCTGTAAGCAGGGCTGTTAGGACAGGAATTATGGCGGCTTCCGAATTTCCTCTTCATCCCGTTATGCTCCACTCTCAGGACATCAGGATGCTTTCTTGCCATCCAGGCAGGATGTGCAGCGGTTGAGGTTGCCATACATACCTTTAAGCCGTTATCCCTTACCATATTCATAATTTTATCCAGACGCTCAAAATTATAGGTGTCCTCATCAGGCTGCAGTGCTGCCCAGTTAAATACATTTAAAGTTACTACATCAATGTGCGCCAGCTTGAATAGCCGCATATCCTCTTCCCAGATTTCCTCCGGCCACTGCTCCGGATTATAATCTCCGCCGTATAATATTTTCTGTACCTTTTCACTTTCTATCATATTTCTTCTCCTTGCTGTATTAAATAGTTTTAATTACTGCCATATTCCTTTACAGAATCCTGTCTTGCCTGCTCCTTAGCCATTGTATTTTCCATATCAAAGGCAAGTATTTTTTCATATCCAAGACTCAATACCTCTTCCTGCATTTTATCAAGCAGAGAATAAAATTCCTCTTCACTTTCTGCAAAAATCATCTCCCAGGAGTATTTTTGCACCGCAGCCCTGCATTGTCTGCGGACAGCGGATTGTTCCGAGGTTTCAGGAGGCGCCGTATAACCGCAGCCGGGAGAAACTGTAAGCTTATCATGGGCAATCAGATAATCCAGGGTATTATCGGCTCCCATTTTTTCTTTCCAGTCCCTATCAAGGACAGTTTCTTCCATTTTGGATACGGAATCCCACTGCAGGTATTGATAGGGATATCCTTTGCTGTCGGTTTCACTTTTACTTACCGGCAAATAATTTAATTCGGAAATGCCGTCCTTCCAGCTTCCGCCTCCCCATTCTTCCGGAACCTCTTCATCTCCCTCCAGCAGAGCCTTAATGCCAAATTCCGTCAGATACGGTCCGTTTTCACCATATTCCCAGCTAAGCCCTTCAGGCCCTGCCGTATCTGCCATACTGGTCACGCCGTTATCGCTGATTCCCTCCGGCGAATAAAGCCAGTTAATAAAGGCCGCCATTCTCTCCGGGTCCTGCGCATTAGATCCGATTGCCATTATGGTTTTATGATTTCCGTCAGGACTGCAGCCATAGGAATAAATATTCATATCCCCGATATCCGCCATCATGAAGCCTTTTCCCTGCTGTTTGTTGGAAATAGTATTGTAATAAGTCTGTGCCACCCATGGCCAGGGTGAATATAAAAGCTGCCCGTTCTCATACTTTTTAATTAATCCTTCAAAGTTCTGAGTTGCGGATTCCGGGTCTACAAGCCCCATCTGATTGGCATCAAAATACCACTTTAACATTCTGATATAAAGAGAATCATCATCAATAATACTCTGATAATCACTGCTGTCCGCTTTTACAAGGACAAAACCGCTTTCATCATAGCCATAAAAGCAGCATGGCTGTTTTGCCGCATTCATCAAATTACCGTCCCAATCCTTAAAAAAAGAAAAAGCATAAGTTTTTTCGCCGTTTTCCGTCCTAGGCTCCAGTTCCTGCATTTGTTTTAAAACCGGAAGCAAATCTTCCAGCGTTTCAATCTCCGGATAACCCAGCTGCTTATACAAATCCCAACGTATATAAGGACCATAGGTAGGCTCCAGACTTTCACTGGGAACAGTAGGTGCATTTTCCGACATTTCGGAAGGTATTGCATAAATTCCTTCCGGGATAATATCCTGATTCAGTCTGCGTATTGCTGTTTCAAACCGCATAATACTATCATTTTGTATATATGGCTCCATATCCAGCAAAAGCCCTGCCGTTACCATATGCTGCAGCATTCCGTTATCTCCGCTGCATATAATTAAATCCCCCAAATTACCTGCCGCACAGCGTGTTTCATAAAGCGTATCCCCGCCGCCTGCCACATTCGGTGCGATTATGTTTAATTCCATATTAAATTTATCTTTTACTATTTTGGCAAACCAGCCTGATTGAATTCCCTGATAATTGGCAAGACCGTCAAACACATCCACCACTATAAAATCTTCATACGGGCATTCCTCACTTTTATCCTGTTTCAAACCACAGCCTGAAAACATCAGGGAAAATATAAGCAGAACCGCCAATAATTTATTTGCCGCTTTTTTCATTTCATACCTCCGGTATCGGAAGAAACATTATCATCCTTATGCCTGTCTGTCAATTATTCAGATTATAGCATACCATAATATTTACTATAAACCAAAATAATTGAACATTCTTTACCTGCGAAATTTGATTATTGCCTATAAATCTTCTGCTTTCATTGACATTCAATGTTATCAATTATAAAATGAAAATATGGAAACAGTACTTATTGCAGATGATGAACAGAATATAAGAGAAGGCTTGAAATGTATTGTAGACTGGAAGGCTCTTGATTTTGAAATCTGCGGAGAAGCTTCTAACGGGGAAGATGCTCTGTGGGCAATTTTAAAGCAAAATCCCAGTCTTGTTTTATTGGACATTCGTATGCCCAAATTATACGGAACTGATATCATCCGCATTGCCAGAGAAAAAGGATATAAAGGCAGATTTATTATTTTAAGCGGCTATTCCGACTTTACTTATGCGCAGACAGCCATCCGGTACGGCGTCGAATTTTATCTGACAAAGCCTATCGATGAAGACGAACTTCAGCAGGCCCTGGAAAAAATCAGGGACACTTTACATATGGAACGTTCTAAATCTGACAATCTTAATCTGTATAAACACAAGGCAAAAAGCGTCATTCTTCATGAAATTGTAACCGGAACTTACGAATCCTCTGAAACTACTGCTTTGTCCGCAGAGGAACTGGAAGAAATGAATTTGAACGCCGATGTTTATCAGGTCGTTATATATGAAAAATTCAGTTTAAATCCGGATGAAATCAGTTATAACTTTGCAGACCTTCTTAAAATCACCAATAAGGGAAATCATACCTTTGAACATTTTGAAGAGGAAGGTAATGAAGTCATTCTTTTAAAAGGCAGCTTTGCGCTTTTAAAATTCCAGGGCTTCCTTGACCATTATGAAAAAAATCCTCCCCAAAAACGCAGTCCTTTGGACACCCTTTTTCTTGCATACGGCAGGCCGGTAACAAATCTTGATGAAATATATTTATCCTACGAAGAAGCTTCCACTTTATGCAAAAGAAGATTTTTCTGTCTGCAGGGACAGCATACTCTGGGTTACGAAGAACTTCCTGATGTTAAAAGGCGCAGCCTTGAAATAAATAATGACAAGCTGGAAGAATATTGTAATCTCCTGACTGATTATCTTCTTTCCTTCAATCGTAAGAAGGTGGCAGAAACATTATTCAATTTAGAGGAATACCTGTATAATGTCAAAAATGATATATCCGCCGTTAAATTATTTTTAACAGATTTATATCTGCGAATCAAAGAAAAAATTAATCATATATACAGCAATGCCAATATTCCTTTCCCTACCAATTCCGAGTGTATTGACAAAATAGACAGCTGTAATTATTTATATGAAATTATTTTATTTTTCTCTGAACAATCGGAAATGGTAATGAATGCTACCGGAAATCCTTCCAGGGATACCGTACTTGATGATATCCTTTATTATATCGACCACAACTATCAATATAATATTAAACTGGAAGGTATTGCCCCTCTATTTGGATATAACAGCGCTTACCTGGGTAAAATCTTCAATAAAACCATAGGAGAAAGCTTTAACTCTTATGTGGATAACAAAAGAATTACCCAGTCGAAAGAACTGCTTAAGGAAAATCATCTTAAGGTTTACGAAATAGCTGAGCAGGTAGGCTATAAAAATGTGGATTATTTCCACAAAAAATTTAAAAAATATGTGGGAATCAGCCCTGCAGAATACCGTAAAAATATTATAAATTCTCAATAAATGTTTTTACAAGTCCAATCCAGGTTTCTATTTCCGGTTGTATTTCTTTTCCCGAGGAAGAACAGGTCAGCTTATTACCAAGTCCCAGTCCATGACCTCCTTTGGGATATAAGTGAAATTCAACCGGTATATTTTTTCTGCTGAGCGCCTGTGCAAACAGCAGAGAATTCTCTACGGGAACTGTAGCGTCTTCAAAGGTATGCCACAAAAAAGTTTTAGGCGTATCTTCGTTTACACACTTTTCCAGTGACATTTCCTCAAGCAGCTCCTCATATTTTTCACCTAAAAGCATCTCAAAGGAGCCCTTATGAGCAAATTCTCCGGAAGTAATAACTGGATAACTGAGAATTAATCCGTTGGGACGTAAAAGTTCTTCATCTCCGCCTGTTGCCTTTCTGAGAAATTCTTTTTTCCAGAAGCAGCCAAAGGAGGCTGCCAGATGTCCCCCTGCTGAAGAACCCTGAATCAGTATTTTATCTTTTTGTATATGCCACTTTTCCGCATTTTTTCTAATCAGCGCAACAGCCTGTGCAAGTTCTTTCAACTGCGTGGGATAAACAGCCGGTGAAACGGAATAACGCAGCACTGCTGCATGGCATCCCATTGCCAGAAACTGCAGGGCAAGCAGCTCGCCTTCACGAACAGACAGGTGATTGTACCCTCCGCCGGGACATACGATTACTATCGGACGCTCATGAATGAGCAGCCCTTCCGAAGCATCAATTAAATAAGTTGTAAGTGTGGGATTTCCAATACTTCCCTCAGCTTTCATATCAAATACATTATAAATCATTGCCTTTTCTCCGTTTCTCTTTTAATATTGTAATGATGCAGCATTCTTAAGTCAATAACCCCGCCGCAAGCAGCAAGGCATGGAAATTGAAGCGCCCCAAGGGGCGGGGTATTGACCCTCGCGGCATTCGTCAAGGTCATGCAAGCATGACTTTGACTCATTGCACGCGGGAATAAACAGGAATTCTGCCAGCTTAATTTTACCTTCAATGCATATTTTTAAATCATAACATCCTGTTTTATCAAGAAATCCTTCCGGCAATACGGCTTCTACCCATTCATATTCCAAATCCTTATTTTCTTTTACTGCAATCTCACATTGAACCCCGGATTTATTGTTTTCCTGATTTTTACATGAGAAGTAAATATATCCATCCTCAACGCCGCAAATCCGAAGCCTTACTTTTTGAGGAAGCAAATTAAATTTAAAATCTTTATAATGCAATCCACAATTTTTATCTTTTTCCGGGCCCTTATCCACAAAATCAGGTTCATCTCCGGGTTTTCCGGGAATAATACAGGTTTCCCGTTTCATGGTATGCCCCTTCGTGCCTCTGTGAACAAAGCAGTTGCTGCTATAATCATACAGAACGGCTTCTGTAGGCACAAAAGGATTTCTTGGCTCTATAACATCCCCCTCAATGTAAACAGAAGCCTGCTGCCTGATATCCTTTGAAGACGCTCCAGACATAAAGATATAAGTACCGCTTTCCAGTTTCATCGCTTTCGCAATCACATCATAATATTTTAAATCTTCCGTTTTTATCGAAAAGCAAACTTCTCTTTTCTCTCCGGGATTTATATTCTTAACTCTTTCAAATCCCTTCAGCTGACATATCGGCTGTATTACGCGGGAATGCTCTTTATGAACATAGAGCTGCACTACCTCATCGGCTGTTACGCTCCCTATATTAGTTACATTTAACTTTATCTCAATTCTTTCTCCTTTTTCTGTTATGGAAAGAGGGGCATAAGAAAATTCTGTATATGACAAACCATGACCAAAAGGATAAAGCACTTCCTTATCATAATACTGATAGGTTCTTTTTCCTTGAATAATATCATAATCATTGATATCCGGTAAATCTTTTTCTGAACGGTACCATGTCATTGGAAGGCGGCCTGCCGGAGATACTTTTCCGCTTAATACATCCGCAATTCCTGTTCCCAATTCCTGACTTCCGCTCGGAGTAAAAACGATTGCCGGAATTTCTTCCTGCAGACTGCAGATTGAATATGGATAGTTGGAAACAATCACAACAACTGTATTAGGATTTACAGTAAATACTTCATCAATCAGCCTTTGCTGAAATGGAGGCAGTGCCAATGTACTTCTGTCAATCTCTTCTTTGCTGTTAATTACGGGATTACTGCCCACAACAACTACTGCTTTTTCTGCTTTTGCCGCTGCCGCCACGGCATCCCTTATGCCATCTGTGACAACCTCCATACCAAGCAGAGCAGGCTCTCCCTCAAAAACAGCATGGCATTTGCGGTTCAGCTTTTCATCATCCATTTCTCCTGTTACAGGAGGCTGTGTTTTAATCACTGCCAGGTAACCATTTTTATCTATTGTTACTTTTCTTCCGTTCCAGCTGGTTAAAAACCAGCGTATCTTTTTATCACTGATATCCACATCAACGGAACCTGTTCTGCTTTCCGAAAATTTCCAGGATTCTCTGATAAACCAGGCAAAGGTTTCCGTTTTATCTGCCTTTATTAAATAGGAACCTTCCTCCAGGGTTACAAATTTACCATTACTTACAGCTCTCAGGGTCGTACTTCCGCAGCCCCAGTCAGTAAATCTGAAAATTTCCGCATGCTCTTTATCTGTTAAATATAATCTGTTTTCTTCATCTAACCCGATATATTTTTCCCCGCAGGTCAAAAAAACATCTGACAGACCGCTTTCAAAAGAAACCGCCGTTTCCGGAAAGTTCTTTTTAATACCGTCAAGTGCTGTTATTGTATAAGGCGGTATTCCGCAATACCAATCCTTATACCACTCATCCGCCAGAGGTCCGACTACCGCCAGGGATTTTATTTCCCGGGGATTCAGCGGAAGCAGTTTACCCTTATTTTTCAAAAGAACCACGGCTTCTTCCGCCATCCGGACAGCCAGCCTCCTGTGTTCTTCATTATTCACATACTCCTCGCCCATGTTTGCATAAGGACAATCTCCCTCTCCGTCAAAAAATCCGAGCCTGATTCTTGTTCTAAAGGAATTTCGCACAGATTTGTTAATATCTTCTTCTGTAATCAGCCCTTTCGCAAGAGCTTCTTTTGCCGCCGCAAAAACCACTGCACCGTCATCTGTGAAACAGTCTACTCCCGCCTTTAATCCATAAGCTATGGTTTCCGCATGAGTTTCAAAATATTTGTGGTCATTTACCGTCTGCTGAAAATCCCCTCCGTCACAGACAACATGACCCGGAAGTCTATAAGTATCCTTTAAAATTTCCTTCACTTCCGTATTAACAATGGCAGGAATCCCATTAATTTCATTATAGGAGGTCATGACCGCCTCCGCCCCGCCTTCCTGAATGGCTTTTCTGAACGGTTCTAAATAATATTCATATTTATTACGCATATCCATGGATGAGGATATCTTAATTCTGTCCTTTTCCACATTATTTGCATAAAAATGCTTCAAAGTAGCTCCGCACTGTATATAAAAAGGATGGTTTCCCTTCATTCCCTGAATATAAGCGGATGCCATTTCCCCTGTCAGATACGGATCTTCTCCATAGGCTTCTTCCGTTCTTCCCCAGCGCGGGTCACGCTCCATATCAACAGTGGGCGCCCACCGGCACAATCCGCCTCTTCCGTTTCTTGTAAAAAGAGCTCTTGCTTCTTCTCCGACTGCCCTTCCGCACTCTCTGATTAATTCTCTGTCGAAGCTTCCGCTCATTCCCACAGGCTGCGTAAATGAGGTTGTAGGTTCAGGCGTTCCCGCATTGAACGCCTGATCGTGCCTCGCTTCTATTCCATGGGCAGCTTCTCCGCCCATAAAGGATGCCCTAATTCCAAGACGCTCTATGTCCGGGCATCCTGTTGTAAGGCATGTAATTTTCTCTTCTATCGTCAACTCATTAATTAAATAATCAAGTCTTTTTTCTATTTCCAATTTGTTATTCCATAACGGTGTTTCTTTGTAGTTTTTCATATGGTGTCACTCTTTTAAGCCTTTTCTTCCCCGTTTATTTCACTGTTCTTTTTTGTAACAGCACCCGGTTCTTTTTCTATCTGCTGAAAAATTCTTTTACTGAAAGCTGCCACCGTAAAAATTATAAAAGCAGGTCCTATCAGAATGCCAAAAAACAACATGGTAGAGTTAAACTGAAAAATAAAAATTTCAAACAATACAATAATAATTAATAACAAGGTCCGCCCAAAATATCTTTTGGAAATTTCAAAAGAATTTTGTATCGTTTTAACTAAGGTATTTTCGTATCTGGCAGCAAGCGGATAGGAATATAAAAGTGAAAGCACAATAATAAAACAGGATACAATACCGATAACCAAAAAAATAAAAGGATTACCTTCTACTGCATTAAACAGCTGAAAATCCAGATAAACTGCATATGCAGCTATTACCGTAATAATCCAAAGCAGCGTTCCCTGCTTCCAATTTTCTTTAAATGCCCTGATAAAGCTTCTTCCGATATATCCCTCTTCATCATCTGTCATCCTTAATGCTACAGACATGGCTGCTACTGTAGAAGCTCCTATTGTAATAACAGGAATGCTGAACAACAGCCACATAAAATTTAACTTAAGCACATCAAGAAATCTTGATAAAAAACGATAAAAAGGACTATCTACACTAAAAAATTTCATAATCTGAATCTTCTCCTGCTTTTTGCTCTTTACTCTGATAATACAATAAAAATACCGATTACGCATCTTTTTTCTTAAAAATAACGGGGACTGCCCGCCTGATTGCATCAGTCCGGACAGTCCCCTCTCTGTTTTTATTATCAGCTGAAATAATTTTTATTTTACAGCATCTTCTGCAGCTGCTCTTATCTTAACTTCATTCTCCTGGAATTCTACACACTGGTCATAACCATATTCATTGGCCTGTGCGATCATATCAGCAACAATTGCATCAAATTCTTCATCGGTAGAAGCATAAATTGCCTTCCATGAATTATCCTTAATGCAGGTTGCAACCTGATTCCATACAACCTGTAATTCATCAGATTTAACACCCCCTGAATAAGTAGTACCGGGAGATACAATATAGTTTGTCTGTTTCAGGCGCTCATCGGGTGTCTTGCAGCCTGTTACTTCTCTCCAGTCAGCTTCAATCTCTGAACCGGGTTCTTCTGTAAAGCTTGCCCATTTTCTGTAGTTGAAGGTTTCTCCGTTCGAATCGGTATTCTTTGTATCAAGAGCCCATGTAGTATTGTTCATCTTAAAGTTACCATCTTCAAATGTACCTGAATATCCGTCAGTCATTTCGGTCTTACCGTCAAGCTTAGCAGTACGTCCGAGATCTGTGAAATATGTCAGACCATCTTCACCATAATACCAGCATACATCCTTCGGACCATATTCAAGTGTCATACGTCCTTCGGGAGTTGACAGCCAGTTAAGGATAGCCATACACAACTCAGGATATTCTGTTTTGGCGCCGATAGACCAGATTCTGTTGCTTCCATATACGTTCTGCCCATAGATGATAGGTCTTGCTTCTGCAGGAGGAACAGGATACATAGCCTTGCCTTCTGCTGCATGAGCATCAGAATTATATAATGCGGAACCTAAGAAGTTAAAGATATTTAAGAAGGCTGTACCATTCTGATAATCTTCCATCATACCATCATACTTCTGTGTCTGTGAGTCGGGGTCAAGCAATCCCTTCTGATATAAAGTATTGTAGAACTTTAAGCAGGTAAGATAGGGTCCGTCTTCCTCCAGGCAGGGATGATAGGTCTGTGTTTCAGGGTCATATAAACCAACTCCGAATTCATCATATCCATAATAAGCGGATGCTGTTGACTTAACAAACATTACCATATCTCCATCCCAGTCATTGAAAAGAGATACGCCGTATGTAGTTTTGCCATTATCATCTGTAGGACAGATTTCCTTCATCTGGGCAAGTACATCTACCATATCATCAAGGTTATTAATTTCAGGATAACCTAATTCCTTGTAAAGATCCCAACGAAGATCCCATGTATACATAGCATCCTGTGTATCATTTGCATCAACGGCAACGTCATGACCGTATCCATAAGTTACACCGCCGGAAAGATTGGTATTCTTCTCAAGGGCAAAAGGCATATTTTCTTTAATATAAGAACCGTATTCTTCAAGAAGGTCATCCTCATTCCAATCATACAGCATACCTTTTTCTACTGCCTGAAGATATTCATCACTATCATTACCCCAGATAACAATATCACCCAGATTTCCTGATTCCATACGTGTTTCATATACACCGTCGGGATCGGGAATAATGTTCAGCTTAACATTGAATTTTTCCAACATGATCTGTCCGAACCATCCAATCTGTTCTCCTGAATAGTTAGCCAGCTGGTCAAAAACATCCAATGTCACTGTTTCCTCAGGGATGATGTCTGCTAATAAATCATCCTCCTCGTCCTCCGCTTCTGCAGTATCTGCTTCAGCTTCAGTTTCATCTTCTGTGTCCGTGTCCTCATCTGCATTAGTTTCTGTTTCAGCTGCAGATCCGGAATTTGCTGCGTCTGAACCGCCGCATGCTGCTAATGATAATGTCATGGCGGCAGCTAAAAACAATGCAACAATTTTTTTTGCTTTCATACTTTTTCTTCCTCCTTATTCTTTATGACAATAGAAAACATGAAATCCATAACCTTCTATTGCATGTGTTATATTGACCGTATTATTACGGATAACACCAACGTTAATTAAAAATGTTACTGCTTTACTAACCCTTAACAGCTCCCAGCATAATGCCTTCTTCAAAATACCGCTGCAGGAAAGGATAAACAAGCAAAATCGGAATAACTGTAACCATAGAAATCGTATACTTTATAATCTTGCCGCTAAGTGCAGACTGAATAGCCGCATCGCTCACTGCACCTCCGGACTGCATCAGGGATTTTAAATTAGATGCCTGATTTAAATAAATATACAATCTGTGCTGCAGCGTATACAGATTAGGCGCTGACTGCATATAAATCAGGGAATCCGTAAAGGAATTCCAATGCCCTACCGCACCGAAAATTGCAATAGTTGCAAGAATCGGTTTGCTTAAAGGCCATATAATCTTCCGGAATATTGTCATATAGCTCGCACCGTCTATGGCAGCGCTTTCTTCAAGTTCTCCCGGAATGGATTCAATATAAGTCTTGACCAGAATAATATTATAAGGTGCAACAATGCCCGGAATAATATATACCCAGAAGCTGTTAGTCAGGCCCAGCATCTGCATGTTCAAAAATACAGGAATAATACCTGCATTGAAGTACATGGTAATTACAAGAAATCTATACCAGAATTTTCTTCCCCACATCTCCTGCTTTGTAACCAGATAGCCAATTAACCCTGAAGCAGCAACCATAAGAGCTGTTCCCAAAAGAGTTCTTGCAACAGATACCATAAAAGCGGAAGACAAATCACTTACATTCAAGAGCGCCGTGTAATTGCCAAAATGAATTCCTCTTGGTATAAAATTAATTGTTCCTTTCAAAACCATGTCATTATCACTGATCGTGTTAATGAAAAGATAATAGAAGGGAAAGATACATGCCAGTGTAAACAATCCGAAAACCAGATAATTAATTATTTCAAAAATAATATCACCGGATTTTAATTTATATTTGCGCTTATGAGTCTTTTTATATAACTTCTCAGCTTTTAAATCCGCTTTTTCCTGTGCTGTTTTTGCCATGCTCCCACCCCCTTAAATAATACTTTCACCACGGATTAATTTGGAAATTCCGTTAGCGCCAAACAATAAAACCACACTGATAATTGATTTCAGCATACTTACCACGGTCGTAAGAGGAATGGAACCTTTACCAATACCAAGTTCATATACATATAAATCAAGGACCATAATAGAGGAGGTATTTGTAGAATTTTTGAATACCAGGTACTGGTCCATACCATTGCTCAGAATATTTGCAACCGCCATAAGAAGCAATACAAAGAAAGTAGGAATCAAACTTGGTACGGTAATATGCCACATTTTTTGGAATCTGCCGGCGCCGTCCACTGTTGCCGCTTCATAAAGCTGCTGGTCAATACCGGAAATAGCGGCTATGTAAATAATTGCGCTCCAGCCAATTCCCTTCCAGGTACCCCATGCCCACATCTTAAGCCATGTATGGGAACCATCCATAAGAAGGTTCTTGCCTTCACTCCAAACTCCTATATTCACCAGAAAACTGCTTAGGAAACCGTCTGTAGAAAAGATACAAAAAGCAATTGCATACACCAGAACCCAGCTGATGAAGTTGGGAACTGTGGTAAAGGTCTGCACAAATCTTCTGAACTTCAGGTTTTTCATTTCACATAAGAAAATAGCAAATGCCATGGGAAGCCAGCTGGTAGCTATACCAATACCGCTCATTGCCAAAGTATTTTTTAATGTGTTAACAATATCTCTTACCGTCGCAGGATTCTTCACCAGCTCACTAAACCATTTAAAGCCCACGAATTTCTCCATGCTCAGGGTATCGCCAACCTTATAATCAAAGAAAGCATAGCGCCATCCCCATAAAGGCAGATAAGAAAATACCGCAACCAATGCGATGAAGGGCAAAAACATAAGAAAGAGTTTAAACCTGGTTTCCATCTCAAATTTCTCTTCCTTTTGGCTCTTTGCCAGTAAAATAATCTGAATAATTGTAATAACCAGTATTATTGCAAATATGATTACAACAAACCAGAAACTGCCCGGAAACATCGGCTCAACCTTACTGGGTTTTTCCGTTAAGGCTACCTGACTGTATGCCGCATAAATACCTGCCATGCCAACCAGCTCTACTATACTTCCGATTACTGCAAACAAATTTCCGAGCTTTTTAAATTTCATATTTCCAAGCGACATACATCCGCTTGCTACATTTGCCGCTATACCAAGGCAAATAGCCAAAGATGAGGCAAAAAGAATATGCATGGAAGATTTTAATACCCATCCCTTTTTAAAGGCACGGCCAAAATCCGCTGTCAGCGTATTATAAGCAATACCAGATGTAAAAAGGGACAGATTCTTATTAATCAGCCCGCAGATTCTTGAGGGATTTAACGCCGGTACAAACAGAAATACCACTGATAAAAGAATGGCTATTCTTACAAGATAATACAGTTTATCGGCAACTATCTCTCTTGAAGTTTTGCTATTGTCCATTTTTTCCTTCCTTTCTGTTTCATGCATCCAAAAGAACAATTACTGAATCTTTTTTGCCAGACATAAAAATATATCATAAAACATTTTCTGTTTTATGATATAATTATTATACAAAAGTTACAAAAACAAAAATACAGCAAATACTTGATAAAAAATGCAGTAATTTTTTGTTTTATTTTTAATCTTTCAATTTTTCTTTTGAGTCCTCATCTTTATTTATCGGGATAATAAGCTGTATTGTTGTTCCCTGCCCCGGCGTGGAATTGATTTTTATTCCGCAGCTTTGGCTATAACTCAGTTTCAGTCTTTGATTAATATTGTATAATCCAATACTTTTACTTCTGCTGATATCCTTTTTCTCTATATTCTCTCTGAGCGCTTTCAGCTCCTCTTCCTCCATTCCGCATCCATTATCACTGATATCAATGCAAAATACTTCCATTTCATTTTCTTCTTTTCTTCTGTAAACGGATATTTTTACAAAGCCCTCTGATTCTTTTTCCTCAAGTCCATGAAGAATCGCATTTTCCACCACCGGCTGCAGCAGCAGGGGAAGAATATAAATAGAATCCGGATTTACATCTTCATCAATTTCAAAAATACTGTCAAATTTATCTCCAAACCGCAGTTCCTGTATGGAAAGATATATTTTTACATGCTCCAGCTCTTTACTTAATGAAGTAAATGACTTGCCCGTGTTTTCCAGCACATACCGCATGGACTTTCCCAGAAGCTTAATGGCTGTAGCTACTTCTTTATCTCCGGCAGTAAATGCCTTCATACGGATGGTTTCCAATGTATTATACAGAAAATGAGGATTTATCTGACTGGAAAGCACCTTAAATTCCATAGCCTGCTGTTCGCTTGCCAACTCTTTTTCACTGATCCTGGCTTCATACATATCGGCATCCTTTTGTTTAATTTTCTGCACCATTATCTCCAAATCAGAAAAAGCTTCCGAAACCTCATCCTGTCCCTGCATGGAATTAACAATTTCATAATCTTCGTTACTTGCTCTGTGCATAGCCTGTCTTAATGTAAGAATTCTGGAAGTAAAATAGGCGGTAAAAAAATGAATTATCATTGCCGGAAGCAAGATTGCCGTTACAATAATAGCCAGACAGATAATGATAATATTTCTGATATTTCCATAGGCCTGGTCATTCATGGTGCAAATATATACCTTTGAATCCGACTGGTACATGTTTAAAGTGGAAACCTCCACAAAGCAGGTAGTGCCGTTAACCTCCAGATTACCTGCATATTGATAGTAATCCTCTTCATAATTAATATCTGTTTTTTGCCGGGTACCATAAGCCTGCCTGTCTGAACTGAAAAAAACCGGACTTCTGTCTACGGAAACCATAGCAGCATATTCCTGACTGTTGATTCTCGTCTTTAAATAATTATCGCTGATTTTAATAACCAGCACACCATTATAATTGGAATTAATCATTGGTATTTTCCGCACCAGACAAAGATTCCAATACTCATTCCCATATTTATCAACGCTCATCATCGGAACCCAGAACACACTGGACTGATTTATTGCCTTCTGAAACCATTCCGTTTCCTGAATCGCTTCATCCGCTTTGTAAAATTGTTTATAATCCATAAAGGTGGGATTGTCCGTATATATTTCTATTTCTTCAATTTCCGCATAATTATATTCATAATTATCCAATACCGTTACCGTAGAAGCCTTCTGCACTAAATTCGACCGGATATAATAATTGCCTGAGATAACATTTCTGACGGATTCATCGAATGCCAGCTCTTCAGAAATATTATAAATCTGAGTGGTAATTTCAAACAGAATCGTTTTTACCCTTAAATTATCCGATTTAAGAAGATCCCTGTGATAACTGCTGAGCAGATTGGAGGTATTAATAAGCAGAAATGAACCGATAATAGTAATCGGCAGAAAAACAGCTATAAAATATATAAAATAAAGCTGTTGTTTAATCTTCATTTTTCTCAAAAATCTGAATTTCCCCTTGTTCATATTCCCTGTGCCTTCTCTATATAAACTTTTATTCTTAGGTAAGTATATAAAGAAATAAAAACTTTGTAAACTACAGAAAAAAACGTATTTCATATAAAAAATATCCCTATGCAAAGGAAAATTTCTCAATTATAATACTAGTATAAAAAAGAAAGGATTCGGTACAAATATATGAAATTTAGCAATGGATGCTGGTTACAAAAAGAAGGCTGCGGCTGTTTTGCACCGCAGGAAGTTTATTTTACCAAAATTGAAGACACAAAAGTAACCTTATGTGCCCCCACCATTCATATCACACAAAGAGGTGATACGCTGGGCTGTATCAATCTGACATTGGAAATTACATCTCCTGCACCTGAAATTATGCGTGTACGCACCTACCACTACAAGGGAGCTGTTATAAATACGCCTTCCTTTGAACTGGAGCTTACGGATGAACTTCCTTTGCAGGTAGAGGACAGTGATGAAGTTATTAAAATTACAAGCGGTTCTCTTACCCTTGCCATTACCAAGAAAAACTGGTCCATGACTTATTCAAGAAACGGAGAGGTTATTACTAAGAGTACCGGCCGCGACCTGGCTCTTATGAAAACAGACTGGAAAGGACTGCCTTATGATCCTGGTGATAATGATAAAACCTATATTCGCCAGATGCTTTCCTTATCTGTTGGGGAACTGGTTTATGGTATGGGAGAAAGATTTACTCCTTTTATAAAGAACGGACAAAGTGTCGATATCTGGAATGCTGACGGCGGCACCAGTACAGAGCAGTCTTATAAAAATATTCCTTTTTATATCACAAATAAGGGCTATGGCGTACTGGTCAACCACCCTGAAAAGGTTTCCTTTGAGGTGGCGACTGAAATGGTAACAAGAACAGAATTTTCCGTAGAAGGCTCCTACCTCGATTACTTCCTTATTAACGGGCCTTCCATGAAAGAAGTTCTCACCAGATATACTGATTTAACAGGAAAACCTTCGCTGCCCGCTCCCTGGACATTTGGATTGTGGCTTTCCACCTCCTTTACCACCAGCTATGACGAAGATACCGTTATGAGCTTCGTTAACGGCATGATTGACCGGGGTATTCCTTTAAGGACCTTCCACTTTGACTGTTTCTGGATGAAAGAATTCCATTGGTCTGATTTTATCTGGGACAGCCGCGTATTTCCTGACCCGGAGGGCATGTTAAAACGAATTAAAGCAAAAGGCCTCAATATCTGTGTATGGATTAACTCCTACATCGGACAGGAATCCTGCCTTTTTGACGAGGGAATGGAAAAGGGATATTTTATTAAACGAACCAACGGGCAGGTTTGGCAATGGGATATGTGGCAGCCCGGCATGGCAATTGTAGACTTTACAAATCCTGCTGCCTGTAAATGGTTCCAGGACAAGCTTGAAATACTTCTTGATATGGGTGTTGACTGCTTCAAAACGGACTTTGGCGAAAGAATTCCTACTGAAAATGTTGTATATTTCGATGGTTCCGACCCTAAGAAGATGCATAATTACTATACTTATCTTTACAATAAATGCGTTTATGAATTATTGGAACGCAGGCGCGGCAAAGGAGAGGCCGTATTATTTGCCCGTTCAGCAACTGTCGGCGGACAGAAATTTCCTGTCCACTGGGGCGGTGACTGCTGGTCTGATTACGAATCCATGGAAGAAAGCCTCCGCGGCGGACTTTCCCTGATGATGAGCGGATTCGGATTCTGGGCTCATGATATAGGCGGGTTTGAAAATACTTCTACTGCTGATGTTTATAAACGCTGGGTTGCTTTTGGTTTGCTTTCTTCTCATTCAAGACTTCACGGCAGCTCTTCCTACCGGGTTCCCTGGGTTTATGATGATGAAGCTGTAGACGTAGTAAGGTTCTTTACAAGATTAAAAGCAAAATTGATGCCTTATTTATATAAAACTGCAATTGATACTTCCCAATCCGGTATTCCTGCTATGAGAAGCATGGTCCTTGAATATACGGAAGACAAGACCTGCCATTTTTTGGATAAGCAGTATATGTTAGGCGATAATCTGCTGGCAGCGCCCATTTTTAATGAGGACAGTATGGCAGAATATTATCTTCCTGCCGGAACCTGGACCGATTTCTTTACCGGCGAAGAAAAAGAAGGTTCCCGCTGGATAAAGGAAAAACATGGTTATTTGAGCATACCTCTTATGGTAAAGGAAAATTCCATTGTCAGTCTGGGCGCTCAGGATGACAAGCCGGATTATGACTATGGCGATCATGCAGAACTTCGTTTATATTCCTTACAGGATGAAAAAGAAGCTTCTACCGTAATTTATGGTATGGATAAAAAAGAAGAAATATCTATGGCTGCGGCAAGAAATAAAAACCAGATTCAGATTACCGTAAAATCTGATAAGAATTATACCATTCGTCTTGTGAATATGATTGCTGTTTCCGTTACTCAGGGTGATGTAAAAATTGACAAAAAGGATACGGTTATTACCTTATCCGGAAATGCTGATTTCACTGTTACATTTTAGCCGAAGCGTTACAGGCTGACGAACGTCATTTTGCTTTTGGAGCTGCCGTTTTCATTATTTAAACCGACAGCTCCCTTTTTTTATAATGAATCTTCCTTTTGGAAAATCTATTAAGATTTTTGCCCGTCCGAAATGATTTGAAAGGCCGTCAACAGTCTATGAAAACTCAAACATCCCAATGACATCCACGATATTAAAAAAATCTTCCTTTGCAAGACAAAAGCACTCAAGGATATCCGGTGAAAAAATGCCGCATTCCCCTTCTAAAATCATTTGATAAGCAACGCTGTTCCTGTAAGCCTCCTTGTAGCATCTCTTGCTCACCAAGGCATCATAAACGTCTACAATGGAAACGATCTGCGCACTGATCGGTATCTTATCTCCCGCCAGGTGATCCGGATATCCATTGCCGTCCCATCTTTCATGATGATGACGGCAGATTTCATAACAATATCGATAAAAGCCGCTGGAACAGCCGTCCTTTAAGCCTTCCAATACCTGACAGCCGATGGTGGTATGCGTCTTCATAATCTCAAATTCCTCCGGGGTCAGACGTCCCGGCTTTAACAGGATATTGTCAGGAATACCGATTTTCCCAATATCATGAAGAGTGGACGCCCTTGCGATCATATCGCACTGAGCAGCCGTAAGCCCATAAGCGGGAAAATATTTTTGCATATATTTTAACATAATTCTTGTCAGATACTTTACTCTTCTGATATGATCTCCTGTTTCTCCCGAACGGAATTCCACCATGGAGCTCATAGCGTTTATGATATGCTCGCTATTGTATAGAATAAGCTTCTCCTGTGCAGCGATTGTTTGTTTCTGTTCCCCTATGGTCTGTTCCATGTTGTGTCTGGAATCATATAGCTCAATGATGTTTTTGGAACGCTTCTCCACAATGTCGGGAAAAAAAGGTTTATGGATTACATCTGCAATTTCAAAGGAGTATGCCGCGTATTCGCTGTTTTCAGGCAGCTCATTGGTTATCATAATAACCGGTATGTCTTTGATCAAATCCTTTTTCTTCATGTACTCCAAAACGCCAATGCCGTCTAGCACCGGCATCACAAGATCGAGAAGAATCAGACAGATATTGTTGTTTTGCGCAATAGCTTCAATAGCAAGAGCGCCATTTTCCGCTTCCAGTATCTCATACTCAGCATGAAACACATTGGCAAGAATTTTTCTGTTTACCTCCTCATCATCTACAATCAATATCTTTCTTTTGTTCTCCATAACCAGCCTCCTTTTCCGGTATATAAAATAAATCATTGGGGCTGCCGCACCTTACCGTTTCCGGCGGCAGCCCCATAAAAACACTGTTTCTCTGTCCGATCAATATTTCCCAAATTCCCCGTCTAACGAGATAATCTGTTCGTTACTGTTTCCGCCGTTATGGAAGTCCTTTTTTGTCTTCCTGTTCATACTGCTTCCGCCAGCGCCGGACAATTTATATTGTTCCATCTGCTCCTTTAATCCTTCAGCCTGATTTGACAGCTCCGCGCTTGCAGCCGCACATTCCT